>NZ_CP099567.1:609534-914301 GCF_022530855.2 Candidatus Vondammii sp. HM_W22 | reverse complement strand
CCGCATCCAGTGGATGATGCTGCCAGACCGTCCGGTCACGCCAAATCGCAGACCGGCTGTTGCGGTTCATAATAATATAGCGGTAGCGCCTGTTAACCGCAGAGAAGCGAGCATGAAAATGCTCAGGTACCTGCTTCACCCAGGTGACACTGATATCAGGGGGAAGATTCACGTTACTGCCTAACAGCCAGCCTCTGGATGAACGGTTTGAAGGCGTATCGAAATGAACAACCTGGCCCAGGGCATGCACGCCGGTATCAGTCCTGCCTGCGCAAGCGACTGTTACCGGGTGATCAGCCACCTTGGATATGGCATATTCCAGTCGATCCTGGACGGTTACAATGCCCTCTTTCTGTCGTTGCCATCCATGAAATGACGTACCGTCATACTCGATACCCATCGCCACGCGCATCTATAATAACCTCCTGACAAAAAAGAGGCGCACCTGGGGTGCGCCTCCTGTATAGATAGATTACCGAATGTTATCCGGTTCAGGTAAGTTGATCCAACAGTTGCTGTGCCTCCTGCTGCTGTCCTTGGTTACCCCCACCCAACACCTCTTCCAGAATACTGCGGGCACCCTCTACATCACCCAGATCTACATAGGCACGAGCCAGATCCAGCTTGGTATTCACCTCATCGACGATCTCATCCGTCTCACCTGTGGATAATGAGGTCGACTCAAACTCTTCCACATCGCTAAGAGAGAGAGATGTCTCCAGGTCAGTGGCTGCTTCACCCGCGTCAAGATTCAGCCCAAGCCCGTCAAATGAGTCGTCCGCTTGATCTCCGGTGCCTGCGGTTTCCGCTACATCACTAAAATCGAGAATCGTATCTTCCAACTCTCCCGAAGCTGCAGTTTCAGATGTATCTGCCTCAGGCAGAGTCAGATTATCAACACCAAGATCCAGATCGTCACCACCTGAATCCGTCGCTAGTGCATCTTCCTTAAAGCCATTTAAATCATCAAGGGTAAATGAGCCGAGTTCATCTTCAGCAGCTGTTTCAGCCGGCAGATCGAAATCAAGACCGTCGCCTAGACCAAGATCTTCTTCCAGCGCGTTCAGTTCAGCATCTACCTGACCGTTGTTCACTGGTGCTGGTGCATCTACACCTGAGAAAAGTGCATGACTCGAGGCCAGCTGCGCTCCCATCGCGACCACCTTTAACCAGATATCAGCATCAGACTTATTAATCCCTTCTGCCGCCGACTGCTCTGCCAAGGCAACGAAACTGTCACTGTCTTTGACCGCAAAGAGAATCTCAAAGAGTTTATGTTTGAGTTCGACTCGCTCAGGATTTCGCTCAATTGCCTGTTTGATCAGCTTCTCAGCCTGCTGATAACGGCCATAGGCGATATAAACATCCGCCTCGGCTAGCGGGTCTACTTCGCCGGTCTCATCCTGCAACGCACCAATGTCACTGGGTGAAAAGTCGCTCAGGAAAGAAGTCTCTTCAGCTATCTGCGTTGTGGTACCGGTTGGTACCCCTTCCATAGGCTCAGCTTCACTATCCTCCATGCCACTGACCAGAATACTCTCCTGAAAATTAGCACTGTTGGATCGGCGCCTACTGATAACCACCCATAACAAGACCACCACCACCACAATCGAAGTCAGGCTAACACCCAGCATTGTGGCATCACCTGATATCCGCTCGAATAAGCTTTTTTCCTTATCCATCAGAGAGGGCTGCATCTGCTGTTTTGAAGGCTCAATAGCCGCCACAGGCTTAATTATTGCCTGAGAGACAGACGCCTCTTCCTTTGCAGCAGCTATCTCCTCAGCAACAACTTTTTCTGCTGTAACAACCTCTTCACCTTCGGATTTCGGAACAACTTGAGCGCCTTCATCCAACTCTTTAATACCATCGACGAGCGCCACCTGAAGGCGGGCAAGCTGGTCATCTTTCAGCGTCAACAACCGCCGCAGATCGTTTAACTGGGCTTCCAGGTCTCCCACCCGGGAGCGTAACTCTTCACCCTCTTGTATAGCACTATCGGTAGCTTCCTGAGCAATGATCAGATCCTGGGCCAGTCGATCAACGGTCTGAGCTTTGTTTTGTTCATCGTCACCAGCACCCGCCTCATCCTCTCCTTCCGGCCGGGCAGATACAATTTTCAGTTCTGCTGTGAGCACATCGCTCTCTGCCTCAACCTGAGTAACCGCTGCTTGAGCTGTGATTTCCGGCTCTGCAACAGATGCTGCGGCAGGTTTACGGTCCGCCTGCCAGGCATACATCTGCTCACGGTAAGCCGAACCTGCCTCCTTAGTACCCAGAAGCATCATCTCTTCACTATCAGCCACTCGCAGAATCTGCCCAACTTTGAGATTGTTGATGTTCTGCTTAATGAAGGCCTGGGGATTAGCCTGGAGCAGCAACATCATTGCTTGATTCATTGTTACACCCTGATGCCTCACTTTTTTGGCGATGCTCCAAAGGGTGTCATTTCTTTTCGTTGGCCCATATTCGGAAGCAGCACCTCCGCCAGCCCAGGAGACATCGAAAGGCTGAACCAGCGATTGTCCAACTGTATTTGAAGACGTTGCAGAAGAGTGCATACTGGCCTGAGCAGACTGCACCAGTACTGGGTGCCCGTCCAGCGTTACTGGCGGGTCCAGCAACACGGTATATTCACGAACTATTTTCCCTTTTGGCCAATTCACTTCTATCAGGAAGTTAAGGAAAGGCTCCCGGATAGGATCACGACTAGTGACCTGAACAACCGAGGTACCATCCGGTAACTCCACCGGTTTAAAACGGAGTTTGGTGAGAGCAAATGGCCGGTCGATACCTGCTCGCTGAAAGGCACCGGAGGATGCCAGTTCCACCCTGACATCAGAAATTTCACCTGCCGCCACAGACAGTAAATTGATATCCGCGCTGAAATAATCATTCAGTGCCGATTTTAAATGGATATCGCCCAAGCCCAATGCAGTTACGCAAAATGGTGTAACGCCTATTGCAAGCGCCAAAGCAAGGGATAATTTATGAACCATGTCTTCCCCATTCTGTGCCAATTCTCTGAAAAATTTTCCCAGGTAGATAGTGATCCTTGCACAGTAACCAATCCACCGCATTTGCAGCAGACTCCCCCAGGGTAGAATAAACTTAATAATTACCGCCTAACTATTGCGTATAAATACCATCTTTCAAAAATCCTGACAAGCCAAATAGTTTGAACCACTGCTCTTTCTAGAAGATTACCCACTACTTTCTTCAGACTCAAGAGAGTGGAAAGCATTTTTTCGTTAAGGCCAGACATGCTCACCATTGCATCGGGTTATTAAGACCAGTTTCCGGCTACAATCCACACTAGAATCGGCAAGACTTGGTCTAACTTTAATTTTTGAGCAAAATAATAAAGTCTGCCCGGTGGCTTTCTACCCCACCGAGCAAAACAGACTCCCATTCACTATTTGTTATTTTCAACGCTCCAGCAAAATGCGCAACATACGACGCAGCGGCTCCGCGGCACCCCATAACAGCTGGTCGCCCACAGTGAATGCAGAGAGATATTCACCGCCCATCGCCAGTTTACGCAAGCGGCCTACCGGTACGCTCAAAGTGCCGGTCACCATGGCAGGGGTCAGCTCCTGAATGGTCAGCTCTCTTTCATTGGGTATCAATTTTACCCACTCGTTCGCAGAAGCAAGAATATCCTCTATCTCATCAACCGGCACATCCCTGGTCAATTTGATTGTCAGTGCCTGACTATGAGACCGCATCGCACCGATACGGACACAGAGACCATCCAGAGGGAGTGGATTACTCTCAAGTCCGAGGATCTTGTTGGTCTCAGCGCTACTCTTCCACTCCTCACGGCTCTGGCCATTTTCCATTTCGGTATCGATCCAGGGAATCAGGCTTCCGGCGAGTGCAACACCAAAGTTATCGGTTGGAAACTCATCACTGCGCAATCTATCCGCCACCTGCCGGTCAATGTCGAGAATAGCCGATGAAGGATCATCCAGCAGTTCCTTCACCGCCCCATGGGCGCTGCCCATCTGACTCAGCAGTTCACGCATGTTCTTCGCGCCGGAACCGGAAGCCGCCTGATAGGTCATGGCTGTCGCCCACTCCACCAAGCCTTCCCGAAACAGCCCGCCCAGCCCCATCAACATCAGGCTGACGGTGCAGTTGCCACCAATGAAGTTTTTCACGCCTGATCCCAGTCCATCGGTAATGACATCCATATTCACCGGATCCAAAACAATAATACTGTCATCTTCCATGCGGAGCGTGGAGGCGGCATCAACCCAATAGCCCTGCCAGCCGTTTGCGCGGAGTTTGCCAAACACCTGCTTGGTATATCCGCCACCCTGGCAGGAGACAATGACATCCATGGATTTCAGCTCATCCAAGTCACTGGCATCTTTTAGCGGTGGGATCGCTTTACCGATATCCGGTCCCTGCTGCCCTACCTGGGAGGTGGTAAAAAAGACCGGCTCATCTATCAGATCGAAATCTTTCTCCGCACGCATACGGTCCATCAATACCGAGCCAACCATACCACGCCAACCAATAAATCCAATCCTTTTCATTAACTTAACCTACTTATTGAATAATTTAGATGAATTAATTAGCACGTAGTGCAGCAACAACCGCATCACCGATCTCTTCGGTTCCAACCTTATTCATTCCTTCAGAATAAATATCCGGAGTCCGGAAACCTTCATCCAGAGTTTTCATCACCGCACTCTCTATCCGGTCGGCCATCTCGCTCTGACCCAGAGAGTAACGCAGCATCATAGCCACCGAGAGAATGGTAGCCAGAGGGTTTGCCACACCCTGACCTGCAATATCCGGTGCCGATCCATGGATCGGCTCATACATGCCGCGGCCGTTCTCATCCAGAGAGGCAGAAGGCAGCATACCGATAGACCCGGTAAGCATGGCGGCACAGTCAGAAAGAATGTCACCAAACATGTTTGTGGTCACCATCACATCGAACTGCTTGGGCGCACGCACCAGTTGCATGGCAGCGTTATCCACGTACATATGAGAGAGTTCGACATCCGGGAAATCATTGCCCACCCGAACGGCCACTTCGCGCCACATCTCGGTGCACTCCAACACATTGGCCTTGTCCACAGAGCAGACCCGTTTGCCACGCTTCATGGCGATATCCATGGCCACACGCACAATCCGGTCCACTTCAGATTCGCGGTAGACCAGGGTATTGAAACCCTCTTTCTCTCCGCTATCCAGTTCCCGCACGCCTCTGGGCTGGCCGAAATAGATCCCACCGGTCAACTCACGCACAATCATAATATCCAGGCCGGATACCACTTCAGGTTTCAGGGTGGATGCATCGGCCAGCTGGGGATAGAGGATGGCCGGCCGCAGGTTGGCAAACAAGCCCAACTCTTTACGCAGTCCCAGCAGTCCACGTTCGGGGCGTACTGAAATATCCAAAGACTCCCATTTGGTTCCACCAACGGCACCCAGCAAAATGGCATCAGATTCCCTGGCCAGATCCAGGGTGGCATCCGGCAGTGGAGTGCCGGTGGCATCGTAGGCAGTACCGCCGATCAATGCCTCATCCATATCGATATCCAGACCAAAATCATCTCGCAGACATGCCAGGAGCTTTACCGCTTCGGCAACAATCTCCTGACCGATTCCATCACCGGGTAAAACCAGAATATTCTTACTCATTACTATTTAACCTTAATTATTCGTATAGTTCTAAATAAACCAGAGCATGATACAGCATCATAATGAGTGTATCTGCGCTCCTCTGTGCTCTCTGCGCCCCTTGATTTTAAGGGTATGCCAACAAATACTAGCCAGAAAAGACCCAGGGAGCCTGTTCCCGGCGCTTCTTCTCAAATGCTGCAATCTCATCGCGATGCTGCAGCGTCAGACCAATATCATCCAGTCCATCAAGCAAGCAGTGTTTGCGGAAATCATCCACATCAAATTCGATCACTTCACCGTCAGCCAGATGCAACTGCTGAGCCGACAGGTCAACCTTCATCTCCAGAAGATTCTCAGAAGATGCTTGCTGAAACAGACTGTCGATAACACCGCCGGCAAGCTTGATTGGCAGGATGCCATTCTTGAAACAGTTGTTAAAGAAAATGTCGGCAAAACTCGGGGCAATCACTACCCGGAAGCCGTAGTCATCCAGTGCCCAAGGCGCATGCTCACGGGAAGAACCACAACCGAAGTTGTCTCTGGCCAGGAGTATCTGTGTCCCCTGATAACGAGGGTCATTAAGTATAAACTCCTGATTCAACGGACGATGGGTACAATCCATCTCCGGTTCCCCATGATCCAGATAGCGCCATTCATCAAACAGGTAAGGTCCAAAACCTGTGCGTTTGATGGATTTCAGAAACTGCTTGGGGATAATGGCATCGGTATCCACATTGGCACGATCCAGTGGGATCACGATGCTCGTAAAAGTATTAAACTTTTCCATTTTTATCTATCTCATCTCACACCACTGAATACTTAATGTGATTTATATTTACATTATAAATCAATATGTAATAGTGGTATTTTTAAGTTAAATCTACAGTTAACCCAACTCTCTCACATCAATAAAATGACCGGTTACCGCAGCCGCAGCCGCCATCTCCGGACTCACCAAGTGAGTGCGACCACCCTGCCCCTGTCGCCCTTCGAAATTCCGGTTCGAAGTGGAGGCGCAACGGTCACCCGGCGCAAGACGGTCAGCATTCATCGCCAGACACATGGAGCAGCCCGGTTCACGCCATTCAAAACCAGCTTCGATAAAGATCTTGTCCAGGCCCTCTTTCTCCGCCTGTTGCTTAACCAGACCGGACCCTGGAACCACCAGTGCCTGGACAATGTTTTCTACCACTTTATGGCCCTTGGCTACTCCGGCCGCCGCCCGCAGATCTTCAATACGACCATTGGTGCAGGATCCAATAAAGACGTGGTCAGGGCGAATTTTAGAGATAAGCGTGCCGGCTTCCAGCCCCATATACTCCAAGGCGCGACGCATGCCTTCCGCTTTCACACTATCGGCTTCAGCTTCCGGATCAGGGACACGGCCAGTCACCGGCAGCACCATTTCGGGCGAAGTCCCCCAAGTAACCTGAGGCTGAATGGCGGCGGCATCGAGATGGACTTCTGTATCGAACACCGCACCCTCATCACTGTGAAGGTGCTGCCAGGCAACGACCGCTTTGTCCCACGCCTCACCCTTCGGAGAGTAGGGTCGCCCCTTGAGGTATTCGATAGTTGTATCATCCACTGTCACAAAACCGGCCCGGGCACCTGCCTCGATAGCCATATTACAGACGGTCAGGCGACCCTCCATAGAGAGGCTCTGAATCGCCTCACCGGCAAATTCAATGACATAACCGGTACCACCGGCTGTGCCGAGGGTTCCGATAATTGCCAACACGATATCCTTGGCAGTGACGCCCTTACCGAGCTCCCCGTTGACGCTCACCAGCATGGATTTGGACTTCTTCTGGATCAGGCATTGGGTAGCCAGTACATGCTCCACTTCCGAAGTGCCAATGCCAAAGGCAAGAGAGCCGAAGGCACCGTGGGTGGCGGTATGCGAGTCGCCGCAAACCACGGTCATTCCCGGAAGAATCAAGCCCTGTTCCGCACCCATGACATGCACGACGCCCTGACGTATATCGCCCATGCCGAATTCGGTAATACCGAACTCCCGGCAGTTGCTATCCAGGGTCTCAACCTGAAGACGCGCAATCGGATCCGTTATCCCCAGCTCCAGTCCGGCAGTGGGTACATTGTGGTCCGGCGTTGCTATGGTGGCATCCAATCTCCAGGGCTGGCGACCGCTCAGGCGCAATCCTTCAAAAGCCTGAGGAGAGGTCACCTCATGGACTAACTGCCGATCAATATAAAGGAGTGCAGTGCCACCTTCATCCGTTCGCACCAGATGATCCTGCCAGATTTTATCGTAAAGAGTTTTATTGCTCATAATTCTGTTACCTGTCTTTAGAGCACCGTCTCAATAACATTGTGCAGATGTTCACGAGAGAGTGTGGAGACGAAAGCATAGCCCCGGCGAAAAGATAAAACAAATTCATCTTTTTTATGTTTATAATTACTAAATAGAATATTGAAAGCTGCAATATTTCGCCCTGGGAATGAACCGATGAACATCAATGAACTCCACGCATTTGTCACCGTCGCAGAGATCAGCTCCTTCTCGGCGGCAGCAGAGCAATTGCATCTGACTCAGCCGGCTGTCAGCAAACGAGTCTCCACCCTGGAGCGGGATTTAAATACACAGCTGTTTGATCGTATCAGTCGCAAAATCAATCTCACCGAAGCAGGAAAAGCCCTGCTTCCGAGAGCAAGGAAAATGCTTTTGGAGATGGAAGATATCCGACGTAGCATTAGCAATCTGACAGGGACAATCAGCGGCACACTCACCATGGGAACCAGTCACCATGTAGGACTCAGGCGTCTACCCCCGGCCCTGAAGCGTTACAGCCAGGAATATCCTGAGGTTAAACTGGATATCCGCTTCATGGATTCAGAGTTAGCCTGTACTGCAGTGGAACATGGCGACCTGGAACTTGCCATTGTTACTCTGCCCATTCAGCCTAGGCAGAATCTGGCGACGACTAAGATATGGCATGATTCCCTGCTTTTTGTTGCCGCAGACAATCATCCATTGACCAAAAAAAGAAGACTCCAATTAAGTGACCTAGCCGGTTATCCTGCGGTACTTGCAGCAAAAAGAACCTACACCCGGGAGATCATGGAGCAAGCCCTGAAACCCATGGGGCTGTCACTTGAGATTGGCATGGCCACCAACTATCTGGAGACATTGAAGATGATGGTCAAAATCGGGCTTGGGTGGGGCCTGCTTCCCGCAACCATGATTGAAAATAACGATCTGCAAATTCTGAAAGTTCCCAGCCTCGACCTCTCTCGCTCATTGGGTGCGGTTACCCATAACAACCGTACTCTCTCAAACGCCGCCCGCGCCATGATTGAGATCTGCATGAAATAACAATGACCACATCAATAAACGTAACAGTGATGCTGGGACGAAACTGGGGAGATTTCCTTACTGCAGCACCTGCAAGTAATGGCGGCAGGGGCTTAAAAAATTAGGGGCTGTCCTAGGTACTATTGGCCTTTGCTGGGGAAGCTTTTCAGTTTGATTGGAGCGAGGACTACGTTGTTCTGGGTGGCAAAAGCACCAAGTGACAGATTGCCCGGTTCAAGCTCAGTAGCCGCCCTGCTTTCTTTCTGCGCGCTTATCCCCAATCCAGGAGATGCATCTTTAGATGCGCACAACCCGGCCTTCAGGGTGCCCGGCGGTGCGCTGGAGCGTGGTATCTACGACGCTATGAAGACCGCTGTTGATAAGGTCCATCGCGGTAAGAGGCGTGTGCTCAATACCCGCTTCGAGGTCATGGCCAGCCACTTCATGTTTGAGTCCGACGTTTGTAACTCAGTCGCAGGCTGGGAGAAGGGCTGGATAGAAAAAAATGTTCGAGACTCCCGCTATCGCCTCTGGCATCAGGCGTCGGCATTTGCGGATATTGATGTGCCAGAACATCTGGCTAGTGCTATTAAGACCTTATGGCAAGAAATCTACCATCCTGAGTACAAAGACAGCACAATTGCTTGGCAGGACGAAGTGGTTCGCCTGATGTCGATTCCTGCGCCCTTTGACGGATATATAGAACACAGTAAGCGGGTCTTATCCACCTCCCTGATTATCTTTGATAACAGTCGTTACAGTGTACCCGCTTCTTTTACCAATCGCCCCACCAGCTTACATATTCATGCCCATAAATTGGTGATGATTGCAGAGGAGAAGGTGATTGCAGAACATCAGCGTATGTTCACACGAGATCACAGCCAAAAGGGCAAACAATCTATGGCTAGCATCACTACCCGTCGGTACTGCAGCGTAAGCCCGGTGCGTTGCGCAATGGGGCACCCTTCCAGGAATTGCCAGAGAGCTTCCGCAAACTACAAAAATAACGGCTCAAGCATCCCGGTGACAACCAGGATATGGTCAATGTACTGGCACTAGTGCTGCAACATGATGAACGCAAGGTAGAACAAGGCCATTACCACTGCACTGACCAGTGGCAGCCCTTCTAAACAGCACATTATTAGCTGCCTGGATAAGCCAAGACCGGCGTTGCTCAAACCGCGTCCTGAACTCACGCTGGTAAAGAAACCCAAAGCCGACACAGGCCGTTATGATCACTTACGGGGGAAATGCCATGTCCGTTGATGCCACGATAGCAACCATGAAGTTACTAAAATCACAGTATGGCGCAAAGCATTGCAGAGCTGTCTGAGCAAGCTTCATCTGCTTACAGCAAAGCAGAACCCATACTGCAGCAATGACTCAAAGCCGAAGTCGCTGAATGAGAAGTGCGTTCTATTCAATATCAAATGAAGCTGGCACGCTTCCCAGCTCATTGTGAGCTGGCAGGCTTTGATTTTATCCAAAGTCAGGTAAACGAAGAACTGATTACTGCACTGCATCACTGCAAATTTATGGAAGAGGCCCAGAGCATCGTTTTTGTGGGCCCTGGTACCGATAAAACCCTCCTGGCGACTATAATCACGGTGCAGGCCTTCAGCACCATCATAAACCTATTCGCTTTTTATCGACTATTGAGCTGGTTAAACTGCTGGAGCAGGAGAAACAATCCGGTAAGCAGGGGCCAATGGCTAACAGGTTGATGCATGCGGATCTCGTGATCCTTGGTGAACCGGGTTATCTTCCCCAAGCAGGTGGTGCTTTGTTATTCCATCTTCTCAGCAAGCTGTATGGACGCACCCACGTCACTATTACCACCAATGTCAGCTTCATTGAATGGTCGAATCTCTTTGGTGATGAAAAGATGACTGCACTGCTTGATCGACTGACCCATCACTGCCATATCATCGAAACCCGCAATACGGAGAGAAAAACCAAGTAAAAACCCAAGAAATAAGTCATAATCCGGCTTGATTAGGCGGGCCACTTTTCAGTGCAAATGGGAGCTATGGTCAAATCTGGTGTATAAGCCATCAAGCAGCTTCCTGTTCAACTCGGATCCCATCTTTAAATTGCACACCTTCAATTACATCGGAGAGCAGTTGATAGCCTCTTAAGCGGTGCCATCTTTTTTGTGCAGTGTGCATCAACTTAAATGCCATGGCCAACGTCGTTAATCGACTACCATAGTTCTTTGTTCTCGTGGTTCTAAGCCGCACTGTGGCAAACACCGATTCAATCGGGTTGCTGGTTCGTATATGCCCCCAATGTTCCGCAGGAAAATCATAAAAAGTCAGCATCTTGTCTCGGTCTTTTTGTAAGCAATGCATCGCTTTCGGGTACTTAGCCTCATATTTTCGCAAGCATAAATCAAAGGCTTTTTCGGCATGGGTTCGAGAGTCAGACATCCAAATATCATGCAGATTCTCTTTGACTTTAGGCTGTATCGCCCTAGGCACTTTGTTGAGCACATTGGCGGTCTTGTGCACCCAACAACGCTGGTGCTTCGTCGTTGGCCAATGCTTGGTAATGGCCTTCCAGAAGCCTAGTGCACCGTCACCAACGGCCACCTCTGGCGGCACCGTAAAACCTTGTTCTGTGAGCTGCTCTAACAACTCTAACCAGCTCGCTTCTGACTCACGGTAGCCATCCGTAAGCCCAATGACTTCCTTACGACCTGTGCTGTCGGAACCCATGATCACCAGCAAGCAAAGCTTGTCGCCTTGCCTTACGTTGCAATAAACACCGTCGGCCCAAATGTACACATAGCGCCGCTTTGATAAATCGCGCTTACGCCACTGACCATATTCGCCTTCCCAAGTTTGCTTGAGGCGGCTTATGGTATTGGAGGACAAACCTTTGGCATCAGCGCCAAGCAAACCTGCCAGTGCGTCCTTGAAGTCGCCTGTAGAGATGCCTTTCAAGTACAACCAGGGCAGCAGCTCTTCAATGGTCTTCGCTCGCTTCAAGTACGGTGGCACCAAACCGCTGTTGAACTTGATGCCTTGCCCGGTACGATCTCTTACTTTGGGAACCTTGACCCCAATATCACCAAGCCCTGTTTGGATCATACGTTCCGGCAGGTGCCCATTGCGTACAACACCTTGTAAGCCTGATTCTCTCAGCAACCCTTGGTATTGTGCTAACAGGGTGGCGACTTCCGCCTCTATGGCTTGGGCTAATAGTTGCTGGGATCCGGTATGTAAAAGCTCAGAAAGGACATCTCGCGCTGGCCTATTCAGCCCGACAATATTATCATTCTTCATGTAGCGTACTCTTGTTGGTTGGTGATCGGCTAGGATCTTTTCCTTCCAACAGGATATACTGCTTTAATTCCTCTATACACCAGAAATGACTATAACCTCTGCAAATGGTGGGGCACTTTTGGATGCAATTTAACACTCCTGAAACTCTAGTTGGATAATTCAAAGAATGAAAAAATCATCAATTACCTTAAGTACAATGATTGCCCTGGGGTTTGGAACTTTAGGTGAAACTAAAACGGACGAAGCCGCCAATTTCAGCCCAATGAATATGGTGAACCCCATATAGGTGGATGGGAAACAATAATGATTATTATGATGGGCGCAAAACATAACGCCCCTCCAGCCGGATACTACGGAGCGCCTAGACATGGAGGAACATCTACATCTGTCCCGGCAGCAGCAAATTCAGCGGCAGACCAAAGAATCCGCCAACTGGAATCACAAAAACAGTTTGCACCACAACAAAGAACCGCAGGATGTCAGCCATCACAGGAGCCGGTATTCAGGCCTAAGGAGCCTCTGATCAATTCATGAACGGTATCTGACGGCTGAAAAGTCAGGATCCGGAATAAGTTCTCAAGAGCACCGTACAGATGTTTGCGAGAGGGTGTGGAAAACCCACAATCCGGGATATTAATTCTTTGCTTCAGCCCCTGATTCCTGATCCTCTGACTACTCCGCCTCCCCATTAGCCTTTTCCTCACCGCCATTTTTTTGAACGGGCTGTCGGGGGGGTAGATCATCATCCATCAGAATCCGGCGGGCCTCTCCCTCCATATCATCGAACTGCCCGTTCTTGGCAGCCCAGAAAAACACCCCAACGGCCAACAGGCCCAAGAGAATCATCCCGGGGATTAAACCGTAAATTACATCCATCTGCAGACTCCAAAAACGTGATTACAATCCCTCATCTTACACCTTTGAAAAGGGTGCGGATGCGCGCGGCATTCCCGATCACCAGCAGAGAACTGATGGGCATGGAGACTGCTGCCACCAGAGGAGTAACAAAAGCAGCCATAGCCAAAGGCACCATGATCAGATTATACGTGATGGAGATACCAATATTCTGGCGTATAGTGCGCAGTGTCCGCCGTGACAAAGTGGAGGCAAGACGCACCTTTTCGAGTTCACTGCCCATCAACACGATATCGGCACTGGCAATGGATACATCGGTGCCCGAACCCAGGGCAATGCCAACATCGGCCCTGACCAAGGCTGGGGCATCATTGACGCCATCTCCAACCATGGCAACGCAATGATTGTCTGATTGCAGCTCGCCAATTATCCGGTCTTTATCTTCGGGGAGCACCTCCGCTATCACCTGCATACCACCCAATCTTTCAGCAATCGCCTCTGCTGTATGACGACGATCACCACTGAGTAGAGTCAATTGCATCCCTTCGCTCTTCAGAGCAGCTACCAAAGAAGGAGCATCGTCCCTAATACGGTCTTCAATACCGATAACAGCCAACTCCGCCCCATCCACTGCACAGCGCAGAAAACCTATACCCTGATGATCGAGTTTTTCCGCCTCCTGTTCAAATTCAGGTTGACGAGTTACACCCTCCAGATCCATCAAGGCGCTGTTACCCGCCGCTACTTTTCGGCCATCCACTATTGCAGACACACCAAGTCCAGGACGGTTCACAAATCCACTGATCTTCTGTAAGCGGCCCTCTATCCCCATCACCTCACCGCAAGCCAGCAATGCTGAAGCAACCGGATGCTCTGAATAGCGCTCCAGCGCAACAAGATCATCCAGCAGTTGACGCATGGGATCTGACATCTCATTTTCCGGCGTTGTAAGACCTGCATCCGCTCGCCAACCACTGTCGACCATCTTGATTGAGGTGACCGTCATCTCTCCCTCTGTCAGGGTACCCGTCTTATCAAAAACCATATGATCGATGGAGGAGAGGGTCTCCAATACTTCACCATTCTTGACCAGGATACCGTACCGCGCGCCCAGGCCAGATGCCACGGCAATCGACATAGGTGTTGCCAACCCAAAAGCACAGGGACAGGTGATAATCAGCACAGCCGTTGCGGCCATCAACGCCTTTTCAATATCGCTCTCCAGCCACCAGAAAAAGGTTGCCAATGCCACGCCAAGGGTGGCTGCTACAAACCACGGGACAATACGATCCGCCATACACTGAATCGGTGCTTTGCTGGCTTGAGCCTCTTCAACCAGACGGATGATACGGCCAAGTGCCGTATCTTTCAGCAGACTCTCTACCCGGATCTCAAGGGCACCATGACCGTTGATAGCACCTGCAGAGACAGTGGCATTGCGGTATTTGGCAACCGGCTCAGGTTCACCTGTCAGCATCGCCTCATCCACCGCACTGCTCCCTTCAAGCACCACACCGTCGACCGGGATGCGTTCACCGGGTCTAACCAGTACCCGTTCACCCGGCTTTACCGAACGAATGGGAACGATTTTTTCCTCGCCGTCTCTGATCAGAGTTGCCACCCGAGGCTGCAGATCAAGCAGGCGCTGAGTCGATGCTACAGCCTGACGCGTGGAGATTGCTTCAAGATAGCGTCCCACCAGAATGACAAAGAGAAAATTTACCACCGTATCATAGTAGACCTCTCCCACCGCTGTGCCGGAAACCGTTATATAGACGGAATAGAGATAGGAGATACTCGCACCTATCGCAATCGGCAAATCCATTCCAAGGTGCAAATTACGTATCCCTGACCAAGCACCCTTGAAAAACGGGTAACCGGAATAGATCAAAGTTGGAGTGGCCAACACAAACCCCACCCAATGGAACATACTACGGAACTCACCCTTATCTGCACCGGAATAGAGAGCGATGGATATCCAGAGCAGGTTCATCATGGTGAAACCGGCAAATGCCATCCGATAGAGCAGATGACGATTCTCCCGCTTCAGAGCCCCTTCTGCCGTTTCCGGATCATAGGGAACTCCCGCGTAACCAATCTGTCCCATCTGTTGGATTATATTGGAGAGTTTCAGCCGCCCATTGTCCCACTTCACATGAAGCCGGCGCCCGGAGAGGTTCACCCTGGCTTCCTCGATACCAGGCATCGCCTGCAAGCTATTCTCGATCAGCCAGACACAAGCGGCACAGTGAATCCCTTCAACCATAAGGTGAATATCACGAACCTCACCCAGGCTGTCGACAAACTCTTCCTGGATTTCGTCCAGATCATAGAGAGCAAGCTGTTTGGGAAGTTCAGGAGGTGGGGCAAGTGGTGTTCCATCGAAGGTCCGCTGATAGAAACCTTCGAGGCCTGCGGCATATATCGCCTCACAAACGGATTTACAGCCGATACAGCAGAATTTCTGAGGCTCACCTTCTATCTCGGCAATCACCTCTTCGGATGGAGGGACCGGCAAGCTACAGTGAAAACAGGACTGTTCGTTGTTGGAATTCACTCAGGCTCCACCGCATGACAGGTCAGGTATTGATCGACCACAAATGATCTTATCAAAGTTCAGTATCTGTTCCCACGCAGAGTGTGAAAACGAAATGAAAATGGTTCCACCCAAAAAAAACACCCCCTCAGATATTTACGCGAGGGCACGGAAGTGCCGTTTCCAAGAGTGTGATCGGCGGGGAAGCCAGCCTCAAGCGTATAGGGAAGATTCACAGCGTCTCTTGGAAGCGGTATCTCAATACCCACCACCACATGAACCTCTTGAGAACCCACATAAAAATCTTTGTGGAAAAATCAGAGATCTGAAATTAATGCTCCCTAAAAGAAGCACCTGCCTTATTTGACGCCTGCACTGAGACGGTAGGGTTGATTGTACTCATCCTCACCATTTTTGACACTGATCAAAATATCCCAGACTCCCAGCAGCGGAAAAGATATCTCTGCCTGATATCGACCGGGTTCAACCTGTTCCATAGGCACCGAGAAATCGAGATTCTTATCTGACGGTCTGTACACATAAAAAATAACCGAGTCAGGGGTGACCGGATTCCCCTCTTTATCCGCCACACTGAAACCAAACAGCGTTGGCTTGGCGATATCCACATATTCGGGTGCCAGAACTTTCATTTTCC
This sequence comes from Candidatus Vondammii sp. HM_W22, assembly GCF_022530855.2. GTDB lineage: Bacteria > Pseudomonadota > Gammaproteobacteria > Chromatiales > Chromatiaceae > Vondammii. The sequence continues at coordinate 898,009 of NZ_CP099567.1, read as the reverse complement.
AGCCTGGATCCCGAGCTCTCCGTTTCAATATATTCTCTTCATAGTCCTGGGCACGTTCATAATAGTCATCCACTACCAGACCCGGACTGGTGGTCACGGCAAAATAGATCCGGGTACCGCTGATAATAAAGAACCCTATCAGTATGGATACCCAGGCGATAACCCAGGGGTTACGCCAAGCAAATTGTTTATTATCCATCTCAAGCTCTCAGTACTTTACTTTTAAAAGCGGACCAAGTGGCCCGCTCTCCATATTACAAGCCAAGTAATATTATCGATTTGGTCCGATAAACACACTTTGACGCTCACTCACGAACAGCTTGCCATGAGCATCTGTCCCTTTGGCACGGAAAACAATAGGTACTGATTCTCCAGTGATATTTTTCCGTGGAACCCGGACAAAAATCGTTCGGGCCGTCACATTTCCCTTACGGGCACTAACCGGCTTGTCAGCACCGACGATGATCAGATCATCCAGACCCGTAGCAGTGATGGTCACATCCATATCTGCGGTCATTTTGTTAAGTACTTTCACCGTGTATTTATTTTGCACCGATCCATCACTCTGTATGACGAAGAGCGGCAAACGATCATGAATCACTTTAATCTCGATGGCATCCAACGTCGACATGCCATACCCAATACCGGAAGCAGCCAGTAATAGCACGGCTCCATAGACCCAGATCCGTGGCCGCTTCAACAGAGAACGATCCTCTTTACCATTCAGAACATCCAAAGACTCATAGCGAATAAGCCCCTTGGGACGATCCAGCTTCTCCATAACCACATCACAGGCATCGATGCAGAGTGCGCACATAATGCAGCCCTCCTGCTGGCCATGACGTATATCCACGCCTGTAGGACAAACAGCAACGCATTGATTACAATCGACACAGTCGCCGGTTGTACGCTCAGATTCCAGTTGCCCCTTCTTTACCCGTCCACGGGGTTCGCCACGATGAAAATCATATGTCGGAACAGCAGTGGAATTATCCACCATCACCGCCTGAATCCGGGCATACGGGCAAAGCCAAAAGCAGGCCTGTTCGCGAAGAAAGCCTGCCAATCCGTAGGTACCCGCCACAAACAGTGCAATCGTGGACAGGGCAACAGAACCAAGACTGAAGGTAAAAATATCCGCCCACAGTTGGCGGGCGTCGATAAACCAGGCGACGAATGAGACACCGGTCAGGAAGGCAACAATCAGCCAGAGAGCGTGTTTTGTCACCTTAATGCGAATTTTAGTAAGATCCCAAGAGGCCTGTTCCAGCTTACGACGTTTTTGGGGATTTCCCTCAAGCTTCTCCTCTATCCAGGTATAGACATCAGTCCATACCGTCTGGAAACAGAAAAAACCACACCAAACACGACCAGCTGTCGCTGTTACAACCGCCAGCAGAATGGCAAGAAAGAGCAGCAGGAGTGACAACATCCAGAAATCCTGGGGCAGAATAGTCACATTCAGGATATGAAACTGGCGGTTTGGAATATCGAATAATATGGCCTGCCTATCACCCAAACGCAGGTAAGGCCCCAGGAAAAATAGAATCCAGCCAGCATTGGCAATCCACTTGTAGTTACGCCATTTACCCGATATACGTTTTGCGTGGATAGTCTCCTCACCGAGATTCAATTCAACATGAGCTGCATCCGCATAGAGTTCATCCAATACAGCATCTTTTGTCTTTTGTTGATTGTTAGTCAAGACAACATCTCCCCCGGTATAGGATTATTTTGGCCCGCGCCCCTACTCTCTAATTCACTCAGGAGAATATAGCCTACGCCCTTTCATATTCATTCGCACCAGTTTACTTAATGATCCAACCTAAAAAAATGCGAATTATCAATGCTGCTTTTGATTTATATCAACCCATAAAAAAAGGGGGAAAGTCCCCCTTTTCAAGCTCTAATATTCGCTTGAGCTCTATTTTTTGTGGGCTTCCGTATCCTTATTGATCAAGTTTTTCATCTTAAAAATAAGGTATACAAAAATCACGACACAAATCGCCACGCTGACGACAGAACCCCATACTACCGGATCGCTTATGCCCATAATAATTTATCCCCTTTACACTGCTAACTTACCCGCCCCAATAAAGGAGCGGGCTGAATTGGCACTATTGCCTGTCACTGACCACCGCCCAGCATGTAGACATAGACTGCCAGTTTTTTGATCTCATTTTTGCTAAGACGATTACCAAAAACCGGCATCTCAGCCTGGCGGGTCATTGGGTCAGATACATCATTGACACCATGGGCGATGGTGTATTCTATACTGGCCAGTTGATCCTCTTGTGCAAAACGCCAAACTGCGTCAGTTAGGTTTGCCGATCCAAGAACCTGCATACCCTTGCCATCAACACCGTGGCACGCCAGACAGCCCTTCTCCATAAAAAGAGGCTCGGAGGCCGGCTTGCCGGAAGCGATGGCAACAGCCAGTTTGCCAATCTCCTCCAAAGAGAGGATCTTGCCATGGGCTGTCATAACACCTTTACGACCATAGGTGATCGTCTGCACAATGGTCTCAACGGAACCGCCAAACAGCCAATTATCATCGACTAAAACCGGGAAATCAGGACCACCCTGACCGCCGGAACCATGGCAGGGCGCACAGTTATCACCAAACAACACGTTGGCAGATGCCAGTGTATAGCGTGTCAAACCTTCGTCTGCCAAGATCCCTTTAGCACTCAGACCCTCTATTTCTGTCTCGAACTGTCCACGAACAGCCTCAACCTCATCGACCCCTTCTCGGTACTCCTGCATCTGAGTCCAGCCAGTGACACCCTTGGTGAACCCCTGTCCACCCGGCAAAGCTGGCCACATGGGATAGATTACCCCATAGCCGACAAAAAAGGCGATGGAAGCCCAGAATGACATCATCCACCACCTCGGTGGAGGGTTCGCCAGTTCTCGAATGTTATCATCCCAGATATGTCCGGTATTGTTTTCACCCGGAAATAGGTTTTTATCCGACATTGTTATCTCCAGTATTTATCTTTGAATCATCGTCCATTGGAATGTACTTTTTTGACTCAAGTCTATCCTTATTTTTTGGACTGAGAACGTAAGCATAGAGTCCTACCATCAGGAGGAAAATGACCACCGTGAGGATGGTACCCACCCAGTCGGTGGTGGTCATCGCCGCCCAATCAGTAGCGAAATAGTCGCTGAGACTACTCACGATAGACCTTGCTTGCGTCCAGAGTGACCATGGTGCCAAGTACCTGCAGATAGGCGACCAGAGCATCCTCTTCGGTCTTGCCCTCCACCTCTTTGGCTGCGGCTTCGATATCGGCGTCCGTATAGGGGACATTCAGCCTCTGCATGCCACGCATATGGTTCTGAATGGTAGATCCATCCACCATGTTCGCCTTCAACCAAGGGTAGTTCGGCATTACCGATTCAGGCACCACCGCACGAGGCGCACGCAGATGCTTGCGGTGCCAATCGTCGGAGTACTTGCCACCCAGGCGGGCTATATCAGGACCGGTACGTTTGGAACCCCACTGGAAGGGGTGATCGTACATGGACTCTGTTGCCAGTGAGTAATGACCATAACGCTCCTTCTCATCTCGGAGGGGACGCACCATCTGCGAGTGACAGAGGTAGCAACCCTCACGCTGATAGACATCACGCCCAGCCAACTCCAGTGCCTTGTAGGGACGGACACCATCGCCCGCCTGCCAATCGTGAAGCGTCTGACCATCTTTCCGCTGCCAGACAAGTTCAGGGGCTTTATCATGCTCCATCACGTTGTCCAGATAGAATAGCGGAACAATCTCCACCAGGCCACCCACAGAGAGGACGATCGCCAGGACAATCAGGAAGCCCCAGATGTTTTTCTCCATGCTTTCTTGCATTGACATCTTGATTACTCCTAAAGTTAAGCAGTCACAGCGGCAGTACGTGCCTGCTGCACGGTGCCCTGAGAGCTGGCTTTGATGACGGTCATAATGACATTGATCAACATCAGAACTGCGCCTGACAGGAAGATCATGCCACCAACAGCACGCATGGAGTAGTACGGGTGCATCGCTTCCACAGATTCGGCAAAAGTGTATGCCAGAGTGCCGTACTCATCGTAGGCACGCCACATCAGACCCTGCATGATTCCGGATACCCACATGGCAACAATATAGACCACGGTGCCGATGGTGGCTGTCCAGAAGTGGGCGTTGACCAGCTTGGTCGACCACAGTTCAACATGGAAGGTACGTACCATCAGGTGATAGAGCGCGCCTATACCCACCATGGCAACCCAACCCAGGGCACCGGAGTGTACGTGACCAACGGTCCAATCAGTGTAGTGAGAAAGAGCATTCACGGTCTTGATAGACATGATCGGACCTTCGAAGGTCGACATGGCATAGAAGGCCAGAGACATGATCATGAAGCGCAGAACATAGTCGGTACGCAGTTTATCCCACGCGCCGGAGAGGGTCATCATGCCGTTCACTGCGCCACCCCAGGAGGGGATAATCATGGCGATGGAGACAGCGGCACCAAGAGAGCCGGTCCAGTCTGGAAGTGCTGTGTACTGCAGATGATGTGCGCCCAGCCATACATAACCGAACATCAGTGCCCAGAAATGGATTACTGAGAGACGGTAAGAGTAGACAGGGCGGCCAGCCTGCTTGGGCACGAAGTAGTACATGATACCCAGGAAGCCAGCTGTCAGGTAGAAACCAACCGCGTTATGGCCCCACCACCACTGAATCATAGCATCCTGCACTCCCGAAAAGATGGAGTAGGATTTGAACAGGCCGACCGGAATAGCCAGACTGTTAACAACGTGGAGGTAAGTGATCATCACCATCATGCCAAGAAAAAACCAGTTGGACACATAGATATGTGAACTTTTTCTGGTTGCCAGGGTCATTACGAAGTTGAACAGGTAAGAGAGCCAGACGACCGCGATAGCGATATCGATTGGCCACTCCAGCTCGGCATACTCTTTGGATTGGTTGATACCCAGTGGCAGAGTGATTACTGCAGCAACGATAATCAGGTTCCAGCCCCAAAAGGTAAACCATGCCAGCTTGTCGCTCCAGAGACGGACGCCACAGGTGCGCTGTACACTGTAGAAGGCAGACGCCATCAGAATACAACCCCCGAAGGCAAAAATTACCGCATTGGTATGAAGCGGACGCAGGCGTCCGAAGGTAATGTAAGGAATATCGAAGTTAAGTACCGGCCATGCCAGCTCGGAGGCGATATACGTCCCCGCTAGAGTGCCTACCACCAGATAGACAGCTGCCATGACGGTGAACCAGCGCACAACAGTTAGGTTGTACTTCTGCTCAGCTGTGGCGTCCATGAACCCCCCTTTAAGTTTGGGTCAGAAAGTGAATATAAAAAACACGTTAATGTGTTTTAGGGAAGTAACCATTCAAGTTCAGGGAATACCCGAGCTTAAACGTGGCATATGACACCCTAAAAGCTGATAAATGTCAACATATATTACCTTATACAAGGAAAGGTTATATATTTATATCTGTTTGATTTTTAGGATTTTTACTTTATCGTATTGGTATAGTATCGCCATGAGTCTAAATTAAGTTGGGTGGGTTCAAGTTGTAAGTGCATCATCTATACTTTACTAGGAAGACCTTCGTTGGGTGCCTGATAATTGAGGCATTTCCGAGGTCGATTGTTGAGCTTTTCCACCACAGTTGCAAGCGTCAGATCAAAGTGACTTTTCGTCGATCGCTTCCTTTTGGAAAGGTAATGACGTAGCAAGCAGTCCATTGGTATTTTCATTCATACTTGTGGCTTCTTCGATTTTCTTGAACTGAGCACATTCTTTACCGTTATCAACCGTCAGAATTTTACGCCATTTCTCCGGTATGCCTCACAAAGGCAGTTGTTGTCGCCAGATACATAAAGTATCTGCCGATTTGTCGCTCAGTTTAGCGACAACCAGTAGGCGGCTCTTTTTTTCCACATGGGTGACGATGCGAGCCCCTGGCTCCCCCCAACACACTATTACCTTCCCAGTGACCAAAGCGACGATGGTTGCCAATTTACTCAAGAAGGATCACCAGTTCCAGGAAAACTGATGAAACAGCAAAGCTTAGAAGTCAGGGGTTTTAAAAAATACCGAAAAAAGACCCGCAAGGAGAGCATTTTCTGGTATGAGATGGAGCAACTATGCGGTCAGACGGAGTATAGCACGTTTAAAAATATGACATTATTTTGCAGCGAGTCCTAACTCTATTCGCTACAATAGCCAGTTATGTAAACCTGATGAGGCTAACCCATGTCCGTAGAAATCTATCACAATCCGCGCTGCAGCAAATCCCGACAGACCCTGCAACTGCTGCAGGACAAAGGCATTGAGCCCGAAATCACAGAGTACCTGAAAACACCGCCCAGCAGAGATGAACTGATTGAAATTCTCGCTATGCTAAAGATGGATCCACGGGATCTTATGCGAAAAAAAGAGGTCGAATACAAGGAAGCCAACCTCGATAACCCCGATCTGACCCGCGACCAGCTGATTCAGTCCATGTTCGACCACCCGAAGCTGATCGAGCGGCCAATCGTTATCAAAGATGGAAAAGCCGCGCTTGGGCGGCCGCCAGAAAGTGTATTGGAGATTATCTGATGGCAGAGATTCTGGTTCTCTACTACAGCCGTTACGGCGCCACCGCAGAGATGGCAAAACAGATCGCCCGGGGAGTGGAAAAAGTCCCGGGTATGGAGGCGCGCCTGCGCAGCGTACCTGCCATCTCCACCGTTTGTGAAGCGACCGAAGAGAGTATTCCGGATAAAGGGGCACCCTACGCGACACTGGACGACATCACTGCCTGCACCGGGTTGGCACTGGGCAGCCCGACACGTTTTGGCAACATGGCCGCGTCACTGAAATACTTCATTGACAGCACTGGCCCTCTCTGGCTCACCGGTGCACTGGCAGGTAAACCTGGCGCGGTATTTACCTCCGCTTCAAGTATGCATGGAGGCCAGGAGACCACTCTCATATCCATGATGCTGCCTTTAATGCACCACGGCATGCTTATACTCGGCCTGCCATACAGCGAGACCGAACTGCTGCATACAACAACCGGAGGCACACCCTACGGTCCAAGCCACTTGGCCGGGACAGATAGCAAATTACCGCTGAGTGATGATGAAAAAAAGCTCTGCAGAGCGCTGGGAAAACGTCTGGCAACTGCCGCCGCCTCTCTCTGTCAGGCTTAGCACTCTATTGGCGATGGATAGACAACTCGCTCTCGGATTCAAACTCCGTGAAGATATCAGCCTGAGCACTTTCATACCAGGGAATAACAGCCAAGCGATCACTGACCTGACGACTACAGCCCGGGGAATAGGCGAGCCGCTTATCTACCTATGGGGCGGCAAATCCACGGGGAAAAGTCACCTCCTTCAGGCGGCATGCCAATTGGCAGACAGTGAGGAGAGACCGGCCGTCTATATCCCTCTACAGCAGGCGGAGCTGTTTCAACCGGACATTCTCAACGACCTTGAGAGCCTGAAACTGGTCTGTCTGGATGATTTGCAGCGGGTAACAGGAGACCCGGCGTGGGAACAGGCGATTTTTCATCTGTTCAACAGACTGAGGGATATCGGGGCAAGCCTAGTGGTAGCAGCCGACCAGGGCCCGTCCAACCTGCCAATCAAACTACCCGACCTAGCATCCCGCCTCGCCTGGGGACTCAGCTACCAGTTACACCCTCTGACTGATGATGAGAAGCAATCAGCCCTGATACAGGGTGCAGAGAGACGCGGCCTGGATATAAGCAGAGATACCGCTTTTTACATACTGCGACATGCGCCCAGAGACATGGGCTCGCTGCGAGTTCTGCTGGACCGTCTTGATCACGCATCACTGGAAGCCCAACGCAGGCTTACAATCCCCTTTGTGCGATCACTGATCGATTCCCGGAACCCGTCGGACTAATGTCTGGTCGATGAATTCCCGGGAGCATCCCGCACAGCACGTTTACTCCAGACCCAGACATAACTCACACCACTGACCAGGGTGGTAACTGCAACCAGCCAGACCAAACCCTGAATCAGCAGCAGAGGCAATTCCATCATTCCCTTTTCCAGCACCACGGCAAGTACCAGAAAAATCTGCACCACCGTATTGATTTTACTCAACATACTGGGCTCAACTTCAAGTTGCTTGACACGATAATTATAGATCAGCGCTCCGGTTACAATAACCAGATCACGCAGAGTCACCAGCAGCACCAACCAGACGGGAATCGCCCCAATCAACGCCAGGGAGAGATAGCTAGAAACCAGCAGCACCTTATCCGCCAACGGATCGAGAATACCACCCAAATAGCTCTCCCAGCCGTAGTGTTTAGCCAGAAAGCCATCCAACCCATCGGAAATCCCCGCAATGGCAAACAGCACCAGGGCAATGGTGAAACTCTGTTCCAGCAACATCCACACAACAGGCACAGACAGAAATATTCTCAATACGCTGATCAGATTGGGAATATCTTCTTTTTTCACTAGCGAACCTGATAATAGAGATTAATATCTTCTGCTATCTGGCCATCATCCACTTCTGCCACAGGAACAAGCATATGTCCCAGACGCAAGCCCTGTTCCAACATCTGAATACCGCCCCTGACCTGAAGATCAAAGGTAACGGCATCCTCTTCTGCAAAAGCAATCTCCGCGTGCTCTACAGAGCTGATGCTCTGAAGAAAACGATTGACACTGAAATAACGCATGAAATCGACAATACCTTCGACTTTTATCCTTACCAAAAAGAGAATATTATCCCCGCCCACAGGAGCAAAACGGTCAGCCAGCAGATCAGCAACATGCTGCATTCCGCTAACAGCCAGTGTTTGCCTGTTGGACCCTTCATCATTCCAGCTTGAGACACGATCACCCTGATAGAGCCGCCAGTTAGCCCGCCAAAGATCATTAGTCATCCTGGTCAGGCGCCCGGTCAGAATCAGATCAGTACTGTAGCGCTGGGAAGCACGCCAAATATTATTTTCAAAACCACCCCATAAATCAGATACCAGCAGACTTTCCTGGTCTTCCAGGTCCATTAATGGAAAGAGCAGTGGTATTCCCCGGCTATCGGCTGACGAAGCCAATACAGACATCAATTCAGGCGTACTGTCCGGCAACACCAGCTGACGTCTCCCATTTTGTTCCGTGCCCAACCATACCAGTGTGGTTGGCCGGTTGCCGCTCCAGATCGGCAGCCTTCGGTCCCGCAACAATCGATCGACGGCCACGGCATCAAAAGTCACATTGAGAAGTCTTAAGGGTTCCACTTCCAGAGCAGATTCAGCATCCGGTTTCGGCTTGATTTCAACTGGAGCCAGACGATATCTGTACTGTTGGACATAACGCGGGGCTTTACTGATATCAGCGGCCAGTTCGCCTCTTTCGGCTATCTTGCGATTACCGGTAATTTTTACCAGCATCCTGCCAAATGCGTCGCGAATTGCTGTGTTCCGCTCGGAGCTCTCCTGCCCCACCACCGGGACTTCCACCTCATAAAGAGATTTTACCCCTTCCGTACGGCTACTGCCAGAGAAGAGAATCAGAAGCAAGCCTATAAATATCATCGAGTTAAGATGATTGAAATACTGTTTTAAAAGCATACAATTGAACATGATGAAGAGGCGTAATAACAGATCAAATGGGACATAGAGTTCGGATGATTCTATCCTGCTAATCACATCCTGTCTAAGAAACCATTTTTCGATTCCTGTGTACTGTCCCATTTATTTTGTTAAAATTGGCTCCGCCCAATCCCACAGATGGAGTAATCAGTGGATCAAAACAAAAACAATTCTGTTTCCCTAAGCTACCGTGATGCCGGTGTAGACATTGATGCAGGAAACAGCCTGATCGAAAAAATCAAACCCATTGTCAAAGAGACGTTCAGGCCTGGGGTGATGGCGGGTCTCGGTGGCTTTGGCGCTCTGTTTGAACTGCCCCTGGACCATTACAGGGAGCCAATTCTCGTTTCCGGCACCGATGGTGTAGGCACCAAGCTGAAGCTGGCACTGATGCAGGGAATGCACGACACTATCGGGATAGACTTGGTTGCCATGTGTGTGAATGACATCATAGTCACAGGTGCTGAACCGCTCTTCTTCCTTGACTACTATGCAACTGGGCGTCTCGATGTAGCCGTGGCCACCGATGTAATAAAGAGTATCGCAGAGGGCTGCAAACTCTCCGGCGCGGCACTTACGGGAGGCGAAACGGCAGAGATGCCTGGGATGTACAGTGCAGGAGATTATGACTTGGCCGGTTTCTGTGTCGGGATTGTGGAAAAATCTGCCATTATCGAGCCGGACAGAGTTAGCCCGGGAGACGTATTACTGGGCATCGCCTCATCCGGCCCTCACTCCAACGGTTATTCACTGATTCGCAAAGTATTGCAAGTATCGGATGCGGATTTGAGTCAGGAGCTGTCTGGTCGAACCCTGGGAGAAGCACTGCTGGCACCTACCCGGATCTATGTAAAATCCCTGCTGAAACTGCACAACAGCATCAGGATTCACGCCCTCTCCCATATCACCGGCGGCGGGCTGCTGGAGAATATTCCCCGAGTTCTCCCCGAGGGTACCCGTGCCACCATATATGCCGGCTCTTGGGAACGCCCGGCAGTCTTTAACTGGCTTCAGGAGCAGGGAAATATTGAGGAATCAGAGATGTTGAGAACCTTCAACTGCGGTGTCGGCATGGTCGTCTGCGTCGCCAAAGAGGATGCAGATGCGGCTATGAGCCTGTTGCAGACCCAGGGAGAGAACGTCTGGCGTCTTGGCTGCATCGATAAGACCGATGGCAAACCGGTAGTGGACGTCATTCAGTGACAAAGCAAAATAGACTCCCACTGGTGATGCTAATATCTGGAAACGGCAGTAATCTTCAGGCCGTAATCGATGCCGTCGCCTTGGATCTGCCGGTGGATATACGTGCTGTCATCAGCAACAAAGCTGATGCCTATGGCCTTGAGCGAGCCAGAAACGCAGGTATTGAAGCCTGGGTTCTAGACCACACGCAGTACCCCGACAGAGAGAGTTACGACCAGGTGCTGGCAGAACTGGTCGCATCATTCAAGCCAGGGCTGGTGATCCTGGCAGGCTTCATGCGTATCCTCTCCCCACACTTTGTCAACAAATTCCGTGGGCAACTATTGAACATTCACCCCTCACTGCTGCCTAAGTACCGGGGTCTCCATACTCATCAGCGAGCGCTGGATGCCGGCGACCTCGTGCATGGTGCCAGCGTCCATTTTGTCACTGAAGAGCTAGATGGTGGACCACTGGTGCTCCAGATCAGACTCCCCATCGAAAATGGAGACGATGAGGAGAAACTGGCTAAAAAAGTTCTCTCACAGGAGCATATTATCTATCCGGCAGTGATCCGCTGGTTTGCAGATGGCAGGCTGAGAATGAAAGGAAACAGCGTTTCGAAAGATGGCGTCACCCTGAAAGGGCCTCTCGGAATGCGCTACCATGAAGCGCCTCCGGCGTGAACACTCGCCAGAGCCTGCTTCTGTTTTTCTTCGCCGGATCAGCGCTGCTGGGATGGCAAAATGCCGCCGCCGACAGACAGCTCAAGGCCTATGCTGCAAAGTACAACCTGACATGGGATGGTATGCACATCGGGAAAGTTGAGGTATCTCTTGAGCTCTCAACCAACGGCGACTACACCTATCGGTCACACACGGTTCCGGTAGGCCTGGTCGCTCTGTTCAAAAAAGATGAAATTACCGAGGTAAGCCAGGGCTCCATTCGGAACAATCTGATCACCCCCCTTGCCTATCACTACCTCTATAAAAAATCGAAAAGAACCCGAAAAGTGGACCTGAATTTCGATTGGAAGGCCTATCGGGTAACCAACCAAACACCAGGCTCCAACTGGTCAATGGCAATACCCGATGGTGTTCAGGATAAATTCAGTCAACAACTTGCGCTCTCACAGCAACTTCCGGGAAATGGAGGCAGCATAAAATTTGAAGTGGCGGATGGAGGCCGGCTAAAGGTTTACCGGTTCACCCCCCAGGGAGAAGAGCAGCTAAAAACCGCAGTGGGAGAGTACACAACAATAAAGCTCACAAGAGAGAAGGATAGCCGTCCCTCAAAGACCACTTTCTGGATGGCCCACGAGCTAAATTATCTGCCGATAAAGATCGTAAAACAGGAAAAGGATAGCCAGTTCGTGATGGAGCTGCGTTCCATTGCCTGGTTACCCTAGGAGCCTCCGATTAATTCTGGATCGGATGGATGATGAGTTGGAATTTTCTGGATCAAGGCGAAAATTGCCGGTAATAGCTGGCTATTGCCAAGATTTTCAACGCAGAGAGAGCCGGCAGATTTCAGCCATCAGACACCGGTTCATGAATTGATCAGAGGCTCCCTAGTTATTAATCAACTGCCGTTGAGCAGCGTACAGTAATCTACTCAGAACAACCTTGAAAAAACCACCAGGAGCAACGGTTATCTGTGCTTCACCGACATTGATATCATCGACACCATAACCAGTGGCACTGACCCCCGCCTCCTGATACATCTCCGACGACAATTCCAGATCGTCGGCCCAACGGGAGAGAAAATCGTCGCTTGGATTGATATAGACCACACGTTCAAACTCTTCCTGAATCAGTTTTGACGCACAGCGTGGACAGGGAGGGTGAGTAACATAGACGGTGCAGCCACGCAGATCGCGCTTGGCAAAGATCATGGCGTTCTCTTCCGCATGAATCGTCAGGTTCAGCTTACAGTGACGATCTGTAAGCCTCTCCTCCTTGTCTTCCACACCCGCGGCAAAACCATTATAGCCCAATGAGACGATGCGGTTACCATCGGTTATAACCGCCCCCACCTGAGATGAGGGGTCTTTACTCCATACGGAGATGTGGGCCGCCAGGCCAAGAAAGCGGGTATCCCACTTCATACTCATATGCTTGCTCCTAAGGCTTATTCAGTTTTCGTGGTGCCGTGTCAATTCCCTGAACACCTGTTTACAGGGTCAACCAGTAGAAAACAAAAAGGACAGGGTGACCCGTCCTTTTTGTTTTTCCATCCAAATTATCGATCTGAATTATTCTGAAATAATGATAAAAAGTTCAACCATCTAGCTAGGGGGTAGTGCTTTGCACAACAGTGTTATCCAACGGAACAGTTCGCGGGATATTACCGTATCTTGTTGCGTTCATAGCGGTCTCCAGAAACTCTATTTTTTTTCTGAAGGAAACCCGCGCCTTGCATAACTTTTCAAAGGCATCAAGTTATGCGAGGCGGCGGTAACGCCTGAACTGCTGCCATGCCAAGATTTTTATGTGGTTTTCGGGTTTTATCCTCCTGAAACTCCAACCCTCACACTACTCTTATATCATGTATATCGGCTAATAAATACCATTCTCATAGACCACGTAACATGGATCGCGTTTCGGTATAGAGAACAAATCCACCGAAGCATGGTTGTGAATATAGCCATATAGCGTCAGATACATCTCAAGGGCACTTTAGAGTTAAAACTCCAGAGTGACTGTTCAGCTTTTAGCCATCGCCTCACATAACAAGGAGGCTATTGTTAGTCTCCAGATCGTCAAGTGTGACCTCAATACCCCTGAAGAAAATCGAGACATCCGTATAACTGGAACCTCCTGCGGTACCATTGGAGTCAATACGGATATTAGTACCGCCAGTACTGCCTATTGTCACCTGCAGAAAATCATCCAGGTTACTGCTGCTGTCATAGCCCACCAGCAGATGCCTTAGGTCAAGGACATCCTCTCCGAGAGTGAAATCCGTGATTATGTCGTCGCCATCATTCCCTTCGTAGATAAAGATGTCATTTCCAGCATCGCCCTGCAGGATATCATCTCCAGCACCGCCATACAGTTTGTCATTACCGTCTTCACCATGTAGCTGATCCATCCCGCTACCGCCGGACAGGAAGTCATCGCCCGCACCGCCATACATCCTGTTATCCTCGCTATCACCAGCAACGACGCCACTACCGCCTCTGCCATATATAAGCGTCCCTGAGGTGACCTCTTCATTCGTACCGTGTCTGTCCTTGTAGCTCACCTGGACGCTGATCCGTTTGTCAGCCTCCGCATCGGTCATGCTAAATGTCCCCGATGTCGCACCACTGATATCCTTGCCATCGGCCTGCCATTGGTAACTGAAGATACCCAGGCCATCGTCATCACTGATTCTACTGACATCGCAGGTTATTTCATCCGCACTCGGTTGGACATTAATGGTCGGTTTGCCGACCGGATCCGTGTTCACATTCACCACTTCCACGCTCTCAGCCGAGGTGACCTTTTCTATCATCCCTTGTCCGTCGGTATAGCTCACCTGGACAGTGATCTTCTTATCCACGTCCGCATCGGTCAGTTTACAGCTACTCGATGTCGCGCCACTGATATCCTTGCCATCGGCCTGCCACTGGTAACTGAAGGTGCCCAGGACATCGGCATCACTGATGGCATTGGCCATGGCTGTCAGGGTTTCATTTTCTTTCACCGTACCATCAATGGTTGGCTTGCCGACCGGATCGCTGTTGAGGGTAAGCGTTTTTGTCCTCGACGCCGTATTCCCCGCAGCATCCGATACTTTGACCACAACGCTATAATTGGCACTGCCGGCAGTGGCGATATAGTTTGCATACTCAGCCTCTGTTTTGGGTACCAGGGCAGGGCTCGCGCCCTTGGTGACGGGGTATTCCAGCTTATCGCCCGGCGCCACGCCGGTGACGGTCAATCTTCCATCGCCGGTGATATTGTCACTGTCTGAGCTGCCGGTATCATCGGCCAATCCGACGCTCGGCGCAGCCGGGGCCGTTGTGTCGAGGGCAAATACCTTGTCCCCTACAGCGTCACCTTGGAAAAAAATGGATTTTGATAGTGATGACATGGAATCGGCAGGATAGAATTCATCTCCAGCAAATTCCTTTATCTCACCACGGTCAGACTTATACGTGTAGCTGTAGTATTTTCCATGCGCACCATCAAAACCTAGTAGGGGTTCTGGGGACATTCCGTCCTAAAGTGACACTTATCGCTACAGCCCATGCCTCATAAGGCTTCTAGAGGTGCCTTAATTTTCAAAATCACTTCAATATCCCAATTATAGTAATATTCCGGCTTTTACGAGAAGCCTATGCCTTATAAAGAACGCCTGACCGTACTCCACGAAGCAGAAATTAACGATTTATATGGCGTTCCCAGCCTGTCACTGGAAGAAAAACGTATCAGTTTTACTCTGAATGATCTGGAGCAGGACGTTATTAAATCCATCAGGGATCGCAATCATAAATGCTATGCTATTGCTCTGCTGGGTTACTTTAAGATCAAGCCCATTCAGCTCAATCCGGCCTACAAGGAATTGAAAGCAGATCTCACCTTTATTGCTGAAGAATATTTCCCTAAATTTAAAGTCCCTCGCTTCAGTGTTAGCAATAAGCAGAAAACACGTATCTACGACAAGATTATAAACCTTCAGGGATTCAAAACATGGTGTGTGGAACAACATCAGGAACCTCTCATTACCTATTTGCAACAGGTTGCTAAATCCTGGATTGAGCCGCGCTTTTTATTTGATGCCTGCACCGAATACTTAGCTCGAAATCATACAGGAATCCCTAAATATACCGTGCTTCAGCGAATTATCAGTCAGGTAATAAAACAGGAACGTAAGCGACTTTCTAATCTATTAAAGACAACCATATCAGATGAATTAGCTACTAACTTGGCTGAGTTAGTTGATGGAAAAGGTATGCTAACCGTTAAAGAACTTAAGCAGGCGGCGAAAAGTTTTAATGCTCCAGAATTGGAGAAAGAGTTGAACGTCAACAAGTTGATTCAGCCCTGGATGGATGAAGTTAATCAAGTGGCCTCTGCTCTATCACTATCGCAACAAAACCGACTGCACTATGCGGCGATGGTTGATTACTACTCTATAACCAAGCTTAAACGCTTCGACCGTGTCACGCAGCAGCTTTATTTACTTTGTTATCTTCAGGAGCGGGTACAAATCAATATTGAACGTTTGGCTGATGGGTTTATTTATCATGTCCGAAAGTTACGTGAAAAAGCTAAAGCGTATGCCAAGGAAATGGCCTATAAAGATTGGGATGGCGCGGTAGTAAATATTAGCAAAGCCGCTGAATTATTATACTTTTTTATTGACGACACCATTGATGACCATGTGTCATTTAGACAAATAAAACAACGGGTACAAGGCTTGCTTGGAGCACGGGAAATAGAATCACTGTGCTTGTATCTGAAGAAACAAAAACGCACGAAAAATGATTACATCTGGGAATTTTATGATAAGCAGCGTGAACTGATTCAGCACTTAATACGCCCCATTTTTTTATGCCTGACCTTTGAAGGATCAGACAATACACAGGCTTTATCTGCACAATTAAATAGAATGAAAAAAGAGTTGTTAGGTGCTGGTAAATTAGCATCGTCAGATCGACGATTGATTCCAGCCAAACACCAATTGTATGTTATCAATATTGATAACAACGTACTCTCTGAGCGTTACGAGTTGATGCTGTATTTAGCAGCTCAAAATAATCTTGGTGGGAAACTCTTTATACCAACGGCTATCAAATATCGTGCATTACACGATGACCTTGTTGGAGATATCCCCTGGGCACAGAAAGACAAGCTACTTAAAGGTTCCATGCTAGATAGCATGAATACAGAGCCTGCCCAGCGGGTTAAATCGATGGAGAAAAAGATGAACGATAAGCTGCAACGGGTTGGCCAGCGCATTGATGAGGGCGACAATCGAAATGTGGTATTGCGTAATCGCTCAGGAAAAACTCAATGGAGGTTGCCGTATTCAGGCACAAAATCGGCTTTAAACAATCCCTTTTTCGATCGTATGAAACCGATTAACATTGCCGATGTATTACGCTTCGTTCATCAGGAAACAGGATTTTTAAAGCACTTTGAGCATGTTCGCCAGGTACAGTCCGGACAGAGTGATCATTTGAATGATTTACTGGCGGCTCTCATTGGCAATGGAACCTATTATGGCCTACACGGCATGGCCAGCATCTCTGATAGATCATATGATCATCTACGCACAGTACAGGCCAATTATTTGCGACCTGAAACGCTAAACCTCGACAATGATGCAATTAACGATGCGACAGCGAAATTATCAATCTTCAAGCATTACAATATCCAAAAAGGACTCATTCATGCCAGTGCTGACGGGCAAAAATTCGAATCACGGTTAGAGACTTTTAAAACTCGCTATTCATCTAAATATTTTGGCACGAATAAAGGACTAACATCGATGAACTTGATTGCCAATCATGTAGCCTTGAATGCCCAGATTATTGGTTCCAATGAACATGAATCTCATTTTATTTTGGATCTGCTTCATAACAATACCTCGGAGATTAAGCCGGATATTTTGTCAACGGATACGCACGGCGTTAATCATGTTAACTTTGCTTTGCTGGACCTGTTTGGCTATATCTTTGCGCCGCGCTATGCTCAGTTTGGAACCGTGATATCAGATCTTTTTGATGTAAATGAGGGAGAAGACAATAAGGCAACGCTCTCATTAAAAAAGCCTATTAATACAGAATTAATTATCGATGAGTGGGATACGATACAGCGCATTATTATATCACTACAGCAGAAGACGATAACGCAGGCGATCCTTGTTAGAAAGCTTTCTGGCTATAGTCAAAACCACCCCTTGCTGAAAGCTTTAACTGAATATAATCGTATGCTCAAGGCCATGTACTTACTGGACTAAGTTGATGATGCCAGTTTAAGAACTTATGTACAGCGAGCCTTGAATCGTGGGGAAGCTTATCATCAATTACGGCGTGCTATTGCACATGTGAATGGCAATCGTTTCCAGGGAAAATCAGACGATGAGATTGTCTTGTGGAATGAATGCGCGAGGCTATTAACCAACGCCATTATCTATTTTAATTCGCTGATACTGACGCGATTACTTGAGCATTTTGAGGGGGAAAGTGACGATAAGAAGTTGGAAATTATTAAGCAAGTTTCGCCAGTGGCTTGGCATAACATCAATTTGAACGGAACTTACAGCTTTAGCTTTGAACAAAACCTACTAGATTTGGATGAAATTATGCAATCAATCGTGCAAAATGAAAATTAAGCCACCTCTGTAGGCCTTGTGGGGTATGGGCTGTAGAGATAAGGACGGAATGTCCCCAGAACCCCTAGTAGGCTATCGGTAGACTCAAAAACATCTTCATTCCGGTCTGCGAATTTAATCTGATCGAATAATGCATTAACCGAGTCAATAATCTCACCACCTGCAAACCTCACTTCAGGTGCATTGTCCCATTCTGCAGCGATAACAACTCTGACATAGCCCTCCAAGATGATCACCGCACCATTCAGCAGGGTTAATATCAGGTTATCCCCTTCGACTGTGACAGCCACATCGTTTCTGGCTATATCCAACAGCAATACCGAATCGTTCAGCTTAACATTAAGCTTGATGTAATCGCCGCTATGTACCGCAATTGTTTTTCCATTAATTTCAATGGGTAATGTGTCGGATGTTTTTTTCACTACGATAGCCATACCGATAACCTCACTACAGATACTTTAAAAGAGCCTCGGATTAATTTAGATGGCTCTTTAGTAATTGAATTGTGCAGTAGGATGTGGCTTCAGACTCACTTCCCTCTACACCCCTTATGAATGATTTATACCCAATACTTTTACAAAGCTTCTAGATTGATCAGTGAATGCCGTCTTTCGGCTTTTCCGTATAGTCATTCTGATGATATTTAAGAAGCTTGGTCGGCAGAATTCTTACCAACCATGGTTGGCACCCCTCGGTAAATGCTTTTCCATACCCTCAAGCCCTTTCTCCATCTCTGCAAAACGATTACTTCATCGACCAATCTATTCTTCAGCTATAGTTTGATGGTTAGTATATTATTGGCCACAGACAAAACAATTTCCGGTCGTTCAAATGGCGCACAGATACCCTTCGATTATTAATGAATTTTTCCCGTTAGCTGACAGGAGGGGTGGATTCAAGCGGTAAGTGCGACTCCAGTTTGACGAATAGAGGGAAAACTGCAGTAGCATCAAGGCTATCTCTATCCGGCAAGTAAAGAGGAGCACAACGAGATACACACAGCTTAGCCAGGAAGAACAATGCCAGATTTCTGCACTGTTGAAAGCAGGGCACAATCCAAACGGAGATAGCCATGATGGACGTTACAAATCGACCATTAGTCGTGGGATCAGCGCAATACAAGCCTTAGGGGCTATCGTCCTAAGCAGGCCCAGCGTTTGACCAATGAACGCCGTCAGTCCAAGGGTGAGGACTCATATCAATGGTGGACTGGGCTTGCCGTTGAGCCGTTGATCGATATGAACCTGAATCCGGAGCAAATCAGCCTGTAGCTTGAATCTTTTTGTGTTATTTCGATCACCCAGATGAATGGATCTATCAAGTTTATACTTCAAGATAAAGCCCATGGCGGCAACCTTCACCGCCACCTGCGTTGTCAAAAGCAACGTTGTAAACGCTATGGTAGTTACAACCACCGTGGTCGGCCGATTGATCGCGTCCGCATTGATGAGCGCCTGCCACCGCTGACTTGCGCTCCCGCTCTTGAAGAACCACTATTGTATCGGCATAGTGCATCTTATACGTCCCCCTACTCATCGTCTTTTTTTCAGGACTGTGATGCAGTATGGATTTCTGAACACAAAAACATTATAGCTCAAAATATTGAGCATATCAAGGATGTACTCAAAAAAATTATCAGATAGGCTATTGGAAGAGATTGATAAGGTACCCAGTGGCATTACCGCTGTAGCCAATCATCTCGGAACAGTAAGGAACACGGTCTATAACTGGTGTACCAAAGGAAATATTCCTGCAAATAAGCTTGAATTACTTTCCAAACTCGGGATGGACACTCAGTACATACTGACGGGAATAAAGGGAGATAAAGGTAAAGAATCTACAGCAAAAACAGTGAGATATGAAGAATCTGACGCTACAATAAAAAGCAGGACGTTGCGACCGACTTTCGATGGTAGTGCCGGACTCTGTGTCACCGAAAACAGAACCGACTACACGGAAGGGCAACAGCCAGAGAGGGCAGGAGGGATCTCAGAGGAGGAGGCGGTCCTGGTGCGTAAATACCGCCAACTGCCGCCTGAAGACCGTACCCACGCTCAGGCGATTATTAGTGCATTTGCTGACTCACAGGCTCATAGGGGTGACGTGGAAGAGAAATAAATCTCTTATTTCAAACTGTAAGCAGCGGGCTGAATAGTTACAAATAAGCTTGTAATGTTTCATCAAAGCCCGCTCTGAAAAGTACGTAATTATCAGTAAGTAGGTCCACTATTCGCATCGCATGATTAAGAACATCTGATTCGGACACACGAATTTTTGCTTCAAACAGTTAAACCCTACAAACCCTATCCACATCTCTTTTTAATAGTTTCCAAACAGGCACTAAGCTAGAATGACCCGTTTCCCTACCTATTAGATTGAGTAGAAAACATCACCACCGGGACAGCATCTGAGCAGGTCGAAGCAGAACTTCCATTTATAAACCATAGGGTAATGAGACCGCTCTCTTCGAACATGCCTGCAAGGCACCAGTTACCGATGCTGACCAAAGGGCCAACAGGTTGTGGAAAAACCGTTTCATCAGCTATATGGCTGCAAAACTGGAGCATCCGGTTTATGCCGTCTCCTACCGTGATGACCTGACTGCCACCGATCTGGTCAAAAGGCGCTTGATAGGGAAAAACGGCACCCAACCCAGAATGATCGCCCCTTTACCCGGGCGGTAAGAGAAGGTGCTATCTGCTATCTGCTATCTGCTATCTCTACGAGTTGGTGGAGGCGCGAAAGGATACGATGGTAGTGTTCCATCCACTGACGGGCGCCCGACAGCGCTTTATTGCTGCCCGCTTTGATTTTCCAGACCCCTAAGTTAGAGCAGAAGATTCTGCAAGGTGAAACCGGTATCGACGAGCATCTGGCCAAATGCCCTCAGAGCACTTAAAGAC
The DNA here is from genome assembly GCF_022530855.2 of Candidatus Vondammii sp. HM_W22. GTDB lineage: Bacteria > Pseudomonadota > Gammaproteobacteria > Chromatiales > Chromatiaceae > Vondammii. The sequence continues at coordinate 876,963 of NZ_CP099567.1, read as the reverse complement.
CATGATTTGGAAGAAGCGGCCTCCGCCCGTCTTCTGGTTTTATACCGCCACCCTGATTTTGGGAGGCTATGATCCTCTGGAAGCCTGCCGTGCGGCCCTTGTTGAACCCCTAAACCGGCGACAAAGAGGCCACTTAGGCATTGATGGAGATTGTCGGCGTTAGCTTCGGACGATGAGAGACCACTCGTCTACAAAACTGGCGCTTCCTGTTTCAGGCCGGTTTTTTCCTGCTGCTCATCCTGGCGTCGCCGCTTGACCTGTTCCACTACGACCTGGCGCAGGGATACTTTTCTTCACCGGATATCCACTGGACCCTGGAGTGAATGCCCTGATTGCCGGTAAGGTCACCCCGCTGGAGGCAGGATTCAATATTATTATCCAGGGATTCATCACCTGAGCACAAAGCAGAAGCCTCGTAACCGTAATGGAAGAGCAAGTTGGTGAATCCTGGCACAAAATAATCACCCGGATGGAGACAACCCGTCACCCGGAAGCGGCAGTTACCCTGAATGATGTCAACTGCATGGCATCATGTTCCGGGCGCTTGGCGGTGATGGCGGGCTTCCAGATCGAGGCCGCCAATGCTACGCAACATGGTGCCCGCCGTGGCCTGCTGGACAGAATTGCCAGGAGCAATAAACAGGTAGAGCTGGCCTGGAGAGACGATCAGTCCCTGCACCTGCCGGCCATCATCGACTACTTTCCAGAATGTAACTCAATAAAGACCTCTATACCTGACTGGCAGCCAGCGCATATCGCCCTGAGAATACCGCCGGAAAAACTCCCGGAGCCGAAGCCACCCAGGAGAATGCTATCCGTCAGGCACTACTGGAACCGGGCAGTTGCCATCAACTGCCAGCGACCAGACGCCCGCCCCAGCCCATGCTGCCCTGTGGCTGCACCCTTTTCCACTTATACCTCCAGCACAACCAGCCAGGGAAGGTGGAGATGGTGGTACCCATGGCGAAATAAAGAACCTGGAGGATCAGCGCCGCCGACAGGCCGAACATGCCGAAAAATCAACAAAGCAGGGCCAGGGCCTGACCACCATTCGTATGGAGAACATCTTCACCTGGGGGATTTCAAAAAATAGCTGCTGCAACCGGAGACTTCTGTCGAGTGATGCCGATGATCTCCGCAAATGCAGAGTCCTGCAATCTACCCAACCATCTTCGTAAAACAGCCCGGAAACTGCGCGCCCAATTCCAGCATCTGGCATCGAGCACAACAGGACGGCTATGGAATTGACGTCGATGCCTAACTTTCGCTTCACCACAGACCGCGCAGCCGGACATGCAGCCGCAGCAGACGGCCTCTATCGGGACCTCGGGGTTGGAGTCCGGGATCTTGCCTGTCTGCTACTGGCCGACCTCTCTCCCCACCGATACCTGGATTAGCAATCACGCCAGAGTGATCGATGTCATTCGCGACAGTGTACTCCTGTTTGTCGAGAGTCTCTCTCTGCCACGGATGATCAGTCTACCATACATGGCTTCCCATCCCGCAAGCATGACCTTATTCGCTTTCACAACATCAAAACCTTCGACGAAAACTACACTGGCGCCACCCGCGGCCGCCGCATTAATGTGATTAAACCCGGATACTAAGGCAGCCATACGCCGAAGCAGCAATATTCTGAAAGAGCAACCTGCCGGTCGCAGGCTGTTACTGAATATTGGCCGATGAAAAAACCAACGACCTGGACAAATATGAAGGGCGTTATGGCATTGAAGATACCCATCAGGCAATCCACGAAGCTCGGCAACTGGGACTGAGTCTTTCTGTGTCACCATCGATGCCAAAGGCAATGGTTACCCACCCCATCTGTTTAGTACGGACAGTTACATCGTTATCCACAAACCATCACAACTGCCCAAAGAACTTCCTCTGCTCTACGCCAGATTGACCAGTTGAACAGGTGCCGCCTCAAAGCCCATCAAAACATAACAATACGCCGAAGCACTTATGTTGCTGTTTTCCATGGGGGATTTTGCAAAAAAACAGAATATCCCCTAATATCCTCCACTATAATCAGAAAAATGTAAGAAACCTGCGGTGGATTATATTGCCTTGAAAATGGGAGGAGGCGCTGCTCTCCACGATGTAGTGGAAGCATGCTGGATGGAGTCAATTCGGCATAAATAGCCCCCTTTTTATCCCGCAAACGCCTTGGCAAAGACATGTACTGCAGGAATCAAAAGAGAATGGTTTATGGACAGCAATTCCGGGAGCGGCAAAAGCTCGAAGAAAAAGTACTTTTTCATCCTTATTCTGGTATTTGGAGCAGGTATTATCTTTAGTGGCTTGTTCAATGTCGGCCTTTCAGCGACCGATGAGATGGAGTTCTGCACCACCTGTCACTCGATGAAAATAAATCTGGAGGAGTACAAAGAGACGCCTCACTACAAAAATACCTCCGGTGTACGCGCCACCTGCGCTGACTGCCATGTGCCAAAATCATTTGTACCAAAAATAATAACCAAGGTAATGGCTTACAAAGATGTCATGCACGAAATTCTCGGCACCCTTGACACGAAAGAGAAATACGAGAGCCACCGCTGGGAAATGGCAAACCGGGTCTGGGATAAAATGAAAGCCACCGATTCCCGTGAATGCCGGAGCTGCCACGATTACGATCAGATGGATCTGAGTGAACAGGACCGCAGCGCACGGAAACGCCATGCTAAGGCTGTCGATCAGGGAAAAACCTGTATCGACTGCCATAAGGGCATCGCCCACAAAGAGCCTGACGAACCTGAAAAAGATAGAGAGTGAGGAGAAGGGCTGATGACCCCTAAGCCGGAATCGGTACTGAAAAAAACATGAAAAAAAACATGATCCTCGTATTATTGTTAGGCCTCTCGCTCGTCAGCACGGCATTTGCCGGAGAGAACACCAAAGAGAAAGAGTTCCGCTTGGCAGCCAGCATTGGCGATATCGACACGGTGAAGCTGCTGCTTGACGAGGGTGTCGATGTCGACAGCGGTAACAAATTCGGCAAATCAGCACTGATGATGGCCATTGAAAATGACAACGTGGAGACCACTGCGTTGCTGCTGGCGCGCGGTGCCGATGTCAATGCAGTGACCGTTGCCAAGTGTACAGCCCTGACATTTGCCGCGGAGAACGGCCGTGCTACACTCACTGCCATGTTGTTGGTACGGGGCGCCGATCTGACGGCACGCGCCAGAGCCGGTTGGGACGCTCTGACAATTGCCTCACGCTACGGCATCACCGGTATGGTGGAGCTGCTGCTCCATAAAGGGGCCAACCCCAACCTAGGTGATAAAGAGAAACGCACACCTTTAATGCATGCTGCAGAAAAAGGGCACACCAGTGCCGTAGCCATGTTGATCAAGGGTGGTGCAAGCCTGAATAGCCGTGACCGGCATGGCTCCACGGCACTGATCATTGCGGCAGACAAAGGAGAGGCGGCTGTTGTCGATCTTCTACTTGACAATAGTGGCAACATTAATGCCCGTGACCAGGACGGAGCCACGGCTCTGATATGGGCGGTGGGGCAGGGGCACTTCAATGTAGCCGAGCGATTGATCTTCAGAAAAGCGGATCTGGATATGCAGGATAATGACGGCGTCACCGCGCTCATGGAAGCCGCCTCGGTCCGCTCTGCGGACTTGGTCAGCCTGCTCTTGAGAAATGGCGCTGACCCCAGCATCAAAAACAGTGACGGCCGTACTGCAGCAAGCATTGCGAAGAAAAAACGGAATAAAAAAGTAATCTCACTGCTTAATGATAACTGACAGTAAAGGATGATATGAAATCCGTGCATCATTTTGTGATGACGGATTTGAGGCCTAAAACAGTATTGCCGGCCTACCAATGTAATGTTGTTAGACGCGATAAAATATCGGGATCTGACACAATATAAGAGAGCATTCATGCATCTCTTTTTATAAAAACGCAAAGCATGAAAACCAAAGGAGGTATCATGGCGTATAAAACCTTAACGATGGCCGTTCTGTCTGCTGGGCTTGTAGTTGGCGCTACTTTCTCAGCCCGCGCTGCCGATAAACCAAAATTGATGATGGGAGCAAGTGCCAGCATGCTCGCAAATACCTGCGCAGGTTGCCACGGTACCAATGGCGCAAGCCAGGGTCCTGCAGCACCCTCTATTGCCGGGTTTTCCCCAGATTATATGGTTGAAACCATGGAAGGCTTTGCGTCCGGTGAAATTCCATCAACCATCATGGGACGCATTGCCAAGGGCTACACTGCTGACGAGTTCAAAACCATCGCAAAATATTTCGCAGGTAAACCCTTCGTCAAAGCAACCCAGAACTTCGACCCGGAACTGGCTAAAGCCGGTGCAAAACTGCATGATAAGTACTGCGAAAAATGTCATGCCGAGGGAGGGCAGTCGGCTGAAGACGACGCAGGCGTACTTGCCGGTCAATGGACACCCTACGTGAACTGGCAGCTGGCCAACTACAAAGCAGGTGATCGCAAAGCCTCTAAGAAGATGAAAAAGAATCTGAAAACCATGCTTGAGAGGAAAGGCAGCAATGGCATCACTGCCCTGCTCAACTACTACGCCAGCCAGCAGAAATAAGGTCGGAGAGAATTTATGAAGATTACACGTCGAGGATTTATTCAGGCTGCCGGTGCAGCCACTGCGGTCGGTATGGCTGGCGTCCCCTACATTGCGTTGGGCGCTAGCAAAAAAGTGGTGATTGTGGGTGGCGGTACCGCCGGCGCAACCGCCGCAAAGTATATCCGTATAGCAGACCCTTCAGTAGATGTAACCCTGATCGAGGCTAACAGCCACTATTACACTTGTTACATGAGTAACGAAGTCCTGAGCGGTGGCCGGTCTCTGGATTCCATCAAGTTCGGCTACACAGGCCTGGGCAAACATGGCGTCAAAGTGGTTAATGCCAAAGTAACCGGTATCGATGCCAAAGCACGCGTGGTAAAAACCTCCAGCGGCGGCAGCTACGGCTATGATCGCTGTATCGTTGCTCCTGGTATCGATTTCAACTGGGACACCATCGAAGGCTATGATGCGGGGGTTGCAGAGAAGATCCCTCATGCCTACAAAGCGGGTCCACAGACCGCACTGCTGCGCAAACAACTGGAAGCCATGAAAGATGGCGGCACCGTTATTATTGCACCGCCACCAAACCCTTTCCGCTGTCCTCCCGGTCCTTACGAGCGGGCCAGCCAGATCGCCATGTATCTGAAGCAGCACAAACCAAAATCAAAGGTTCTCATTTTCGATCCAAAGCCAAAATTTTCCAAAATGGGCCTGTTCACCGGCGCCTGGGAAAGAATGTATGGCTATGGAACCAACAATGCTATGATCGAATGGCATGGTCAGCAGGAAGAGGCTGGTGTGGTTAAGGTTGATGCTGCCGCCAAAACAGTCACCACTGCATTCGATGATGACATCAAGGGTGATGTGATTAACGTCATTCCACCACAAAAGGCGGGCGCCATCGCCTTTGCCACCGGTCTCACCAATGACTCTGGCTGGTGCCCGATCGATCTTGGCACCTTTGAGTCCACAATACATGCCAATATCCATGTCATCGGTGACGCAAGTATTGCCAAAGGCATGCCAAAATCAGGCTATGCCGGCAACTCACAGGCCAAGGTCTGCGCCGCAGCCGTGGTCGCCCTCCTCAACGGCCAGGAACCTGGCACTCCCTCCTACGCCAACACCTGCTACTCCATCGCGGGCAAGGACTACGGCTTCTCCGTAGCCGCTGTTTATCGCTTGGCAGAAGACCGCTCCAAGATTACCAAGGTCTCCGGCGGTCTGACCTCGGGCGATGCTAGTGCAGATGTGTTTAAAAAGGAAGTGGCTTACGCCCACAGCTGGTTTAATAACATCACCAACGATATTTTTGGTTGATCGCTCAAGCACAGGCAAGTAAAAACGGGGCCATTTGGCCCCGTTTTTATCATATTTTTTAAATTTACCCAGGCTATCCAGCTCTCCGAATTGGCGGCACTGGACCCCGAACCGGCACTCTTCTCTCACCGGATTGTGGGCATACTTTGGAAAATCAGGATTCTGCCAGCCCAGCTCGGCAAGTTTCTCTGCAGATGAACGGATTCGTGAGACATAATCCATCACAGCCATCACGTCACCACAGAGTGAAACGCTGAATCTGTTTAACCATTTTGGAGTCTCAATTACGCCGTTTTCCATTGTGAATCCATTCAAACTGATGCACCAGATAACGATAATTCTGCCCCTGAATCAGGGGAATATGATCATTTGCATCGCCCTATCCCTGACGACCATGGCAACCGACGCAATTCTCCTTATACACCTTCTATCCACACTCGAGTTCAAAGCTCGAGCCGACAGCATTCGGCCGATTCATCCGAAGCTGCGCCATGTAGAGCGTGTTCATAAATCATAACTCTTTCATATTATTTCAGTAAAGGTGCCATATCAGGTATAACGGCGCACGAAAAATGAGCCAGATCCAGGAAAATCCCTATCTTCAGTATTTCGCAGGGCTATCCGGGCTGCCAGATGGATGCACCGTTCACTCCTTCGTTATTCGTGGAGATTCGCAAGCGGATATAGGATAGTCGGAGGTGATCTTCCCCCGATAAATCGGAGAGGTCTATTTTCATGCCGCCATACTCTCAAATACTGCTGGCGGTAAGTAGCCAACTCCAGAATGCATCCATTGATGGTTATAGAATTGAGAGACTGTCCTGAATTCTGTGTAACTGCCTATCATTAACCCCAAACATGGATGAGGATAGGCAGATGATTGTCCAAGCGATAGCCCAGGCGGCTGCTAAAAACATCAAAACTGAAGAAGATAGAGGTGTATCCCATTAGTCGGACAGGCATACGGACAGTTTAAGTGACTTCTGCAACAATGTTGAAAGACAGGAGCAGAAGATGAGAAGAAAACGTAGAAACCATAAACCCAGTTTTAAAGCCAAGGTAGCTATTGCTGGCTTGAAAGGAGATCTGACTATGGCGGAACAATCAGAGAAATTTGATGTTCACCTCAATCAGATTGACCTTCCCCCCATCTTAATACCAAGACTTGGATGAGATAATTCATTCTAAGCGGCCCTATTCACAAAGGCCACAGGTGACAAATAATTTAATGCGCTATGAGGCCGCACGTGATTGTAGTGCTCTCGCCATTGATCAATTTCATGTCTAGCGTCATCAATGGACCTGAACCAATGCTGATTTAAGCATTCATTTCTGAATTTACCGTTTAAGCTTTCTACAAACGCATTCTGAGTAGGCTTACCTGGCTGAATAAAACCTAGCTTAACGCCACTTTCTTTTTGCCAGTAGAACATCGCCTTGCTAGTAAACTCAGTACCGTTGTCGCAGATTATTTGATCCGGAGCGCTCCTTAGCTCAATCACCTGAGTTAAAAAACGAGCGACCTGGTGACCATTGATCGAGAAGTCAGAGAGCTGGCCAATAACTTCTCTTGAGTAATCATCAATCACATTAAATACTCGAAAGCGGCGACCATTAGCCAACTGATCACTGACAAAATCCATTGACCAGCGTATATTTTTACCAATGGGCATAATCGTTGGCATTCTTGGTCGTATTATCTTCTTGCGTTTTTTAGTCCTCACTTGAAGACCTTCTTCGTTATAGACTCGGTAGGTCCGCTTCTTGTTTTTCACAAGCCCCTCTCCTCTCAGGAGGCCATGTAAAAACAAATAACCATAACTCGGATGCTTTTTTGCCAGCTCAAGTAACCGTTTGCGTAGAGGCTCATCTTTTCCCCATTGAGTAACGTACCGAAAAGCGGTTCTACTTAAGCCTACTAATTGGTAAGCTCTACGCTCACTTAATTTGAACCGCGACTTAAGGTAGCTCACGATTTGTTTTCTATCAGCAGGCTTTACCACTTTTTTGAGAGCACATCCTTCATCGCCTCAGCTTCAAGCATTTTCTCGGCAAGTAACTTCTTAAGCTTGTTATTTTCGCTTTCAAGCTCTTTGAGCCGTTTGGCTTCTGAGACATCCATCCCGGCGTATTTGCTTCGCCAGTTATAAAAGCACCCGGTTGAAATGCCGAACTGACGACAAATGTCATCAACTTTTACCCCTGACTCATGCTGCTTGATGGCACCAATAATTTGCTCTTCTCTGTAACGCTTCTTCTTCATCTTGAGATCTCCTAATACACAGACTAATTGGAAATCTCATCCTTGTCATGGCTCTATTTCTGGGGGAAAGGCCAGTTTTGAGGGCTTTCCACGATGAGAATAAAGCGGGCAAACTCAGCATCAAAATATGACCAGTCTATCTGTCTGGCCAGTAGCAAAAGTGGATGCTTGGGGTTCAGCTGATCCAGTAAGTTCTGGTGCAGGAAACTTTTCTGGTTGGGATTGGCTGTCTTGGCTTTGCTCAATTATCCACCTCTGTTTCGTCCAGTTTTTCTCTGCTTTTACCCCTTTCACGGACGCTTATTTTATATAAATCATTGCGTTATGAATATTTCAGGGTCGACTAATTATCCTTCTTGGCTTTACTGAATCTTTGCTTAACTCTGACAATAAAATAGAAAAACATCGGAATAAACAAGACACCAATAACCGTTGCACTAACCATTCCGCCAACAACTGTTGTACCTATAATATGACGACTACTCGATCCTGCACCGCTACTTATCGCTAACGGTAATGTCCCTACGATGAACGCTAAAGAGGTCATAATAATCGGCCTGAACCTAAGTCTTGCGGCTTCAATGGTCGCATCCATCAAAGACATGCCCGCTCTCAGTTTTTTCATTGCAAACTCTACTATCAGAATAGCATTTTTAGCGGATAGACCGACTAAAGTAACGAGACCCACTTGAAAATAAATATCCGCTTCCAAATGTCTCATGGAAACCGCCAATGCGGCGCCAAAAATAGCAAAGGGGATAGAAATAATAACCGCCAGAGGAATACTCCAATTCTCATATAAGGCAGCAAGAATTAAAAATATAAATACAATGGCATAGAGTGTTGCATTACTACCGCTGCTTGCTAATTTTTTCTCTTGAAATGAGGTTCCAGACCAGGCAATCGCATAGCCCTCCGGTAACACTTCAGCTGATATTTCTTCAATGGCTTTCATCGCATCACTCGATGCATAGCCCAGTGTAGGGTTTCCGGTGATTTTGGCTGCGGTAAACATATTAAACCGTTGAATAATGCTGGCACCAATCACTCTTGTTATCTCTATCAGTTCACTTACAGGGATGAGTTCACCCGATTCCGATCGGACATAGACGTCTTTGTAACTCTCTTTTGTATCTCTAAATTGTGTATCTGATTGGATATTGACATGAAATGACCGGCCATATAAGTTGAAATCATTGATATAGCTCTTGCCAAAGGTACTCTGAAGTGTGTCAAAAATAGTACTGACATCAACATTCATTGATTTTGCTTTTTCCCGATCAACTTTCAAATTATATTGTGGCACATTGGTATTCAATGTGGTTCTTACCATCATAAGCCTTGGATCTTGACCTGCCTTCTCCACTATCTCGTTGATATACTTATCAAGTTGCTGTATATCACCACCGGTTCTATCTTGAATCCACATCTCAAATCCACCAGTCGCACTCATACCCATAATTGGCGGTGGATTGACAGGGATAACCATCGCATCTTTACCCTGCATAAATTGCATCATCAACTGCCCGGCTAAAGCTTGTGAATTTTGCTCAGGTTCTGTTCTCTCACTCCAGGGTTTCAGCATCGCAAACATAATGGCAGCATCTGTTTTATAGGCAAATGTGACCAAGTCTATCCCTGTTATAGCTCCCGTAGAAATAATATTGGGGTTGGTCAATAGTTCATTTTCTATATCGTTCGTTATTTTGGCTGATTCCCCCAGAGACGTGGCCGGCATCATATAAGTAAGCACCATCAAAACACCCTTATCTTGAGCAGGCACTAACCCAGATGGTATTTTTTCCATGATGGAATAGGTTGCATAGATGAGCCCGCCAAATAAGATCAGTGAGAAAAACCATAATTTGATGGTTTGCCGGGTAAAACCTATAAACAGCTTGGTTAACAAATCAAAGAATTGATTAAATTTTCTTATTGGCCATATCGCTTGCTCTTCATGTTCTTTGAGGAATATGGCACACAAAGCGGGAGTTAAAGTCAGGGCAACAATACCGGAAATAACAACAGCAATAACGATAGTCATTGCAAACTGCTGATACATCACACCACTGAATCCGCCGCTCAGTGCCGCAGGCACAAATACAGCGGATAGAACCAACACAATGGCAATCAATGGCGTTGTAAGCTCATGCATTGCTTCAATAGTTGCATCTTTTACACTGATATTCTTTGTCCTGATAATTCGCTCAACATTTTCTATCACAATAATGGCATCATCCACCACCAGTCCAATAGCCAATATCAAGCCAAACAGTGTTAACAGATTGATAGAAAATCCTGCCACATAAAGCCCTGCAAACGTACCAATAACCGAAACAGGAATAGCAAGAATAGGGATAATGGTTACCCGCAAATTTCCCAAAAAAAGATAAATCAGAATAATGACAAATAAAATCGCTTCAATGAATGTCTTAATAACCTCATCTATCGATGATTGCACAAAAATTGTTGCATCATAAGGAAAACTATATTCCAAATCTCCGGGAAATTTATCCGACAGCATTTTTAGTTTTTCATCGACTGCTGTTGAAACTTCTAATGCATTGGCACCCGGTGATAAAAATATAGCTACCGGCATCATGGGTTGATTGTTATATTTTGCCGAGGTGTCATATCCATCTGCCCCCAGCTCAACTGTAGCGATATCTTTAATTCTTAATGTCGAACCATCAGGATTGGATCGAACAATAATATTTTCAAACTCTCCAACACTTTTTAATCGACCTTCCGTTGTCACTGAATAAGTAAACGGCTGAGCCTTTTTGACAGGCTCAGCACCAATAGAGCCAGCTGCATACTGGCCATTTTGGCTTCTGACTGCCTCCTTAATATCGCTTGAAGTCAGTTCATAAAAAGCTAATTTATCCGGATCAATCCACACTCTGATTGCATAATCTTTCGCACCAAAGATCATTGCATCACCGACTCCCTTAATCCTTTTAAGGTCATCCATCACATTAATCGTTAAATAGTTAGAGATGAAAATCGTATCGTGCTTTTGGTCTTTTGAAGTAAACGCAATCACCTTCAGCATATCGGGCGATCTTTCTTTAACACTAATACCTTGTCTTCTCACCTCTTCCGGTAATTTACTCAAGGCTAATTGAACCCGGTTATTAACATCAACTTTTGCTTGCGAAACATTAGTTCCAACCTCAAAAAATACACTCAGCGAAAGTATCCCGCTGGGTGATGCGGTTGAGGTCATATACGTCATGTTATCCACACCATTAAGAGACTCTTCAAGCATCGTCGCAACAGTTGTAGATAAGGTTTTGGCGTCTGCACCAGGATAAATTGCCTGCACCATGACTTGAGGAGGAACAACGGCTGGATACTCTTTAATAGGGAGTATATTAATGGATATGACGCCAGCGATAATGATCAGTATCGATACTACGGTTGCAAAAATTGGTCTATTTATGAAAAATCGTGAAAACATCTAGTTGCCTTCTGCATTAATTATTTTATCTATCTGGACTTCAGCATCGGGTTTTAATCTGAAGAAGTTATTAATGATAACTTGATCACCACTTGTTAAAGGCCCTCCGGCAACAATATATTTATCCCCCGTTTGACGACCTAATATAACGGACTTGACACTAACACGACCATTTTCAGCAACAAATACAGTTGTTCCAAGCGAGCTTTGTGTAACGGCCTTTTGAGGTATGGTAATAACATTTTTTTGCACAATATCATGAATAATCACTCTAACGAATCCACCAGGCATCAAATAACCATCACCATTTTCAACAACGGCTCTCATCTTTACCGTGGAGGTCGACTTTTGAATATTTACATCCACAAAATCAACCATCCCTGTTCTATTCGTTGCATTATTATCTATTTCAAGTTCAACAGAAATATGGCCATTTTCCGGTGTTATCCAAAGATCATTCTTTATATTTGAATAGTCACGAAGTGGCATAGAGAATTCCACGTACACTCTATTGTTATGAGTGATTTCAATAAGGTTAGTTGGTGGACTTGCACTCACAAAATCACCAATATCAACTTTTTTCAATCCGATAACGCCGCTAATAGGTGCTTTTACTTTTGAGTAATCCAGATCTATTTGCGCTTGCTCTAAATTTGCTTTCGACAGAGAAAGAGAGGCTAATGCTTGCTCATAAACAGAGAGCGCTGTATCTCTTTTGTCTTCACTGACGATTTTATCTTTAAAAAGATTTTTAATTCTATTCCAACTTCTTAAGGCATTGTTAAAAACTGCCTGACTTATTTTCAAGGATGATTTCGCGACGTTGACTCTCGCTACATAAACATCATCTTCGATTGAATAGAGCAAGTCGCCTCTGACTACCTTCTCTCCTTCCCTAAAATATTTTTTCTCTAAAACACCAGACGCTCTTGCCACCACATTCACTTTTTCAAATGGTTTAATCTGTGCTGGATATTTCAATATTATTGGCAGGTCTTTTTGAACTTCAATAATAAAAACATCTGCTTTAGGTACAGGCATATTAGGCTTACCACCTGGGCCTCCAGCGAAAGATAACATCGGTAAAAGCAGTAAAGTTGCTGTTGCCAATACTATTTTTTGTATAAATTGTGTCATCTCTGTCCTTCCTGCCTATTTCTGATTGCATCATATGCAATCTATCAATCAATTAGTATATTTCGATATCTTCAAGGGACAAATAAAATATGCGTATGTCTATTTAAATCCATTTTTCAATATGTCAATAACAGCTGCGCTGTAATCTTCCGGAGATTCAGCAAAGTGAACATCTGGCAGATGCTTTAATACAGAGCGCATTTCAAAGAAAATACCACTTGAACCCAACAAGAGGAAAGCAAGTAAAGATGGATCTATTTCTTCTCTGACCATCCCCTTGGCTTTCGCCCGATTCACTAAGCTTACGACTTTGGAAAAAGTATCTGCAAACACCTCTTCCGCAAGCTGCTTACCTCTCTGCTCACTGTTTTCCATCAGCTCCCGCTGAATTAATTGGGTCGATAGAGACTCCGACAATATTGTTTGCAGATGGCTGAGGTAAAATTGCTCCATCTGCTCAAGCGGATTATCAGTTGATCGTGTTTTTCCCACATCAAGAGCTGCTGCAGACCGAGTACAGGCACCCTTTAGCACCGATAAATAAAGCGCTTCCTTTGATTTGAAATGATGGAATATATTCGCCTTACTGACTTGTGCATGCATGGCAATCTGATTGAGTGAAACCGCATCAAAGCCTTTTTCTGCAAACAAAGCCTCGGCTATCTTAAGAATCCCTTGAGCGCCCGGAGACAACTCGGAGGGTGGTGATGATTGTTCCGCCTGGATCATTTTGATTTTTCCTCACGCCACGCAATACTGACCGACCGATCGGCCACCAGTTAGATTATGCCGTATTCATTGTGATGTCAATATTTTCAGCTATGAATAAGAAGAGATATGAGGACGGTTTTGAAGACCAACTGATATGGGAGTAGGCGGCTGTTTGCAGCGATGAGACCCACATGGGCATAGCTTCAGATTCCTCTGCTGAACAACATCTAGATCTATCACAGATATTCAGCATAACGGATAACGGATAACGGATAACGGATAACACCTGAGTTTATTGCTTTGGTGAGTAATCGGAAAATAATACGTTTTTCACTATCTTAAATTCTGATATCTCACTAACATGATCTGGATCATTGCCGAACAAGCTAGTGTATTAACCATGAGGCGAGGTACAGCCTCCCTCAGAAATAATCTGCGCCACCGGAAGTAAAAGGGCAATCCCCCCGGGAAGTAGCTGACGCCAAAAGTAGAATTTTCTCGTAATATGAACGCAGGAGATTCTGCATGAAGACATCAAGATTCAAGGACAGCCAGATCATTGCTATTCTCAAGCAGGCTGAGACTGTCACACCAGTTTCCGATCTGTGCCGGGAGCATGGCATGAGCAGTGCCACCTTCTACAAGTGGCGCGCCAAATACGGCGGCATGGACGCCTCTCTCATGAAGCGTATGAAGGAACTCGAGGATGAGAACCGGCGACTCAAGAAGATGTACGCCGAGACCAAATTAGAGGCGGAGATCGTCAAGGAGGCCCTGGCAAAAAAGTGGTAAGGCCATCTCGTCGCAAGGAGATGGCCAAGATCGCAGCTATGCAGGATGGCGTGTCGGTACGCCTGGCTTGTCGTGCATTCTGTATCAGCGAGACCAGCTATCGCTATCAGGCCAAGCATTCGAGCGACAACGCACTGGTTGCAGATTGGTTACTCCGATTGACGATGACCAATCGAACCTGGGGTTTCGGGTTGTGCTATTTGTACCTGCGCAATTGAAGGGTTACCCCTACAATCATAAACGTGTATACCGCATATACAGGGAGTTTGAGCTGAACTTGCGAATCAAGCCCAAACGTCGATTGAAGCGCGACGTGCCGGATGCGCTAGCTGTACCTCGTCAAATTAACATCATGTGGTCGATGGATTTTATGCATGACAGCCTGGCCGATGGCCGTAGCTTCAGGACGTTCAATGTCATCAACGACTACAATCGTGAGGGGCTGGGTATTGAGGTGGACTTCTTGTTACCGGCAGTGCGTGTCATTCGTGCACTGGAACAGATCATCGAGTGGCGAGGCAAGCCAAATTCCATTCGCTGCGACAATGGCCCCGAACTAATCAGTGGTCAACTGATGGAGTGGGCAGAGAAACAATGGATTAAGTTACACTATATCCAGCCCGGCAACCCGCAACAGAACGCGTACGTGGAGCGTTTTAACAGAACAGTTCGACATGAATGGCTGAACCAGCATCTCTTTGAGTCGATCGAGTATGCCCAGCACACCGCCACTCAATGGTTGTGGCGCTACAATACAGAGCCGCCAAACATGGCCATTGGAGGAATAACCCCGTATCAAAAGTTGGCGCAAGCCGCATAAGCTCTACTTTTGTGCGCAGCTAAAAATGGGGGGATTACCAAAGAACGGGGTCCACGCGGGTTTTTAATTGGATAGCAGAAACTGCCGTTTGATTGCCAACCGCTATACTTAAGAAGCTTCTGATTCGACTAAAAAATTAGCTTCAGCTGTTACCTTATCGATCGAGACCTGTATCTCACAATAGGCATTTTCTGACAATGGATCGTCCCCACAGCTACAACCACCGATAATTTCATTAAAAAAAATGCCAACTTTAGCCCGAATATAACCCTCTTCCTCAGCAAAATTTATAATAGTCGCACTGATATTACTATCATCGACAAGCCCACCTTGAGTGGTACCTTTATGCAAAGGCAACACGCTCGTTTCCAGATTCTCGATTTCACTTTTCAATACCCGTGAAAAGGAGTCCGATCCCCAGTTAGTCAATGAAGTGATAAATTTAGGCATAGTTTATCCCGAAATGAAAATAGCGGTGAATGAAAAAGCCGGGTGTCCCTATCCCTTCTAACGAGTGATCTATCAGACTGCCAAGCACCTTACACTATGGCCTGCTTAGCCTATGGCTAACCAGATTCCGACACCGATCACCAGGGAACCGGCAACGCGATTCATAATCCTGACATTGCCACTCTTCTGTAAGAAACGGCTCAGTGTACGGCCACCCGTTGCATAAGCCATCAGGCAGAGAAACTCAATAACCAGAATAATTGTAAGCAGTATCGTCACCTAGGGGCCCAGTACGTATTCTGCATTGATAAAAGGTTGTTCTGGTTTAATTGATCTGGACACTTGAATAAAAGACAATACCGTTGATTATCGTAGCGGATATGAATCAAAAACGAGTTTACAAGAGTTGCCCTCAAGCCTTTAAAGAAGAAGCGGTTGGATTGGTGACAGATCAAGGTTATTCGGTCGCTGAGGCGGCTAAATCACTGGGTATTCGAGCTAATCAACTCTATGGTTGTAAAACAAAGATTGAAGCCTCAAAACAAGACGGTGCGTTATCAGCCGATGAGCGGACGGAGCTTCACCGATTACGCAGAGAGAATAAGCACCTACGTATCGAAAAGGACATATTAAAAAAGGCTTCAGCCTTGTTCGCCAAAGAAATGAAATAAAGCATCAGTTTATTCAGTGTCACTCAGCCCAGTTGCCGGTTAACCGCTTATGCCAAATTGTTGGATTGAGTCGATCAAGCTACTACGCGTGGGTTAAGCGGCCTACCCTGTTAATCAGCGCTGAAGAGTTACAGCTTTATCGCCGAGCTAAAGCCTTGTTTGCAGCAAGCCGCCAAAGTCTGGGCTCCAGAGAGCTAATGAAAAAACTGCGCGAAGAAGGCTTCTCTATTGGCCGCTATCGAACGAAAACTGTGATGCGTAAGCTAGGGCTGCGCGTCACACGAGGTATAGTCATTTCTGGCGTATGAGGAATTAAAGCAGTATATCCTGTTGGAAGGAAAAGATCCTAGCCGATCACCAACCAACAAGAGTACGCTACATGAAGGATGATAATATTGTCGGGCTGAATAGGCCAGCGCGAGATGTCCTTTCTGAGCTTTTACATACCGGATCCCAGCAACTATTAGCCCAAGCCATAGAGGCGGAAGTCGCCACCCTGTTGGCACAATACCAAGGGTTGCTGAGAGAATCAGGCTTACAAGGTGTTGTGCGCAATGGGCACCTGCCGGAACGTATGATCCAAACAGGGCTTGGTGATGTTGGGGTCAAGGTTCCCAAAGTAAGAGATCGTACCGGGCAAGGCATCAAGTTCAACAGCGGTTTGGTGCCACCGTACTTGAAGCGAGCGAAGACCATTGAAGAGCTGCTGCCCTGGTTGTACTTGAAAGGCATCTCTACAGGCGACTTCAAGGACGCACTGGCAGGTTTGCTTGGCGCTGATGCCGAAGGTTTGTCCTCCAATACCATAAGCCGCCTCAAGCAAACTTGGGAAGGCGAATATGGTCAGTGGCGTAAGCGCGATTTATCAAAGCGGCGCTATGTGTACATTTGGGCCGACGGTGTTTATTGCAACGTAAGGCAAGACGACAAGCTTTGCTTGCTGGTGATCATGGGTTCCGACAGCACAGGTCGTAAGGAAGTCATTGGGCTTACGGATGGCTACCGTGAGTCAGAAGCGAGCTGGTTAGAGTTGTTAGAGCAGCTCACAGAACAAGGTTTTACGGTGCCGCCAGAGGTGGCCGTTGGTGACGGTGCACTAGGCTTCTGGAAGGCCATTACCAAGCATTGGCCAACGACGAAGCACCAGCGTTGTTGGGTGCACAAGACCGCCAATGTGCTCAACAAAGTGCCTAGGGCGATACAGCCTAAAGTCAAAGAGAATCTGCATGATATTTGGATGTCTGACTCTCGAACCCATGCCGAAAAAGCCTTTTATTTATGCTTGCGAAAATATGAGGCTAAGTACCCGAAAGCGATGCATTGCTTACAAAAATACCGAGACAAGATGCTGACTTTTTATGATTTTCCTGCGGAACACTGGTGACCTTTCCCCCAGAAATAGAGCCATGACAAGGATGAGATTTCCAATTAGTCTGTGTATTAGGAGATCTCAAGATGAAGAAGAAGCGTTACAGAGAAGAGTAAATTATTGGTGCCATCAAGCAGCATGAGTCAGGGGTAAAAGTTGATGACATTTGTCGTCAGTTCGGCATTTCAACCGGGTGCTTTTATAACTGGCGAAGCAAGTACGCCGGGATGGATGTCTCAGAAGCCAAACGGCTCAAAGAGCTTGAAAGCGAAAACAACAAGCTTAAGAAGTTACTTGCCGAGAAAATGCTTGAAGCTGAGGCGATGAAGGATGTGCTCTCAAAAAAGTGGTAAAGCCTGCTGATAGAAAACAAATCGTGAGCTACCTTTAAGTCGCGGTTCAAATTAAGTGAGCGTAGAGCTTGCCAATTAGTAGGCTTAAGTAGAACCGCTTTTCGGTACGTTACTCAATGGGGAAAAGATGAGCCTCTACGCAAACGGTTACTTGAGCTGGCAAAAAAGCATCCGAGTTATGGTTATTTGTTTTTACATGGCCTCCTGAGAGGAGAGGGGCCTGTGAAAAACAAGAAGCGGACCTACCGAGTCTATAACGAAGAAGGTCTTCAAGTGAGGACTAAAAAACGCAAGAAGATAATACGACCAAGAATGCCAACGATTATGCCCATTGGTAAAAATATACGCTGGTCAATGGATTTTGTCAGTGATCAGTTGGCTAATGGTCGCCGCTTTCGAGTATTTAATGTGATTGATGATTACTCAAGAGAAGTTATTGGCCAGCTCTCTGACTTCTCGATCAATGGTCACCAGGTCGCTCGTTTTTTAACTCAGCTGATTGAGCTAAGGAGCGCTCCGGATCAAATAATCTGCGACAACGGTACTGAGTTTACTAGCAAGGCGATGTTCTACTGGCAAAAAGAAAGTGGCGTTAAGCTAGGTTTTATTCAGCCAGGTAAGCCTACTCAGAATGCGTTTGTAGAAAGCTTAAACGGTAAATTCAGAAATGAATGCTTAAATCAGCATTGGTTCAGGTCCATTGATGACGCTAGACATGAAATTGATCAATGGCGAGAGCACTACAATCACGTGCGGCCTCATAGCGCATTAAATTATTTGTCACCTGTGGCCTTTGTGAATAGGGCCGCTTAGAATGAATTATCTCATCCAAGTCTTGGTATTAAGATGGGGGGAAGGTCAGTACGTGGCGCGAGGAATAAACCTGGGGCGCGCCGCATCGAGCACCTGAAGTGAATAGGTAGTTTTCTCTTTCTTCAAGACGCGTTAGGCGTTCGAAAGCATCACAGCAATGTGCTTCCTAAAGATACGCCTTGTTCAATCCATCGTAAAAGTCCTGCTCAAAGAAGTTCTTTTCAGGATCGGAATTGACAAGGTCGACCTGCTATGGATCTATCTACAGTGATAACGTCGATCAATCCCGCCAAGATAAATTTGTTTTCGACATTATTCGCAAACAAACTGCTTGAATGAAGAAGGTACAGTAAGAACAAAAAATATTTAGTTAAATGATACACGATCTACTTTTTAATTATAACGTCTGCAATAACCGAAACATGTAGGGAACGAAGTGACCAGAGCTTTTAAAATCCGTGTTCATTGCTTTGTTATGCCTTCAGTCAAATGCATCAAATGAGTTCTTCGCAATATCGATGATCATCTGTCTATGACTAATTCCTCCATTCAGTTTGTAGCATCTATAAAAATATCCAAACCCAAATCCAGGGATCAAGTTTGCTTCAATAAAATTAGGGATTCCATTTTCGTCCATTTTTATATCAATGCGACCATAACCCTTTGCGCCTAATGCTTTAAAAGAGTTCAGTGCTAAACTTGAAACTATCTTTTTTATCTCCGGATCACTGATGAGCAATGCAAGCTCTTTGTCTGCAATTTTATCATCATAGCCTAGAATTCGAATATTTTTTTTATTCTCCTCTGCAAGGAGTTCTATGGGGTAAATTTGAAAATTATTTTTTCTAAAATCTTCAATAATAGCAACAGTATACTCTTTTCCACTTAGAAATTTTTCGACAAGTGAAACAGTATTTTGGTTTCTAAATATGGAGGCAACCTTCTCTTGGTACTCCTGAAATGTATAGGCAAGAGACTTTAAATCTATTCCACGAGAATCTCCTTCAAATAAGGGCTTTATAAACAATGGATATTCAAGAGGCATTTCTAATGATTTATGTTTATCTGAATCGGTGACAAAAAATGGAGCTGTAACAAGACCATGTTCTTGTATCTTTTTTTTCGCTTCACTTTTATCAAATTCAAGTTCTAAAGCATTTCTTGATGATCCTGTATATTTTATACCATACTTATCTAATATGTCAGTGAACCATATTTTTCTTTTCGAGCTTCTTTCTATAGAATCATGATCAAATCCTAAATATTTAATACCAGAAATAACCAAGTCTGGGGCTCTTTTGATGAGCTCGCTTATTTCTTGTTCTGTTTTAATTATTGTTATACGAATATTAGTATAATAGCTACTTAATGCTTCGTGCATAGTAATCAATGTTTTCTGGGGCATAAGGTTGAGCCCTCCAATTGGCGAAGTCACAATTTCGATATATTTTGGTATTTTCATAATGAGGTATTTATTCTAAAAGGGTTAATTTTATAGGGCATACAATATATTCGACTGCTCACGCAGTATTGGTAATCGCACGTAAGCGGCCTAGTGTACGATTAACCGATTCGGCCTGGAATCAATCGGCCAACATCCCTATCCGGGTCGGATGCCTATTTTTCGATAACAAGAAAGGTTCACATATCTGATATTCGATCCTGTCGTCCCTGACTCCGCTCCACGCTTTTTTGATAATTGAAATATCTTATTAAACCGTCGATTCCTGAGAAGCAGAGACGTTAGTATGTAAAACGTGTCAAGGTGTTCATTAAGGCGAAAAATAGCCACAGGACTAGGGAGGTTTTGCTACCAACATTACCTATACTTTGAAACAACAGACCGCCAAAATTGCCTCGCAAACTACAATTTCATCCGTGCATAGTAGCTATACGGGTTTTATACTGTGAACAACTGTCAAGGCATCTTCTGAATTACGTATACCATTGTCCTGTTGATCACCAATGTCAAGAAAGTCGATGAAACAGCAGGGCTTGGAAGCCAACGGATTTAGAGAAATACCGTAAAAAGAACGCAAGGAGCCGTTTCTCGATCGACACACCGCCCCCCGTCAAAACAGAGTTATAGTCAAATCTGGTGTTTAGCCAGTTGAATCAAGCGTCGACCTGATCGACTCCTGCTACCTCAACACCCTCTTTAAATTTGATTCCGGTTATCACCTTCGCCAGGTAATCGAAACCCCGTAATCGTCCCCACTTCTTCTCGGCACACAGGCCGAGTTTGAACATCATGTGTAGCATGCCGTCACGCGATAGGCAGCCCTTGGAACGCCTGGTTCGATGGCGGATTGTCCCGAAGGTGGATTCAATCGGATTGCTGGTCCGAATGCTCTGCCAGTGCTGCGCAGGAAATTGATAGAAAGCCATCAGTTCCTCTCGGTCTTTGTGCAGAGAGATGGCAGCCTTCGGATACTTTGGCTCATACGTTTTGATAAATAGATCAAAGGCCTTTTCCGCATCGGCCTGGGTCTCCGACTGCCAGATGTTATGCAGTATCTGCTTCGCTTTCGGCTGAGCTGACCTTGGCAGGCAGTTCAGCACGTTCATGGTCTTGTGCATCCAGCAGCGCTGCTGACGCGTCTCCGGATACACTTCCTACAGCGCAGCCCGGAATACCATGGCACCGTCACTGATCGCCAATTTTGGCGGGGTCAGTCCGCGTGACTTCAGTTTCAACAGTACCTCCCGCCAGCTGTGTGGATTCCCGCACACCATCTTCAATTGCCAGAAAATGCTTCTCACCACGCTCATTCATGCCGATCACCACCAGGGCACACAGCTTCGTCTGCTCTGCTCTCTGTCCGCTGTAGACACCGTCTGCCCACACATACACCCAATGGCCCTTATCCAGGCGCTCCTCGCACCCGCTCCGATATTCTTCTGCCGAGACCTGCTTCAGATGCGATACCCTGCCGGCCGACAAGCCTGTTGCATCCGGAACCACCAGCACTTTCAGGGCTTCACCCATCTCTCCACTGGAAATCCCCTTCAGGTAGAGCCACGCCAGCGCCGCTTCCAGTGACTTCGTCTTGTGTACATACGGCGGCACCAGAGCTGATCGGAACGTTACCGGCTCGCCGGTCTTCGCGCGAACTTTGGGGATATTGACCGTGACCGGCCCCAATCCTGTCTGCAGTTTACGAGCTGGCAGGTGACCATTACGCACCACACCCGCCTTGCCATCCTCTGCCCGTCGCTCGACGTGCTCCGCCAACAGCTCCAGCAGCTCGGCCTCCACCACCTGGTAGATCAACTGCTCTGCACCGCTTCTCAGCAACTCTGTCAGCGGATCGATAATCGTATCGAGACCTGCCAGCTTAACAACGTTATTCTTACTCATGGTGGCGTATCTCCAATGGTTATTTTGATGTCTCGCAACAACAAATCAACCAGATACCCCGCTCTTTTTCAATTCCTTTCAAACACCACTTTCAGTTATAACTCGTCAAAACAGAGACCAACAAAGAAAAGGATATAAATGCCTTGACAGCGCCCCCCGGGCTTTGTAATTTCTGGCCAGTCAACGGGAATGATATTCTCACCAACGGACGGTCAATCAAGGACACAGCCCCCTTCCCGACCCTCCGTCCAGCCGGAGCGCACCATGCACGACAGCCAACTGCTACCGATCAAAGACGTCATGTATGAACAGGCGCCCTTCATCGACCTGGCCATCAACCGCCTGACACTCACAGGCCTCCTGATCCATGCCCCACACCGCCACAGTACCGAAGAGATCGCCGCCTGGCTGAAACAAGGCCGATGGGCCTACCTCAACCCACAACCCGAGCAACCCCTCCTTGTCTGGTACGAAAAAAATGGATTCCCAACCCCGCCGCCAACACCTACACCGCCCCCGCCTGCCGGTTGCTCGAAGCCATACCCTACCTGCGGCGCCACGGCCGGGTGATCAAACAGAAGCGTCCCAACGAACTGCCCTTCTACACCCCCCCCTACCGGGCTAGGCCGCAGGAGTACATCCCGGAGGACCCCATCTGGCGCGTGCAGTACCGCGACGAACTCTGGTTCGCCGACTACCCGGGGCTGGCGATCATGCGGGCATCCGGCAAACAGGGGGCCCTCAACTACCAGGGGTATCTCCCGACATTCCAGCAGCCGGAGGAGAAGAAGCTGACCCTGCAATTCTTCCCCGGCCAGGGACCCGATCGCAACCACACCCAGACCATCCGCACCGGCGACGGCGCACCGGCCGTGACCTTCGATGGCGACCGCGTCGAAGAGCTGGGCTGGGCTGGGCGCAGGCCAATGTCTGTCGCGACAAGCTCGATATCACCCTCAGATCCCGTGCCCACAAGGCGCTGATCCTCTTCCCCGCCCTGGGCACCCCGGCATTGCTCTGCGGGCAGGGAAAACAGCTAAAGGTCATCCTCGCGGTGAGCGATGCCTTTCACCAGGGGATCAACGCCGAGCGCCAACCCAACCCGGCAAAAAGCATCGGCCCGATGACCCTGCGGCGGCTGCACGCCCAATTCCGCCTCAAACCCTGGGGCACCAGCGACAAACACCACCCCGACCTCGACCGCATCTACGAAAACTGGCAAACCGCCCAGGAGAACATCCGCCTATACCCCCGCGGCGAACTGAAAAATAGCTCAGAGACCGGCCTGCCGGTCAGTGATAACAACGGCAAGTGCATCGGCATACTCCAACCCTGACATCATCGACTTCTACCGGAAACACGGCTACACCCGGCTCTATCAGGTCAACCTCAATAAACTGCCCCCCTCCCCGGGTCTCTACAACTTGGTATGGCACTACCCCGACGACGAAGAGGAGAACCCCTCACCCATTGATAAAGAGTCACACCACGGCTGTTCACACGAACCCCAGGACCGCCTCCAGGCCGACTACTTCAGTCAGGCAAAAAAGCAGGGCGGCAAGCAGATCGATCGCAGCCGCCTCAACCCCTGCGACCGGCGGCGGCGCAAGCAGCCCGAACTCACCGGCGACGGGCGCTACACCGGCGACACCCCCTTCAGCGAGGGTACCGCAGAGAGCGCCTCTGGCTGGAGAGCCGTCACCCTGTCTACATCAGCGACAAACCCAAGCTCAACCCCGGCCACCTCAGCGACCTGCACCTCTCATCCCGCCAGGCCCTCTACCCAGACAGCCCGGCGCAACTCATCCCCGGCGCCGACACCGCCACCTCGCCCCCACTCGGCCCCCAGTCCCACCACAACGCCGCCGCCCTGAAACGCCTGCTCGACGCCATGGGCAAAGACCCGGAGATCGACCTGCTGCTGCTCACCGGCGATCTCTACGACCACGCCATCAACGTCGACCCGGCCCACGAGGCCCATCAATCCCTCAACACCCCCGGTGATCTCTGGCGGGCCATGGACCAGGCGCACCATAACGACCGCGACCGCTACCCCCGGCACATCGACGCCCTTTACGCCGTCAGCCTGATCCACCACTTCATCGACCGCTACCAAAAGCCGGTCTGCTACATCGACGGCAACCACGAGGCCTACGAAATGCCCTATGGCATCAGCCCGCGCCTTGACAAAGGGAACGGGATGTTCATGTTCCTCCACGGCCAACGCGCCAACGCCGGCATCCCCGCCGATCACGGCCTGACCATCTACGAAGCGGCACTGCTCTACGGTCCCGGTTACGGCCACTACCACACCCTGGACAACTTCAAAGCCGACAACCTCTGCTGGCTGCACCACCTGATCACCCCCTGGCGTGACTGGCTCACCGCCCACGGCAAGCAACAGACCTGGATCGGCCTCGGCTGGGGCGACGACGAGGAGTATGCCGGCTCCACAGCCACCGGTGGCGGCTCCTTGCCCCGGGCCAACCAAGCCTGCACCGACGATCAATGGGCCCTGGTGCAAAATGCCGTTGAAAAAGACCCGGCCGCAGAAAAGCTGCTGCTCAGCCACTTCACCTACGTTAACTACGCCACCGATATCCCGCTGACGACCGGCAACAGCAAAATAGACGCCGATGACGTGTCGCCGGGCGATATCGGCCCGGGGGACCGGGATAACCTCGACGAAGGCAGTTTCCACGACAACCGCAAAGCGCTCTATGAAACCTACCTGCTCCCCGGCAAAATCCACTACACCTTCTCCGGCCACAGCCACCGGGCGGGGGTTTACCGGCTCACCGGCGAGCCCGGCTATGTCACCCGCAAAATCACCACCCGGGGCGACTACCCCGATGGCTACACCCACCCGGACGGCACCGCCTGCCTGCTGGTGGCGGGTTCCGGCGGTCCCATCACCCGGCAGAACCGCGAGGGAGAGTACGCCGGTTACGGCATGGAGGCCCCTCAGGGGCTGAAGCTCGATACCGAAAGCGGCAAGGTCAACATCGTGCGCGACGCACAAACAAGACCGCGCATGGCGGTGTTGCTGGACTACCTCTGGTACGAAGGCGGGCATAAGGCGCTGCAATACGGCCTGAAAGGCGATGGCAGGCGGTTCCAGCTACGCCTCGACGAGCGCTGGCTCAAGGCCAGCGAACACGGCGGTGAGATGCTCGATGAGATCCGCCTGCACCTGCACAGCGGTGGTAAAGCAGGCTATCAGGGATATATCCGGCTGAAGCAGACCGCCTGCGAAGCAAGCCAATGGACAGAGCGAGTAAGCCTCGGTAGCCGGTCGGCGCTCGTGCCGGTTCGTGGGGTCGATGTGGAGTATGAGGTTGCTGAAGGGGAAGGGGGATGTCGTGGGGGGATCTTGATAACGAAAAGAAAGAGATTATCATTAATGGTGGCTCTCCAATGTACTTCCTCTCCATCCACCTCAAACAGATCGAACACGGCCACCGGCATAAACACTACGACTACGACTCGCCCTGGTGTTTTCCGGCAAGTGTGTCTGAGTCTGAGAAGGGTGAGAACAGGCTCGTGACCATCCGGCGCAAGGGAGGCGGGAGAAGCGATGTGCCGGATTTTGAAGATATATTTGATAACCCAAAACTACTCGGTGAAATATATGACTACTGAGGAGAAAACATGATCACCCTGCGCCACCGACTCATCCTCATCGGAAGCCTGTTTTTTGTCTCATTAACCCCAGGAAACGCTATGAGCCTCATACCCCCGCTACCCCCCGGCAGTGAACTGAAAGCGCTGCTGCAAGATGTCGAACGCCTCAACACGGCCCTGGAGCAAAACCCCGATCTGCTCAGCGATACCCGGCTGAAAGACCTGGAGCTGACCGGCCTGGTGCTGAAAAATGTAACGCTGAGCAACCTCAAGCTCACTCGGGCAGACTGGTCCAACGTCACCATCGAGGGGGCCACCTGGATCGGGGTAAAGATGAAAGAGAGCGAACTGGATAATGTCACCTTCAACCGGGTCTACTTTAACCTGGATGAGGCGGTTTACTGGGGCTCGACGGATTTTGTCAAAAGCCGTCTGCACAATGTGCATTTTGTCGAATCTGAACTGATCGAAGTACGTATCAAAAAACTCAAGCCCAGCCGGCTGTTTTTTGAGCACAGCAAACTGAGAACGAGGGTGAATGAATCTCATCAACAAAGATCGGGGGGTCTGGGCCATTCACAACTGGATCTGTTTATTCGAGACTCGGACATTGCGTCTTCGATCATAGGCCCGCTGAAATACCCCTCCAACGTCCTTATCGAAAACAGCCGCGTCATCGGCGGAGTGGGTGGCGAACTCAAGAGCCTGATCATCCGCAACAGCCATTTCGACGGCAACGGACCACAGCGGGCGGACTATGTGCTGGTGGAAGATTCCAAAATAAGCACCGGCTTCCCCCGCGCACGTTTTATCCATCTGAAGAATAACGAATACCTCCATGACGGGCTCCTAGGCAGTGGTATTGGGCTTGGCAAAGTAGAGACAGTGATTATCGATGGTTGTAAAGCCTCCTCCTCTCTGACTATCGGCAAAAAAACGCGTATTCAGAATTTCCATATTCGTAATTGCGTACTCTCGGAGCCCTACCTGAAAAGAGCGCAAGTGGAGCTTTTCCAGCTATGCGATGTGAAAGTGGAACTCGAATCGGAAAAGTCAGCTATCAGCTACCCACGAGCTTGGAACAACGCCTCCATCCGCCACCTCCAACTCCACAACGTCCGGTTCCAGGGTGCATTCCCCCCCGCCACCGGACTCAAGATCGGCCACCTCCAAAGCGGACAGAGCACGCTCCCTGAAAAGCTCCGGGACGCCGCCAGACAGCAAAGCCCTCTGGCGGCCTGTCCGCCCCTGCCCGATACCGAACGCCTCAAGCGCGAAGCCCTCTCCGATGATCCGCCGCTTTCTCTGGCCGTTGAGCTCCAGGATCGCCTGATCGCCGACTACAAGGCATCGGTTCCCCGTGCCAATCCCCCTTTTCATGAAGCTCTGTTCGACCACCTGCAGTGCCAGCTCCCGTTTCGCCATGAGTGGATAGAGCACTACCACAACCACTACGGCCTCGGCGCCGATCTGCTGCCACCCCTGTACGCGGTGTCAGCCTACTGCTCTTCGACGGGCGACTGGAGGCGGTCATCGGCGAGGGCTGTGAGGGTCGAGTACACTACCGCAACCCCGTCTGGCACGCCGTCACCGGACCCTACGGGGAATCCCGCCAGCTGCTCGAGCTGAGCGCCATCAAACCGGCCCATCAGTTCTTTATCCCCGAGACCCTCAACCACACCGGCAACAGCCGCCCGTTCATCTGTCTCTGGTTCACCCCCCCCGGTGCCCCCCTGCACTACGAACACCACCGATCCCTGGATGGTCGAGGTCAGAGCGGCCGTTCCCGAGGGAAAAACCCGGCATCAGGAGAGACACCCCCTTGTCATCGGCCCGTGCTGGGATGAAAAACCGGCAGGATATCCTCCCCTGGAGCCGCCACCCTGGGAGATGGCATGACCACCGCTCTGCACCCGACAACCGGCGCAGAGCGTAATGACAGCCACCACCACGAGGCACTCTACGAAACGTATCGGCTCCCCGGCAAAATCCACTACACCTTCTCCGGCCACAGCCACCGGGCGGCACCGACAGCGATTAGCCGTCCACTGAAGCGATTTGTTGGCCACCGGTTTTAAACAGTGCCCTGCCCTGCGGAGTATGCCCATCGAAAGACAAAGCGAAGAAAACCTCTGCTGGCGCTCTGTAAACTCTCCTGTTTTAGTGACCTTTCCCCTAGAATAACACCACAACTTTGATGAGATTCTCATTCTAAGCTCTATTTGCGAATACCACAGGGGTCATACTGAACCTCCCCCAGTTTAACGGACACTTTTAATCAGCGACAATGTCGCTTAAGGAGTGTTCAAATGACTAGAAAGCGCAAGCCATATAAAACCTATACAGGAGAGTTCAAGCAGGAGGCTGAGACTGATGGATGAGTCTGACAAGCCTGCCTCAGAGATAGCCCTGGAGCTTGGGATCCGAAGAAACCAACTCTATAAATGGAAGGAGCAGTTGCAAAGCAAAGGAGAGCAGGCATTTCCTGGTAAACTAGGCAGGCCAAAGTTAAAGAAGATCAAAGAGAGCTTACCACGCTACGACAGGAAAACGAGCGGCTAAAGGAGGAGCTTGAAATACTAAAAAAAGCCGGTGTACTTTGCAAAGGAGCGGAAGTGAAGTACACCTTTTATCCAAGCTAACAGTATGGAGTGTAACGTTACCCGACTCTGCTAGGCACTGGAGGTATCACCCAGCGGGTACTACGCATGGCGAGACAGACTGGAAAGCACCCGAGCTAAGTGCAATCGTCAACTCGTGAGCAAAATCAGCCTGTTTCATAAAGCCAGTCGTAAGATCTACGGCTCACCTATGATACATCAAGATCTGGTTGATGCCGGTGAACAGGTCGGTGTTAATCGTGTTGCCAGGCTGATGAGCAAGCACAGTATTCAGTCAAAGATGGCCAAAAAGTTCGTCATTACAACCGACCCAAAGAATACTCTGCAACCAGCGACAGACAGGCTTAAACGTCACTTTGATCTAGTTGATCACGAGGACTACCGAACAAAAAACGAGGCCAAGAAAAGCCTGTTCAGGTTCATCGAAATCTTCTATAACAGGCGGAGACGTCATTCCTATTTGGACGGTGCATTCTGGTCATTCCGATCACCCGTACCGGT
Organism: Candidatus Vondammii sp. HM_W22; assembly: GCF_022530855.2. GTDB lineage: Bacteria > Pseudomonadota > Gammaproteobacteria > Chromatiales > Chromatiaceae > Vondammii. The sequence goes on along the minus strand of NZ_CP099567.1, from coordinate 848,139 downwards.
TTGATTCCAGCATTTGCTGGCCGCTACTTTGGATAAAACTGGTGACCAAACACAGGCTAAACTCATGAGTTTGCCTAAAGGCAGTGTGCTCGTCTTCGACAAGGGGTATGCCGACTACACCTAGCATAACCAGTTGACTGAAAAAGGAATATTTTTTGTCACACGAATTCGAAGCAATGCAAAATACCCGTGTACTGGAACGACGAACAGTGAATAAATCACAGGGAATTACCAGCGACCAAATTATAGTACACTTCTGATCAGTCTAGAAAAAACAACCCGATGGCGGTCAGACGAGTCGGTTTTTATGATGCCAAAACCAATAAGTATTATGTCTTCATTACCAACCACCTTGACTGGTCAGAAAAGACTATTGCCGATATTTACAAGCAACGCTGGCAGGTTGAGTTGTTCTTTAAATGGATTAAGCAGAATCTCAAGATCAAAGCCTTTATGGGTAACACGGATAATGCTGTCATGACGCAGGTTTGGGTGGTACTATGTGTTTACCTGATACTGGCGTACTTAAAATTTCAGGCAAGAATCAGCCAAAGTCTTCAGCAGATGAGTCGACTGATCCATCTGGATTTATTTGCTAAGCGAGACTTGATACAGCTGTTTAGGCCTCCGCCGGATCTGCAGATAGCCTCGCCTCAATTGGGGTTATTGTTTTCGCTGAAAATAAGTGGAACAGCAGTGCTGTGGATGGCGTTTTCGAGCAATATGGTTCACGGCACGGCAGCGCAGCACGGATTTTCGCCAAGGAGAGCGTCTGGGCCCGCGAGATCATCTTATCGAAATAGACAAGCCAAAAGTCAAACCCGCCTGGATGAGTCAGGCAGAGTATGATCAAACCCCCGATAGATTGAAAGTGCGGGAGTTGCGTGCTGGCGGTAAGATCCTGGTGACAACACTACTTTGCTCAAAAAGTACGAGCAAAGCCGCCCTAAAGGCACTCTATCGGAACCGTTGGCAGGTAGAGTTAGATATACGCAACATCAAGACCACTCTGGGAATGGAAACATTAAGTTGTCGCACACCGGAAATGGCGGAAAAAGAGCTGTGGGTCTATCTTTTGGCTTACAACTTGATCCGTTTACTGATGGCTCAGCCGGCATTACTGGCTGACATCATTCCTCGACAACCTAGCTTCAAGCATACTTTGCAGCTATGGGTTGTGTGGCAAAAAAGCGGTCGTTACGACATTGACAAAATTGATGGCCTTTTTATCCTCATTGCACAGCAGCAGGTTGGAAAATAACCGGGACGTATGGAGCCGCGAGCTATAAAACGAAGACCCAGGCAATTCCCGCTACTTACCAAACCCAGGGCTATTGCGCGAGAGAATATTCGGGGAAACGGCACCCAAAAAACTTAAGTAAGTAGCATTCCTCGCAGGCCGGCAATTTCATCCGTGTATAGTAGCTATACGGATTTTATATTGTGAACAATTGTTAACCAACGTCTGTAATGATGTTGACTGGCAATACTGGCTGGACTCTGCCAAGCAACTCGAGGTCGATCACCCCACTACTGCACGTCAGCTGACACCTGATGAGTTGAGCTGTATCAAAAAACGCAAAAGTGAGGAGCCTCTCAATCATGTCCGTACCACACACCATTCCCTTCTCGTGCGCTTTACGAGTGAGATAATGATCTATACCCATGTACTCAATCGCCCCGGTGTTGTGGGGGATACAGTCCACTTGATATCACATGATAAGGGCTGATATATTCAAAATTCATGTTGAATGTCGATTAATTGCCGTGGATATTTGCAAGAGGGGATGGACTCTTAAAACACTCCAAAATCCGTCAGGCCCTGTTCAACTCTTAATCCCTATACCCCGTTTCAGCAAATAAAGACTGAAACCGGTTAGCCCGACAATGAACAGTAAAATAATACCCAGGGCTGCCCCGATATGGGTGTCTGACATACCAAGCAGGCCGTACCGGAACGCATTCACCATATAAAAGATTGGATTGGCCAGTGAGACATTTTGCCAGAACTCCGGAAGCATGTGGATAGAGTAGAAGACACCGCCGAGATAGGTCAGCGGCGTGAGAATAAATGAGGGCACAATAGAGATGTCATCAAAACTGTTGGCGTAAATTGCGTTAATGAAGCCTGCCAAGGCAAAAAGTGTCGAGGTAAGAACAACGACAGTCAGGGTCCAGCCATAGCTCAGAATGTGCAGGTCGGTAAATAGCAGGGAGACAACCGTTACCGTAAGGCCCACCACCATGCCACGGGCAACACCCCCACCCACAAAGCCACCGAGAATCACCCAGTTGGGAACAGGCGATATCAGCAACTCCTCCACATGGCGCTGGTATTTACTGCTGAAGAAGGAGGAGACCACATTGGAGTAAGAGTTGGTTATCACCGCCATCAGAATCAACCCCGGCACAATGAAGTCGATATAGCGCACCCCATCCATTTCGCCGATACGCTGGCCAATCAGGTTCCCAAAAATAATAAAGTAAAGAATTGTTGTGATTGCCGGAGGCAGCACCGTCTGAATCCAGATTCTGATAAAGCGCAGAATCTCTTTGACGAGAATGGCCTTGAAAGCGACCCAGTAGCGACTGTAGCGGTTCACTGGACACCCCCATTGCGGCTATTCTTTAGCATATTGATGAACAGCTGCTCCAGACGGTTCTGCTTGTTGCGCATGCTGGTTACTTCGATGCCTTGCTGTGAAAGAAGCTGAAACATCTCATTGATACTCTGACCCCGGCCAATCTCGACTTCAAGAATATTTCCATCCGGTTGCGTCAAACCATAGCCGTCCAGTTCCGGCAATGTATCCAATGATTGTTTCAGATTGAGCACAATGGTTTGATTGTGCAATTGATTGAGCAGTGCGTCCATCCGGCTATGCTCAACAATCTTTCCCTGGTTGATAATGGCGATATTGCGACAGAGGCTTTCGGCCTCTTCGAGATAGTGGGTGGTCAGAATAATCGTCGTACCCTGACGATTCAGCTCCCTCATGAACTCCCACATCGAACGGCGAATCTCAATATCCACTCCTGCTGTTGGCTCATCCAGAATCAGCAGCTCAGGGCGATGAACCAGTGCCCTTGCAATCATCAGCCGCCGCTTCATGCCACCGGAGAGGTTTCGCGACATCAGGTTACGGTTGTCCCAAAGATCCAGTTGCCGCAGGCTCTCTTCCGCCCGCCGCCATGCCTCTTTGCGGGCAATGCCATAATATCCAGCCTGATTGACCACAACCTCTGCCACCGGATCCCACTGGTTAAAGTTAAACTCCTGGGGAACAAGGCCAATGCAGGATTTTACACCTTCCGGGTCAGCGTCCAGATCATGGCCGAAAACCTTGACCGTGCCGGCACTCTTGGTTACCAGGGAACTGATAATGCCGATAGCGGTGGATTTACCGGCACCATTCGGTCCCAGCAGGGCAAAGAAGTCTCCTCTCTCCACTTCAAGATCAATACCTTTTAGGGCTTCAAAGCCATTTTTATAGACCTTTTTCAGGTTTTTTATGGAGAGTGCGGTCATTTCGGATTCAGCTGCTAAAAGGCTCAGGGATGCCTATCATATCGGGGATAAAACAAGGATTCATCCCATTGGGAGGATATGGTGACTGATATCAGTGTATACAAGGCAATATTAATCGCCTTTTAGCGGATTTTAACGCTCGGCGACCCATACGAAATAAGGACGTGCTTCCAAGTTGAGCGTGATGACAAGAAGAAAAAAGTGCAAACCACTCAGCATTCAGTGACGTTAACGGCCAGACCACCCCGGCCGTCTCTTTATATTTGGTCTTCATATCTCTACCGGTCTCGCGCATGATCTTGATCACCTTATCCAGTGAGACGTAGTGTTGGCCATCCCTCCGCAGAGCCAGCCTGGAGGCATTGATCGCTTTTACGGCACCCATGGTATTGCGTTCGATACAGGGAATCTGAACCAATCCGCCAACCGGATCGCAAGTGAGCCAAAGATTGCGCTCCATACCTATTTCGGCGGCATTCTCTACCTGCTCCGGCGTCCCATCCTGTACTTCGGTCAATGCCCCGGCAACCATAGAACAGGCAGCCCCCACCTCCCCCTGACAGCCCACTTCCGCCCCCGATATGGAGGCGTTCATTTTGTAGAGTATGCCAATAGCACCCGCCGGCAGCAGAAAGCGCACCACAGCTTCATCATCCCCGCCGCGCCATTCGTCGGCGCCATCACCACCCGTCCACCGGCCGCATTTCCCTCATTCACTGCCAGCGCGAACAGGTTGACCTAGCCCATGGTGCCCAATGGGACCAAGCTACCAGGGGATTCGGCAACCAGCCTTCGATAGAATGGCCCCCGCCCTGCGCTTTACTTTCATGCCACCGGGCAGTATGCCTTCGGTTCTGCAACCGCGTTCCACGCAGTCACGCATCCCCAGTAACCGGCGATGGATCCCATCTCCACTATTACAGGGGTAGGCCAACGCCACCAACACATCATCCTGACGCTCTGATGACGCCATCACGGCACCGCCCCCAACAGAATAGTAAACCCGGCTGCAGAGTTCATTTCCCTCCCGTCATCAGCGGTAAAAACCATGCCATGGGCATGTCCCGGGAGAGCTTTTCGCTTATGCAACAGCAGTTGAGTGGACTCATCAAAATTGATCGGTCGATCACCCAACAGCATGATTTTCTAGTTACAGCGAATCGTCACGAGGCATTGTTCAATAGCCTCTATATCCACTAACTCCGGTGTTGCTCCCTCAAGCCCCAGTAAAATCGCCTTATCACTGCCATGACCCTTCCCCGTCGCCCTCAAAGAGCCAAAAGCTCGATATGAATCTGTTCCTCCCGGGGGAGCCAGCCCCTCTCTGCCCGGGGTTTCAACAAATCGCCGTGCTGCCCGCATGGGGCCCACCATGTGTGAACTGGAAGGTCCTATACCGATGGTAAAGAGATCAAAAACTGAGATTGTCATAGTGCATAGTTATAGCTGATGAACGGTAATTTCCTCAGATATGGATTCGTATAGCTGTAGCGCCTGCTATATGATCTATGCCAGAAAACAACATCCGGCACAGACCGGTCAATAACAAGAATATGGTGAGGAATGAAATGAATAGAGTAACAATTGTCGGTGCTGGTTTTGCAGCCTTGACTGCCGTGCAAAAACTGCGTGCAGCAGATCCCGGGATGGAAATCACCCTGGTGGCACCAAGACCTGAATTCACCTATCTGCCGGGGACCATCTGGATTCCGTCCGGCCTGCGCCAGCCGGAAGACCTGCTAATCTCACTGGACAACTTTTTCCAGCGCATGAAGGTGCAATATCACAAGGGTTCTGCCACGGGTCTCAAAGACAATGGACGCACCCTGCTCACCGATAACGGTGAAATAACCAATGACGGACTGATCATCTGTTCTGGCGGACAGTTCATCAAAAAACTGCCGGGCATAGAGCATACCATTACCCCCTGCGAAGGCATTCCGGCAGCGGTAAAAATCCGTGACCGGCTGAATCAGCTGGAAAGTGGCACCATTGCCGTCGGCTTCTCCGGAAACCCCAAGGAGCCATCCGCCATGCGTGGTGGCCCGATGTTCGAATTTCTCTTTGGCATCGACCGTAAACTGCGTCTCGATGGTAAACGTGACAACTTCAGGTTGGTGTTCTTCACCCCGGCCCCTAGTCCCGGCAACCGATTGGGGCCCAGGGCGGTAAAAGGCCTGCTCAACGAGATGAAAAAAAGGGATATAGATACTCACCTGGGAAACAAGATCAAAGGGTTCACCGAGAGCAAAATCATCACCGAAGGCGGTGAATTTGATGCCCACCTGATCCTCTTTATGCCGGGTATGACAGGCAACAAGTGGTTTGATAACACTGACCTCCCCCGTTCTGAAGGCGGCCTGATCCGGGCAGATAAATTTTGCCGTGTCGAAGGTATGAAGGGCGTTTATGTCGCCGGAGACTCAGGCAGCTTCCCCGGCCCGGATTGGATGCCGAAGCAGGCGCATATGGCCGACCTGCAAGCCGCGGCGGCGGCAGCCAATCTTGTTGCGGAATTAAACGGCGAAGCACCCTCGGAAACCTTCAAGGTCGAATTGATCTGCATCGTTGACAGCCAGACTACCGGCAGTCTGGTGGTGCGCACCTTGAAACACAATATCGTGCTGCCCCAGATGCGCGCCTTTCACTGGCTGAAGCGGTATTTCGAGTGGTGGTATCTGCGGCAGTATAGGTAGCACCCGTTAAAAAAAGGGGCGCATGAGCACGCAAGAAGGAAGAGACCAACTTCAGCCATCACGCGGACAGAGGCTCTGCTCAACGGCGATCACTGCCGCTTCCACTCTGGAGTGGACATCGAGCTTTCGCAGGATCGCCTTGACGTGGAGTTTCACCGTGCCGTCGGAAATACCCAGGTTTCTGGCGATCACCTTGTTGCTCTGGCCATCCGCCAGATGACAGAGGATCTCCCGCTCACGGGGGGTCAGGTTGGCAAACGCCGCCTGGGCGGATGACTCATGGAATTCGCCCTTCACCGCCTTGGCTAAAACACTGGTCAGCTCATTTGCCACAACAGCGTTGCCACTGACAATATTCTCCAATGCAGCGATAAGATCATCCGGTTCCATATCTTTCAGCAGATACCCCTGAGCTCCCTCTTGCAGGGAGTTGATCACATCTGTTTCGTCACGGCTGGTGGTCAACATGGCAATAGGCATCAAGAGTTCTCGCTTCCTCAGCTCACGAAGCACCTCTATGCCGTTCATATCGGGCATGCGCATGTCCAGCAACACCACATCCGGCTTTGCCTCCGTTGCCAGGTCGATCCCCTCCCGGCAATCACCAAGCGCAGCAACGACATCGATCCCACGTCGTTGCAACAGCTCCTGAAGTCCAACCCGAAACAGGGCGTGATCATCGATCAGCAGTATTCGCATCAGTGACTCTCCGGGTTTTCAACAGCACTATTCACAGTGCCGGTAATATAGGTCAGCTCCACCCGCGTACCCTCTCCCGGTTCACTCTCAATCTTCAGATTGGCACCCAGCCTCCGTGCTCGCTCTTCCATAATCGAAAGTCCGATATGCTCTCCGGGGCGGCCATCAACCTGAACATTGTCGAAGCCGACACCGTCATCTTCCACCAGCAGCAAATACTCTCCTTCTGGCTTACAGTTGAGCAGGACGCGTACGGTATGGGCTTTGGCGTGTTTGCGTATATTGGCCAGACACTCCTGAACAATACGCAACAGCTGCATCTCTTCACTGGCATCCAGATTCGCCTGGCGGCAACTCCGCTGAAAAAAGATCGATGTATCGGTCTCCTGGCGGAAACGCTCCGTCAGCTTTTCCAAAGCAGGTTCAAGGCCTCGCTGATCCACTGGCGCACGGAAACTGTTGAGGAGCTCTCTCAACTCGGCATGGGCCTCATCCAGGCCGTTGCCAATACGTTCGAGTTCCCTCCGTGCCTGGGCACCCTCCTGCCCCTGCTCCAGGGTCTCATCCAGCATCCGCACCTGAAACCGCAGGCTGGCCAGGGTCTGGGCCAGGGAGTCATGCAGTTCGTGAGCCAGGGCGGTACGCTCCTGGATAATGGAGAGCCAGCGGGCTTCTTCATCGGAACGCTGCTTGACAATGGCAATACCCAGATGACTGCCGATGGTAGAGAGCAAGTCCAGCAGATCTTCACGCCCTTCTAGGGCGTCCAGCTTCACGTAGATACGGTAGATACCCAGAATGTCACCATGATATTCCAGTGGAATACTCACCACCTCCATCTCATCGTGACCATACATTCGGCGCTTATTGCGAACAGAGCACTCCTTTGCATCGTGCTCACACAGCAGCTCACCGCTGGAGAGCGCCTTGCCGCATTGGCAAAGCGCAATCGGCAACTGATCCGCCTCGGTCAACAAAATATCATCAGCCCCAAGACTGCCCACCAGACGCATTTTTCCATCAGTGGTAGTCAGTTGTACCGTCACCGCCTTTCCATGGAGGATCTCCTTAAGTACGGGCAGGTAACGCAGCAACAATTCATCCACATCTTCAAATTTATTGATACTGGAGGCGACATCGTAAAGAAACTTCAGTGAAACGGTCTGCTGGGAGAGCCGCTTGGTCTGCCTTGCAACCCGGTTGTCCATATCTTCATACAGATCGATCAACTCACCACTGAGACTGTCCAGGTCTCTGGTTACCGGCCCCAAAACACCGGCGTAATCCATCGGCAAGGTAGACCATGGCTCGCCTTCACAGACGTCAGCCACCGATTTCTCCAGCTGAGCCAATGGCTTGAGTAACTGAGTGCGCAACCGGACAGCCCCCACCAGCATGGCACCAAAGGAGAAAAGTCCCGTCATAAGGTCCAGGGCTGCAATGCCATAATCGGCACCCACACCTAAGAAGATCAATATCGAGATAAACAGATGAATAACCAGAGAAGCAGCCAATGCGCCCAAGGGCACCAGCAGACGGCCAGCCACCAGAATGCGCAGTACTGAAGAGCGGTTCATCAGCGAGGTCAGCAGGCCTTCGCCTGGATACTCGGGACGCTTCAGATGGTCATCGGTCGCTACAGCCATAGTTGATTGCGCTCAAACGGTTAGCAGGGATTCAGGTAACTTCTCGCCGAGATTAACAAGAGGGCATGGAGTATCCACAAGCTTTAATTAGGACTTACACCGTTACATTCACCGTTGAATACTCTATCATGTCACTGTCGCCCGCACCGCCTCCAGCCTTCGCTGCGCCAGTAAACTGCCAAACGCCCGCCCTTGCAACCCCTCAGCCTGAAGGTCGGCGGCAGAAACGCTGGCAGCAGCATGCAGTGCCGCCTCCAGTTTTACTTTTAGCCTATCTGCCTCATCAGGCCAGACAGCGGTGCAAGCGGTGATAAACCGCCAGAAGCGCTCAGACTGCTGCAAGGCCCGTCCTTTTATCAGCAGGTCAAAAATAGCTTCAGCCCCACCTTCGGGGAGCATCCGGTAACAGTTATTCAGAGCACGCAGCATCGCCAGGGGATCAGAGAACTCCCGCTCAGCCCTCAGTCGCTGAACAACGGCATCACCCTCTGGAGCAGCTGCGGCATGGTAGAAGAGTACGGCAAAGCGAACGCGGGGATCAGCGGTGGCACCGGCGGCCCGGGTCAATGCGTCAATGGCAGGAATCTGCCGGTTTTTACCATGACCTGACGGATCACCCATCGCCTCCAGCAACTCCGGTATCAGCCGACCAAGAGTACCACAGCGATGCAACACCTGAAAAAACTGCCATGGCTGATCTTCCGCCAAAGCCCGTTTCATCTCCTGCCAGAGCCGCTCCGGCTTCAGCGCCTTGAGATCATCGGATAACGCTATTTTTTTCATCAGACCCTGAGTGCCGTGGGCCACCCGGAAGCCCCAGCGCCCCAGTTTTGCGGCAAACCTGGCAATCCGCAACAAGCGAACCGGATCTTCAACAAATGCGGGGGAGACATGACGTAAAAAACCTTCATCCAGGTCATCCCTGCCATGAAAAGGGTCAACAATCGTTCCATCGCCATCCATGGCCATCGCATTAACAGTGAGATCCCGCCGTTCCAGGTCCTGTTCCAGTGTGACATCCGGCCCTGCATGGATATCGAATCCCTTATAGCCGGGTCCACACTTAGTCTCTCTTCTGGCCAAGGCGTACTCTTCACCTGTTTCAGGATGCAGGAACACCGGAAAATCGGCATCAACCCGGGTAAAACCTTGTTCCAGCATCGCATCTTCGGTCGACCCGACGACAACCCAGTCCCGGTCCTTAACCGGGATATCCAGCAGTTCGTCACGGACCGCGCCGCCGACCAGGTAGATCTTCACTCTGTCTCCTGCAACAAAGCATCACGCTCTTCCTGCTGAAGCAACCACATATCGCGGTAGATACCGCCGATATCGAGTAGCTGGCGATGGGTCCCCTGCTCGACAATCTGCCCTTTCTCCATCACAAGAATACGATCTGCATCCACTACCGTTGAGAGGCGGTGGGCAATTACCAGCGTGGTGTGATTCTCGGCCACCTGGCCCATGGTCTCCTGAATCGCCTGTTCAGTCTTGGTATCGAGTGACGAAGTTGCCTCATCAAATACCAGAATGCGGGGACGCTTGAGAATAGCCCGGGCAATGGCAATGCGCTGCTTCTCGCCACCCGAGAGTTTGAGGCCACGCTCGCCCACCAGCGTCTCATACCCCAGGGGTAGAGAGTCGATGAACTCACGGATATGGGCCATCTCGGCAGCCATCTCGATCTCTTCACGGGTCGCGTCCAATCGACCATAGGCAAGGTTGTAGTAGATAGTATCGTTGAACAGCACGGTATCCTGGGGAACTATACCTATAGCCTCGCGCAGACTCTCCTGAGTCACATCCCGGATATCCTGGCTATCGATCAGCAGTCTCCCCGCGCTGACATCATAAAAGCGAAACAGAAGCCGCGAAAGCGTCGATTTACCGGCGCCACTATGACCCACCACTGCCACCTTCTCTCCCGGACGGATGGTGAAATCGACACCGTGCAAAATCTTCCGATCCGGCTGATAGGAGAAGTTAACCGACTCAAAGCGTATTTCACCGCCATTCAGCTGCAACGCTGAAGCATCCGGGCGATCAACGATCTCTGGCGACCGCTCCATCAGTTTGAAAATCAAATCCATATCCGCCAGTGAATATTTGATCTGACGGTAGACCATGCCAAGGAAGCTGAGCGGAATAAAAAGTTGCAACAGGAAGGCGTTGACCAGCACCAGATCGCCAATGGTCATGGAATCATCGACCACCCCTTGGGTAGCAAAAAACATAATGACGGTAACGCCCAGGCCAATAATCGCCCCCTGGCCAAAGTTGAGCAGAGACATGGAGGTCTGGCTCATCACCGCCGCCTCCTCCCACCCGTTCAGGGTATTGTCAAAACGATCCAACTCCAGCTGCTCATTGCCGAAGTACTTCACTGTTTCGTAGTTGATCAGGCTATCCAGGGCCTGGGAATTCGACTCGGATTCAAGGCGGTTCATAGTGTGGCGGAAATCCATCCGCCACTCTGTCACCACAAAAGTAAAGGCAATAAATATCCCAATCGTTGTAAAAGTGATCAGTGTGAACACCAGATCATAGTTAACAAGCAAGATAGCGGCGACCAGCGTAAACTCCACCAGCATCGGAATGATGCTGAAAACCATATAGTTGAGAATCGAGCTGACGCTGCGGGTCCCCCGCTCCAGGTCTCTGCTGATCGCCCCGGTCCGGCGTTCGAGGTGGAAACGCAGTGAGAGCTGATGCAGGTGAGTCAGGACCTCGGTCGAGAGGCGACGCATGGCATGATAGCGAACCCGCGCAAAGACGATATCCCGCAGCTCATTGAACAGTGAGCTGCTCAGCCGCAGCACGCCATAGGCCAACAACAGTGAAACCGGTAACACCAGCTCCAGACTGTCCTGGCGGTCCAGCAGATCGACAATCTCTTTGAGTATCATGGGAATGCCGACATTGGCCATCTTGGCGAATACCAGGCAGCCAAGAGCCAACAGCGCCCGACCCCGGTAATTCCAAAGATAAGGCAGCATTTTATGCAGATTATGCCAGTCCCGGCGGTCAGTGTGGGGGCGAGACTCGGCTTGACGATTATGTACCATACAGGGATCTAAAAATTGTTTGTGAGTGGAGAATTATAAAAGCTATAGAATTATGGATTTGACACTGATTGTACATGACTTGCAGTTAATGCCAGATCTTTACCTTGGGCTGACAAAGTCAGCGCCGCCCCTGAAAATTCGTGAACAATCTCATTAGGATAATAATTTTATTATCATTGATAATTGTCAATGACATAGAATTAGTATAATTCTAGCTTTCACCTTGTTGTAATAGGGGTTTATCCAAAGCCCTCCCTTGTTTGCCGGTTGTTTCCCCTGCACACAAGGTCGCATCTCTTTTCCATAGCGGTAGGTGGGGAATATGAAACCGATGTCATCTGTCATTCCGTTTGTTCTTGTTGCTGCATCACTCTCTTCTGCAGCAGTTTTTGCCAGTGAGCCAATCCAACCCATCCCTCCAATCAAGGAGATTAATCTTGCTCAAGTGGAACTGGGTAAGAAACTCTATTTTGATCCCCGGCTATCCAAGTCGGGCTTTATCTCCTGCAACTCTTGTCACAACCTCAGTATGGGGGGTACCGACAATCTCAAAACTTCCATTGGGCACAAGTGGCAACAGGGTCCAATCAATTCACCAACCGTTCTCAATTCAAGCATGAATCTGGCCCAGTTCTGGGATGGCCGGGCAAAAGACCTGAAAGAACAGGCCGGAGGCCCCATTGCGAATCCTGGTGAGATGGCATTCACCCATGGATTGGCAATTGATGTCTTGACTTCAATCCCCGCCTATGTAACTGAGTTCAAACAGGTATTTGGCAGCGAAAAAGTTAACATCGATATGGTAACCCAGGCTATCGCCGAATTTGAGAAAACGCTGGTCACACCCAACTCACGGTTCGACCAGTGGCTCTTGGGTGATAAGGATGCCATCACTGCCACTGAGTTGGCCGGCTACACATTGTTTAAAGAAAGTGGCTGTGTTGCCTGCCACAATGGTCCTGCGGTAGGTGGTTCGTCTTTCCAGAAAATGGGCGTGGTTGAGCCTTACAAGACATCCAACAGTGCAGTAGGCCTTTCTGCTGTAACCGGAAAAGATGCCGACAGATTCGTGTTTAAGGTGCCAACCCTGCGCAATGTGGAGATGACCTATCCCTATTTTCATGATGGAGAGGGCGCTAATCTCACTGAAGCCGTGGATATCATGGGCAGATTGCAGCTTGGTAAGAATTACACCGAGAAAGAGAATGCAAGTATTGTCGCTTTTCTGAAGACACTTACGGGTGATCAGCCATCATTTTTGATGCCTATTCTACCAGCTTCTACAGCTATGACGCCGCCCCCAAAACCATTTGATTAGGCGTTCTTCTGAGCCGGAAGGCTCTAAAAATGGTGCGTTCAAAATGATGATCTGGCGCACCATTTTCTTATCGCCGTAACTTTGGATTATATAAACGCCTTTAACAAAATATTCTCTAGGTAACAGAACATAATTCTGTCACTGATACAACGATCAAATTTCGATAAACTCCAGAGCATGCCCGTCTGGATCACAGCAGAAGAGCGCACGGCGGCCGGAACGGCTGAGGGCAAAAGAGAGGCCGGCAGCATCGAGGCATTCGACCAGATTCCCGGTGCCAGATGACGGTCCCACCCGCCATGAAGCGGTCGTCCGGTTACCGGGTCAGGATTCGGCAGTTCCAGAAGGTGTATCTGCAACGCCTCTGCTTCCAGCTAGGCTCCCGGATAACCGAGATCAGGCCGGTTGTCCAGGACCTTCAACCCCAACAGACTCCGACAAAAATCAAGAGCAGTCTCAATATTAACCACAATAAAACCTACACGATGAACTCTTCTGATTAACAACGTCACTTCAGGTTCCTATCTATCTGAAAAAAAAGAATAAATCAATCCAGAGGAAACTAGTTGACTCGCTCATTTTGAGCCATATTTAATTGAGACCACAACCTACTTCAACCGCAGTGTCGGAAGAAAAGGATATAAATGCCTTGACAGCCCCCCCGGGCTTTGTAATTTCCGACCAGTCAACGGGAATTATATTCTCACCAACGGACGGTCAATCAAGGGCACAGCCCCCTTCCCGAACCTCCGTCCAGCCGGAGCGCACCATGCACGACAGCCAACTGCTACCGATCAAAGACGTCATGTGTGAACAGGCGCCCTTCATCGACCTGGCCATCAACCGCCTGACACTCACCGGCCTCCTGATCCATGCCCCACACCGCCACAGTACCGAAGAGATCGCCGCCTGGCTGAAACAGGGCCGATGGGCCTACCTCAATCCACAACCCGAGCAACCCCTCCTTGTCTGGTACGAAAAAAAATGGATTCCCAACCCCGCCGCCAACACCTACACCGCCCCCGCCTGCCGGTTGCTCGAAGCCATACCCTACCTGCGGCACCACGGCCGGGTGATCAAACAGAAGCATCCCAACGAACTGCCCTTCTACAACCCCCCCTACCGCAGGAGTACATCCCGGAGGACCCCATCTGGCGCGTGCAGTACCGCGACGAACTCTGGTTCGCCGACTACCCGGGGCTGGCGATCGTGCAGGCATCCGGCAAACAGGGGGCCCTCAACTACCAGGGGTATCTCCCGACATTCCAGCAGCCGGAGGAGAAGAAGCTGACCCTGCAATTCTTCCACGGCCAGGGACCCGATCGCAACCACACCCAGACCATCCGCACCGGCGACGGCGCACCGGCCGTGACCTTCGATGGCGACCGCGTCGAAGAGCTGGGCTGGGCGCAGGCCAATGTCTGTCGCGACAAGCTCGATATCACCCTCAGATCCCGTGCCCACAAGGCACTGATCCTCTTCCCCGCCCTGGGCACCCCGGCATTGCTCTGCGGGCAGGGAAAACAGCTAAAGATCATCCTCGCGGTGAGCGATGCCTTTCACCAGGCGATCAACGCCGAGCGCCAAACCAACCCGGCAAAAAGCATCGGCCCGATGACCCTGCGGCGGCTGCACGCCCAATTCCGCCTCAAACCCTGGGGTGAGAGCGACAAACACCACCCCGACCTCGGCCGCATCTACGAAAACTGGCAAACCGCCCAGGAGAACATCCGCCTATACCCCCGCGGCGAACTGAAAAACAGCTCAGAGACCGGCCTGCCGGTCAGTGATAACAACGGCAAATGCATCGGCATACTCCACCCTGACATCATCGACTTCTACCGGAAACACGGCTACACCCGGCTCTATCAGGTCAACCTCAATAAACTGCCCCCCTCCCCGGGTCTCTACAACTTGGTATGGCACTACCCCGACGACGAAGAGGAGAACCCCTCACCCATTGATAAAGAGTCACACCACGGCTGTTCACACGAACCCCAGGACCGCCTCCAGGCCGACTACTTCAGTCAGGCAAAAAAGCAGGGCGGCAAGCAGATCGATCGCAGCCGCCTCAACCCCTGCGACCGGCGGCAGCGCAAGCAGCCCGAACTCACCGGCGACGGGCGCTACACCGGCGGCACCCCTTTCAGCGAGGGTGCCGCAGAGAGCGGCCTCTGGCTGGAGAGCCGTCACCCTGTCTACATCAGTAACAAACCCAAGCTCAACCCCGGCCACCTCAGCGACCTGCACCTCTCATCCCGCCAGGCCCTCTACCCAGACAGCCCGGCGCAACTCATCCCCGGCGCCGACACCGCCACCTCGCCCCCACTCGGCCCCCAGTCCCACCACAACGCCGCCGCCCTGAAACGCCTGCTCGACGCCATGGGCAAAGACCCGGAGATCGACCTGCTGCTGCTCACCGGCGATCTCTACGACCACGCCATCAACGCCGACCCGGCCCACGAGGCCCATCAATCCCTCAACACCCCCGGTGATCTCTGGCGGGCCATGGACCAGGCGCACCATAACGACCGTGACCGCTACCCCCGGCACATCGACGCCCTTTACGCCGTCAGCCTGATCCACCACTTCATCGACCGCTACCAAAAGCCGGTCTGCTACATCGACGGCAACCACGAGGCCTACGAAATGCCCTATGGCATCAGCCCGCGCCTTGACAAAGGGAACGGGATGTTCATGTTCCTCCACGGCCAACGCCGGCATCCCCGCCGATCACGGCCTGACCATCTACGAAGCGGCACTGCTCTACGGTCCCGGTTACGGCCACTACCACACCCTGGACAACTTCAAAGCCGACAACCTCTGCTGGCTGCACCACCTGATCACCCCCTGGCGTGACTGGCTCACCGCCCACGGCAAGCAACAGACCTGGATCGGCCTCGGCTGGGGCGACGACGAGGAGTATGCCGGCTCCACAGCCACCGGTGGCGGCTCCTTGCCCCGGGCCAACCAAGCCTGCACCGACGATCAATGGGCCCTGGTGCAAAATGCCGTTGAAAAAGACCCGTCCGCAGAAAAGCTGCTGCTCAGCCACTTCACCTACGTTAACTACGCCACCGATATCCCGCTGACGACCGGCAACAGCAAAATAGACGCCGATGACGTGTCGCCGGGCGATATCGGCCCGGGGGACCGGGATAACCTCGACGAAGGCAGTTTCCACGACAACCGCAAAGCGCTCTATGAAACCTACCTGCTCCCCGGCAAAATCCACTACACCTTCTCCGGCCACAGCCACCGGGCGGGGGTTTACCGGCTCACCGGCGAGCCCGGCTATCTCACCCGCAAAATCACCACCCGGGGCGACTACCCCGATGGCTACACCCACCCGGACGGCACCGCCTGCCTGCTGGTGGCGGGTTCCGGCGGTCCCATCACCCGGCAGAACCGCGAGGGAGAGCACGCCGGTTACGGCATGGAGGCCCCTCAGGGGCCGAAGCTCGATACCGAAAGCGGCAAGGTCAACATCGTGCGCGACGCACAAACCAGACCGCGCATGGCGGTGTTGCTGGACTACCTCTGGTACGAAGGCGAGCACAAGGCGCTGCAATACGGCCTGAAAGGCGATGGCAGGCAGTTCCGGCTGCGCCTCGATCAGCGCTGGATCAAGGCCAGCGAACACGGCGGCAAGATGCTCGATGAGATCCACCTACACCTGCACAGCGGCGGCAAAGCAGGCTATCAGGGGTATATCCAACTGAAGCAGACCGCCTGCGAAGCAAGCCAATGGACAGAGCGAGTAAGCCTCGGTAGCCGGTCGGCGCTCGTGCCGGTTCGTGGGGTCGATGTGGAGTATGAGGTTGCTGAAGGGGAAGGGGGGATGTCGTGGGGGGAGCACAAGAAACGTCAATTAAGGCAAAAAGAATCAGGCCCGACTGAATATATGTACTTCCTCTCCATCCACCTCAAACAGATCGAACACGGCCTCCTGCATAACCATTACGACTACGACTCGCCCTGGTGTTTTCCCGCAAGTGTGTCTGAGTCTGGGAAGGGTGAGAACAGGCTCGTGGTTATCCGGCGCAAGGGAGGCGGGAGAAGCGATGTGCCGGATTTTAAGGAAATATCTAAAAAACAACAACTACTCGGTGAAATATATGACTACTGAGGAGAAAACATGATCACCCTGCCCCACCGACTCATCCTCATCGGAAGCCTGTTTTTTGTCTCGTTAACCCCAGGAAACGCTATGAGCCTCATACCCCCGCTACCCCCCGGCAGTGAACTGAAAGCACTGCTGCAAGATGTCGAACGCCTCAACGCGGCCCTGGAGCAAAACCCCGACCTGCTCAGCGATACCCGGCTGAAAGACCTGGAACTGACCGGTCTGGTGCTGAAAAATGTGACGCTGAGCAACCTCCATTGGCGCAACGTCAAGCTCACCCGGGCAGACTGGTCCAACGTCACCATCGAGGGAGCCACCTGGATCGGGGTAAAGATGAAAGAGAGCGAACTGGATAATGTCGCCTTCAACCGGGTCTACTTTAACCTGGATGAGGCGGTTTACTGGGGCTCGACGGATTTTGTCAAAAGCCGACTGCATAATGTGCATTTTGTCGAATCTGAACTGATCGAAGTAAACATAGACAAACTCAGGCCCAGCCGGCTGTTTTTTTGAGCACAGCAAACTGAGAACGGGGGTGAATGAATCTCATCAACAAAGATCGGGGAGTCTGAGTCTCTCACAACTGGATCTGTTTATTCGAGACTCGGACATCGAGTCTTCGCTCATAGCTGGCCTAGAATACCCCTCCAACGTCCTTATCGAAAACAGCCGCGTCATCGGCGGGGTGGGTGGCGAACTCAAAAGCCTGATCATCCGCAATAGCCATTTCGACGGCGACGGACCACAGCGGGCGGACTATGTGCTGGTGGAGGATTCGGCTATCTACATCGGTTTGAAGAAAGTGCGTTTTGTCCATATGAAAAACATCACACAGATTAATCATAACAACCGCCACTGGGGCGCCGGGCTGGCTGAAAATATCATCATAGACGGCTGCCAAAATCCGCTTGGAATATCATTCTGGGAATCGAAAGTGGATAACTTATTCATCCGTAACTGCCAACTGCATGCCCCTTTCTTTGAAGATGTTCGTATCGGGCAACTGCAACTTTGCAATGTCCAGCTCTCACTGAATATAAATGATCCAGCTGATGGTGATATAAACATCGATGCCTGGAACAACACCTCCATCCGCCACCTCCAACTCCACAACGTCCAGTTCCAGGGTGCATTCCTCCCCGCCACCGGACTCAAGATCGGCCACCTCCAAAGCGGACAGAGCACGCTCCCTGAAAAGCTCCGGGACGCCGCCAGACAGCAAAGCCCTCTGGCGGCCTGTCCGCCCCTGCCCGATACCGAACGCCTCAAGCGCGAAGCCCTCTCCGATGACCCGCCACTTTCCCTGGCCGTTGAGCTCCAGGATCGCCTGATCGCCGACTACAAGACATCGGTTCCCCGTGCCAATCCCCCTTTTCATGAAGCTCTGTTCGACCACCTGCAGTGCCAGCTCCCGTTTCGCCATGAGTGGATAGAGCGCTACCACAACCACTACGGCCTCGGCGCCGATCTGCTGCCACCCCCTTACGCGGTGTCAGCCTACTGCTCTTCGACGGGCGACTGGAGGCGGTCATCGGCGAGGGCTGTGAGGGTCGAGTACACTACCGCAACCCCGTCTGGCGCGCCGTCACCGGACCCTACGGGGAATCTCGCCAGCTGCTCGAGCTGAGCGCCATCAAACCGGCCCATCAGTTCTTTATCCCCGAGACCCTCAACCACACCGGCAACAGCCGCCCGTTCATCTGTCTCTGGTTCAACCCCCCCCGGTGCCCCCCTGCACTACGACACCACCGATCCCTGGATGGTCGAGGTCAGAGCGGCCGTTCCCGAGGGAAAAACCCGGCATCAGGAGAGACACCCCCTTGTCATCGGCCCGTGCTGGGATGAAAAACCGGCAGGATATCCTCCCCTGGAGCCGCCACCCTGGGAGATGGCATGACCACCGCTCTGCACCCGACAACCGGCGCAGAGCGTAATGACAGCCACCACCACGAGGCACTCTACGAAACGTATCGGCTCCCCGGCAAAATCCACTACACCTTCTCCGGCCACAGCCACCGGGCGGCACCGACAGCGATTAGCCGTCCACTGAAGCGATTTGTTGGCCACCGGCTTTAAATCCTTAATGGAAAGTAACAGTGCCCTGCCCTGCGGAGTATGCCCATCGAAAGACAAAGCGAAGAAAACCTCTGCTGGCGCTCTGTAAACTCTCCTGTTTTAGTGACCTTTCCCCCAGAAATAGAGCCATGACAAGGATGAGATTTCCAATTAGTCTGTGTATTAGGAGATCTCAACATGAAGAAGAAGCGTTACAGAGAAGAGCAAATTATTGGTGCCATCAAGCAGCATGAGTCAGGGGTAAAAGTTGATGACATTTGTCGTCAGTTCGGCATTTCAACCGGGTGCTTTTATAATTGGCGAAGCAAGTACGCCGGGATGGATGTCTCAGAAGCCAAACGGCTCAAAGAGCTTGAAAGCGAAAACAACAAGCTTAAGAAGTTACTTGCCGAGAAAATGCTTGAAGCTGAGGCGATGAAGGATGTGCTCTCAAAAAAGTGGTAAAGCCTGCTGATAGAAAACAAATCGTGAGCTACCTTAAGTCGCGGTTCAAATTAAGTGAGCGTAGAGCTTGCCAATTAGTAGGCTTAAGTAGAACCGCTTTTCGGTACGTTACTCAATGGGGAAAAGATGAGCCTCCACGCAAACGGTTACTTGAGCTGGCAAAAAAGCATCCGAGTTGTGGTTATTTGTTTTTACATGGCCTCCTGAGAGGAGAGGGGCTTGTGAAAAACAAGAAGCGGACCTACCGAGTCTATAACGAAGAAGGTCTTCAAGTGAGGACTAAAAAACGCAAGAAGATAATACGACCAAGAATACCGATGATTGTGCCCATTGGTAAAAACATACGCTGGTCAGTGGATTTTGTCAGTGATCAGTTGGTTAATGGTCGCCGCTTTCGAGTATTTAATGTGATTGATGATTACTCAAGAGAAGTTATTGGCCAGCTCTCTGACTTCTCGATCAATGGTCACCAGGTCGCTCGTTTTTTAACTCAGCTGATTGAGCTAAGGAGCGCTCCGGATCAAATAATCTGCAACAACGGTACTGAGTTTACTAGCAAGGCGATGTTCTACTGGCAAAAAAAAGTGGCGTTAAGCTAGGTTTTATTCAGCCAGGTAAGCCTACTCAGAATGCGTTTGTAGAAAGCTTAAACGGTAAATTCAGAAATGAATGCTTAAATCAGCATTGGTTCAGGTCCATTGATGACGCTAGACATGAAATTGATCAATGGCGAGAGCACTACAATCACGTGCGGCCTCATAGCGCATTAAATTATTTGTCACCTGTGGCCTTTGTGAATAGGGCCGCTTAGAATGAATTATCTCATCCAAGTCTTGGTATTAAGATGGGGGGAAGGTCAGTGCAGCAGAAAGGCAAAATCCGCCGCCGACTTGGGCGCAAGCCCATAACTCTTGAAGCGAAAATTCTCAGCCAGCGCAGCGGTCGGCTCCCAACGATAACTAAAGGGCGGGTTGGCGACCACCGCATCAAATTCCATTTTTTTGGCGGGATTTTCTTCGGCAAGCATAGCCCAGTCATTCAGCAGTGAATCGCCGTGGTGTATCTCAAACTCCGAATCCTTGACCCCGTGCAGCAGCATATTCATCCGTGCCAGGTTGTAGGTGGTGATGTTTTTTTCCTGGCCGAAAATCTTGCCAACGCCGTACTTTCCCAGCTAATTAGTCGATCCTAAAATATTCATTCCAGGCACTTAATAATACTGTTGTTTCTGTTTTGCAAACAGGAACAACAGTATGGACATGATATTTTTCAGCACAAAAAGAACCTCCCTCATCCATTTTCTGAAGTTGAAGGCAGCCGCCGCCATAAGACAAGTTAATCTGATCCCCGGAAAAACCTTTAAGAAAGTTCCTTTTTAGCCTGTGGTCACTCTTTAAGTGACCACAGGCTCAATGCCAGCTCGTCTTCTGAAACGTTTTCTGGCTAATGCCACATGGCTTCTCCTGAGGGATTCTTCCTAGCAGGCTTTGGCGTTACTATCTGGGTGTCATTAACCTTTGATTTGCCCCGATAACCTCGATCAGCAATACCCACTTTGGGTACTCGATTGATGAGACGTTTCACCTGTGCCAAGACCTCAGGTACGGTGTGACCATCAAATACATTCTTCTCAAAAGCCAGGGCACCAATCACAATGCCCGCGTCCCTTGTGGTGGTGATTGATGCCTTGGTGCCAAACTCATAACGCTGCTGGGCCTTGCCTTTGTTCATACAGTAAACATGAGGTTCATGTAGGCTGTACAACTTGTTTTTATCAGCACGCTTCTGATTCAGCATGCGCTGGCACAGGGCGAACTTTTCTGCATAGAATTTCTGTTGTTCTGCGGTCATCTTACGCTGTATTTCACGCAGTAATCGGCCGCTGATGGTCTTTAATCGCTTTACAGCCTTACGTGCCTTTTTACGATTCCTCGGATGTGTGGCAAATCGGGTGGGGAGCTTGAGAATTTTCACTTCCTTCTCATGGCTTCGACTGAGCACGATACCTTCTGCTCGGGCCATCTTGAGTAACTGCCCGTGTATCTTTCGGTACTGCTTTGCATCAGTTGGAAAGGTAATGTTTTTCTCTTGTACGGTAGTGTCGATACACATTTCATCTTCGATCGCCTTTTCTTGATGTAAGGCGATAGAGGTAGCCAGGACCTTTTCAAAACCTTCGTTGCCAATACGCTTTCTGAAGTAAGTCAGGTCGGAGGGGTCACAAGGAAGTTGCCACTGGAATTCGATCTCACCCGTAAAACTCTGGTAGTAGGGATTTTGTATCCAGCGTTGAATCAGAACCTCGTCACTGAGGTCTTCCAGATGCTTGAGTATCGAGAGGCCCACCATTAGGCGGATCGGTTTTGAGAGCTTTCCAAGATGAGAATAAAGCGGGGCAAATTTAGCATCAAAATATGACCAGTCTATCTGTCTGGCCAATAGCAAAAGTGGATGCTTGGGGTTCAGCTGATCCAGTAAGTTCTGGTGCAGGAAACTTTGCTGGTTGGGATTGGCTGTCTTGGATTTGCTCAATTATCTACCTCTGTTTCGTCCAGTTTTTCTCTGCTTTTACCCCTTTCCGGACGCTTATTTTATATAAATCATTACGTTATGAATATTTCAGGGTCGACTAATTACGCACATTCAATAGCAAGGAGCCGGAACCACAGGCAAAATTCAGCACCTTGTGCAGTTTTTTCTTCTTGCCCGTGGTCGGGTGTCCTGGCTTTGGAATGCTCCTGCGCCACTAAACCGGCCTCTTTTCAATCGAAAAGGCCGGTTTTTTCAGCGAGCGCCGATAGTTCAGAATTCGTAGGTGAGCAGTAGCTTGTATTTCTCGTAATCATCACTGGACGCATTAGCATTGATATCTGCAAAGACAAATTCAAGGCTCAGGTTTTCCAGCAAATTACCAAAATCGTAACCAACAACCAGATTGATCGACATATTTATCTTTCCCTTATCTGAAATTCAATTTCATTATTACTCTGTGGATTGGTTACTGAATCTAAGCTGTCTTTTATAAAAATCAGGCCCCCAATAAACATTTCTCAAGCGACTCAAAAGAGCCCTAGCCTATACAAATGCCAACAAATGGTTATTGATCAAACGCTTCTTTTAAGTGCTCCAGTTTTCGGGAGACTGCCGGGCCTTTCTCGCTCGATAGGCTCACGCCCGCCAATGAATTGAGTAGAACACCGATCGTCGTACCATTGTGGAGTACGGCACTGGCGACGGGAGAGAGCCAGCCCATGATGGCGCCACCCAGAATGCCGGTATTGATGCCAACCGCCAGATTGAAATTATCGTGGATCAGTTTCATGGTTTTCTGTGCGATCTCTCTAGCATCGGCGATGGTGTAGGGATTATCGTTCAGCAAGACAATATCCGCGGTGGCGCGAGCCACATCGGCCCCCCGGGCATACCGATGCCAACATCGGCCGAAAGAAGAGCTGGACCATCGTTGACTCCGTCTCCCACAAAAGCCACCTTACGGCCCGCTTCCTGCATCTGTTCTATAACGCCCGTTCTCCTCTGATGCCATCTCGGCATAGACCTCGTCGATGCCCAATTCTGCTCCGAGCACTTCCGCCTTATGTTTCCGGTCACCGGTAATCATCACCAGGGATTTTATCCCCAGATCGCGGAGTCGCTGCAGCACCTCTGGTGTCTCTTTGCGTAGCGTGTCACGCAGAGCGATGAGTCCAATGGGTCCGTTGGGACACCCCAATCCCAAAAACGCACCCAATCTTCGGGAGCCTGTTATTGCCCCGACCGCCCTGCGTACATGCCGCTTCGCCACATCATCGTTTCACCCGGCGCAGACTACGCAGCACTCCCTCAAATGGCTGGATGCCATGTTCGGAAGCCCTGCTGCTCCCTCTCTTGCGCTATCGCACGATGGGTAAAAAGCCGGCCCCACCGCTACACCGAGGGACCTACCGGTGGATGCCGGTCACCAACAATGATGCCACCATCAGAGACGAGCCTGCATCATTCCTTCCACGCATAGACCTCGGTCGTGGCAGGATCGCATTTACAACAACCGCCACCGCACTCACTCCCCTGGGGCAGCTTTTCCACACGCCCCTTGGCCACCCATTTGTTCAACATACCGCGCAGAGCATCCGGGTCGGTATCGAAACGGTGCGCCATATCGATCAGTGCGGCACGCCGGTTGGTCTTTAAATAGTCACGCAGTTCAGAAAGAATCATCAGGCTCCCCCCATTGAATAGTTGCTGATTATCGGACCGAAAGGATCAGACGCGCTCTGCCTGCCCCAATGGTGCAGCCGACTGACGGTATCCCCAGTAACGGAAGCCCATTACGACAACCAGAAAGATCGCCAACATGCCGACTATCCAGGCCAGGGAAAAACCGGGATGACGAGTGAATATCGCGGTTTGATAGAAGATGGTCGAAGCGATATAGGCCAGACCGGTGGTCCAGCCGGCAACGAATAGGGTCCATCCCATGTTGGTCTCCCGGTAAACGGCGGCAACCGCCGCCGTACAGGGGAAGTAGAGCAGGACCAGCAACAGATAGGCGAAGGCCCCGGCAGCACCATCAAAGCGGCTGACCATGGCGCCAAAGGTACCGGTAGAGACCTCCTGCTCCTCGGCGGCAAGTTCGGTACTGCTCACATCACCGACATCCAGCCCGAGCGGATCGCTCCAGGTGCCCATGGCATCGGCCAGATTGGCAGGAATTGTTGCAAATGCCTCATTGATGCCAGCCTGGAAATCGAAGCTGGTGTCTGCTTCCGCTTCAATACCCGCTGCCACATCATCCGCCTCGCCCAGTGAGCTATAGAGTGCATCCAGAGTGCCAACCACCGCCTCTTTGGCAAGCACGCCGGTAAAGATACCCACAGCCGCCGGCCAGTTCTCTTCCGTCATGCCCATGGGTGAAAACATCGGTGCGATGGTTCGGCCAATCTCACTCAACACCGACTTGTCACTGTCTTCATTGCCATAGGTACCATCGGTACCAATAGCGTTGAGTACGTTGAGCACCAGAACCATCGGAACGATGATCTTGCCGGCACGGAATATGAAGCTTTTGGTCCGTTCCCAGGTACGCAGCAGAACGCCTTTAACCGTTGGCACATGGTAGGGAGGCAATTCCATCACAAAGGGCGTGGTCTGCCCCTGCAGAAGCGTGTTCTTCATGATCAACCCGGTCAGCACGGCGACGGCAATGCCGATCAGATAGAGACCGAAGACAATGTTCTGGCCACTGGTGGGGAAAAAAGCCGCCGCAAACAAAGCATAAACCGGCAACCGCGCTCCGCAAGACATGAACGGCGACATGACGATGGTCATGATGCGATCCCTCTCCTGCTCCATGGTGCGGGTCGCCATAATAGCCGGCACATTGCAGCCGAAACCGACAATCAGCGGCACGAAGGCCTTGCCCGGCAGACCAATAGCACGCATGGCGCGATCCATGACGAATGCGGCACGGGCCATATAACCGGAATCCTCGAGCGCAGAGAGAAACAGATAGAGAAAGGCAATGATCGGGATAAATGTGGCCACCACCTGGATACCCCCGCCGATGCCATTGGCCACCAGCAACGTCAGCCACTGCGGCAATCCCAAGTTAGTCATCCACTGACTCAGACCATCCACCAGGATGGTGCCGGTGAAGATATCGAAGAAATCGATAAAGGCGCCGCCGATGTTGATGGTGAACATGAACATCAGGTACATCGCCAGAAGAAAGATGGGGATACCCACCATCCGGTTGAGCACAACACGATCGATTTTGTCAGAGATGCTGCGCTTGATCTGGCTCTTTTTGTGAACGGTATCGCCGGTTACCTGGTTGACGAATCCATAGCGGGCATCAGCTAGGCTGATGTCGATATAATCACCCAGTTTTTCCTCGGTCTCTGCCTGTATCCCGATCAGTCGCTCTCGCAAACTCTCATCGACAATACTCAGGGCCAGGGAGTCACCCTCCAGCAAGCGGACCGCCAACCAGCGCGGGTCAGCCTTATACTCACGCGCCTTGACCTCGATCTCCGGCAACAATTGTTCGATTGACCGCTCTATCGCCGTGTTATAGGCAATATTCTGCTCTGGGACAGGCTTCTCTTCTGCAGCCTCGATGATGACGCTCTTCAGTTTGGTAACCCCCTCCCCTGCTGCCGCAACAACTGGGACCACCGGGCAACCCAGGCGCTTGGCAAGCCCATCCACATCGATCTCATAACCACTCTCCCGGGCCATGTCCATCATGTTCAAGGCCACCAGCATCGGTACCTTCATCTCCAACAGCTGTGATGTCAGATAGAGATTCCGCTCCAGATTCGAGGCATCAACAATATTGACGATCAAGTCCGCTTCACGTCCAGCCACATAATCCCGGGCAATCTGTTCGTCGATGGAAATATTCTCTTCCGAGGCATCCAGCGAGTAGGTACCGGGCAGATCCACCAGTTCAAACTCAGCAGTTTGAAAACGGTAGCGACCTGTCTTGCGCTCGACAGTCACACCAGGCCAGTTACCAACCCGTTGTTTGGCACCGGTCAGCGCATTGAACAGCGTGGTCTTGCCACAGTTGGGATTGCCCACGACACCGATAGTGTATTTGGTATCCATAATCTATCGCCTCTCAATCAACACAGCGGCCGCTTCATCCTTGCGCAGGCTCAGACGGAACCCACGTACCTGGATCTCCATCGGGTCCCCCATCGGAGCGTAACGGGTAACGCTAAACTCCACTCCAGGCGTCAACCCCATGGACAACAGCTTCTTGCGGTAGGCCTTGCTGCCTTCGCCAAATCCAAGCACCCGGCCAGCATCTCCCACGGCCATCTCTTTCAAACTTTCCAACATCGTTTTGCCTCCCGAGCAATACTGATAAATTCCACTCTCCCTTCATAGGGAGCTGTCACACTGATTGGACCAGACCTCACCAACCCACATAGCCGAAATCCAAAATGCTCCGGAAATCGTTGAAAGTCGCCCAAATACCTTGTCTGTTATTAACGCCGTACCACCATAATCTTCTGCGCCATACCCGCACCCAGGGCCAATCGAGTCTCACCGCGGATCACCACCAAACTGCCTCCCTGACGCTGGGAAACCCTCAGCTCACTGCCGACATTCAGCCCCAGAGAAGTCAGCCGCATCTCTAAACCCTTGCCACCGCGCAGTAAAAAAATCTCAACTTCGTCACCTTCAGCGGCCATGGCGAGGGGAAACGGCCCCCTCTCGTTTCGGTCATCTTCCTGCATTGGTCTCTCCCGATGCCCGCATTTTGCTGTTACCTGATGCTCTGCCATCGGTACCGGACAGTTGTTGCGGCCTGAAAGGCAGACAAGCCACACGTCTTGCCAATACACCGGAATCTCTCTTTCTGAATAATGATAATGATAATGTTTCTCATTATCATATAATGGTTTGCTAAAAGTCAATAATCTTTTTAAAAAAATGTAATAACCTGTAATGAGGCTATTAATCCTTTATTTTACTTACAGTTAGGGAGTAAATGAGCACCCGTGACAAGAGTAGCGGCTGCATAGCAACCGTCAGGACAAATGGATTCTTAGCAAATAATCAACCGCCCGTCCTCTCTGGGCTACCGACCATGACACTGGGGGGGCCGAAACTTCACAAGGTCCATCTCTATGGAGGCACTCACCACCATGAGCGGGTGGGACAGCGCACCTGGGTATCAACAATCTGCCAGACAGGCTGCACGCCAAAATCATGAAAGGAAGTTCCTGCCTGCTCAGGTTTCTGCCGACACTCATGAGCGTGAGGACTGATCAGTTACCAGATTGGCATCACTACTCCAGCCCCCCATTGACAACTTCTGCCTATAGTCATTCCGATCAATATCGCCATACAACTCCTCCGGCCCCACAATCAACACTCTCGTTGCCGGATTATGAATACCCACATTTTCATGAGGCGACATCAACCCTGCAGAGAGTAGGACTCCGGTGATGAGGATAGGCAGTATAAAACCACCGGGCCGGTAACCCTTCGATCTTATTTTCATATCATTCCCCTATGCCGCCCAGCCGTTCTCAATCACTCTCCGTCGGTACAGCGATCGGATGCTGAACCCCCATCCGTGATCCGAGCCCGGCTTCTCCTTTTCCATATGCTCTGCCACCATCTGCCAAGTGATAATCATCTGCTCATAGCTCTTCAGCTGGCGTAAATCCGCATGTATCAACAGCTCCTCCAGATGATGAACGATAGCTCTGGCGATCCACAGGGACCGATACACGGCAAACCGGCTCATCAGATACCCTATCGCTTCACTCGTTCTTTCAAGCCTGCCCACATCTTTTCTGTTCATTCAATTCACCTCTTGCATCACCAACCGTACAAAGTGCCGACTGATATCCAGCCGGTCCGATATTTTCTGACAACTCACTCCCTCTTTTCTCAGTTTGCAAATCATCCGAACATGCCTGGCATCGATCTCGCAGCATCTAAGCTTCATATGCTGTAATCCGCGAATGGCGCACTGCAGGCAGAGCGTGCTTGGCAGGACATGGTAGGTCGCGGTGATCTTCCCCGATACTGGAATAACAGGAGAGCAATTGACGTAATACGCGGACTGATAGTGTTTCATTCATATCGTCAGCACGCTCCCAGTTGCCGCTTTCGCCACTTCGACTCAGCATCATCACAGCTCTCGAACCAGGCTAGCCCGGTAGGCTTTACGCAGTCGATCGATTTTTTCAAAATCCGGCACTTCCAGTCGGAGCCCTATGTCCCGATACGCTCTATCGACCTACAGGATGTAATCTAGTTGTTTTTTAATTCGCTCATGGTCTTTGAAACAAACTAGATAGTGTCAGCTGCAATGCTGTCACTCTGCACATCGGCACCGGCCTCACAAAATCGCCGCAAGCCGCCAGCAAATGCCGAGAGCCCGGAGCTACGTAACGGAACAAAACGCTTGGCCTGCTTTTGGCAATGTCGTTTGACACGAAGGCAGGCATCATGACTGATGCAGCTCACCGGGCAAAACACCATATCCGCACCCATAAGATTCCATTGCAGGCCGGCCCGGCTGTTTTCAAGCCCACCGTCATGGTGGTCAAAATGGCCATTATGAGCCTCTACAAAAGCTCTCAGGTGAGGTACAAGAGTCGATCGTCCGCCAACATAGAGCACCCTTTTCCCATTCAGATCGATATCTCGGGCAGGGTCCGAATTCCCTTCATGTTCTTCCGCCAATAACAGCATCATGGTCTGCTCCAGCGCCAGATGCTCATTTTGCGTCTCCTTCAGCAACTCTTTCAGGCCAAGCATCTCTTCATAGAGTTCGGCATTTCTGATATCCCGGCCTGCCAGTTGCTTTTCCGCCCAATCCAGACGTCGGGTGAGCGACTCATTTTGTTGCTCGCCATCGATAGAGGATTCGGCATTTATTTTTCTTTCCAGGTAAGAGCTTCTGGACATCAGCACGAGCAGTTCCTGCTCCTGCTGTTGAATCAACGCATCACGTCTCGTCATCTGCTCTTTGTGATGCTGCCGGGTCTTGGCAAGCATCTCCCGAAATTTCACTATCTCAATATCCAGCGACTTCATGCGTTTTAGACTGGCGCGGTTCGATGCACCCTGGAGATGAGACAGCATGTGTACGTCACCAAAAACACGCGAGATCAACTCAGGGCCGGCATCAGGATGAGACATGATCGTCCAGAAGGGGCCGGCTATCTCACCTGTCTTCATGGCGCGATTCCAATGTTCTCCCAACTGACGTGTGTCGCAACACCGGGGAATCGCCTGAATCCAGCGCTTGTACTTACGGTCCAGCATTTTGTGCAGATTGCGCGCCGCTACCGACTTCTCATCCACCTGCCCCAGCATGATGCCGTGGAGTTCATAATCTGAAGGCCTCCCTTCCATAACAATACTGGACTGACGCGTGACCTTGCGCAGCTCATCCATGGAGAGGCAGGTACCCAAAATGGCACAATGGAAATGCGACTTTATCTCCCAGAATTTCAGACGCTGGTTACTCTTCATCGCCACAAATTTCTTGTTGCTGTTTTCACATTGATCACACATGAGAATTTCCTTTATTTAAAACGACTTTCCCTGGTGCCGATAGATATCGGGTTGCGAATATCCCATATAGGTGGGCACACGCTATCAGGTGAGGTCTCTCCCATCGGCTATCGAGATATGCACCAACGCCAACAGGTCTCCACAAGAGCAGGATGGATCATCAAAATCATAGGGACAGAGATCCCCGCAATCCATAAGCTTGCGTACCTGATCTGCTCCGATCCGCATAATCTCCCGTCCTGTATCGGCATCCATCAGGCGGATCTGCGGGTCCCGAAGCTCCAGCTAGGCATCGATATTCACATGCATAATGTTCACCCTCTTGCTCTTCTTTGAATATTAATGATAATCATTTGTATTTATAAGTCAAGTCTGAATTGGTTAGTTTATAAAATGCGTCTGGCAGAATCGATGAGTATGGCCGAGATGTAACGAAGCTGGTGAACATCGGATGAAGC
Source organism: Candidatus Vondammii sp. HM_W22 (assembly GCF_022530855.2). GTDB lineage: Bacteria > Pseudomonadota > Gammaproteobacteria > Chromatiales > Chromatiaceae > Vondammii. Next base: position 818,032 of record NZ_CP099567.1, on the reverse strand, counting down.
CGACAGAATTGGATGGTGCATAAGTAAAACGCCTATTGGACAGACAGATAATGCGCTATTGGCTTGAATGGAAATAGGACAGGACTAGTCGGCTCTAACGTCAGCCTTGTTCCAAACGCCAGATAATAACCAGCGGGAAAGCCTCCATGGTCACGAACAGGACCAACATGCCTTCACCTGCGGATGGGGCGAGGGAGGCACTAATTTCCGTTCTTCTTACGGCTTAAAACCAGCAACAAATCAATGATTACTCAGCCACATTTTGTGGGAACCGGAGAGCTTTTGGCCATAAAGGTTAGGGAGCCTCTGATTAATTCTGGATAGGATGGATGACGAGTTGAAATCTTCCGGATCAAAGCGAAAATTGCCGGTAATAGCCGGCTATTGCCAAGATTTTCAACGCAGAGCCGAGAGCTTTCAGCCGTCAGACACCGATCCAGAATTAATCAGAGGCTCTTTAAGCACAAGCTCTGCTTTTCCAACAGAGGGACTGTCTTTCAAATCCAGAAAACTCCCTGCCTTCAGTATTTCGTAGGGCTAAGGCAAGTTCGGTCAGAGAAAGAATGGCTATCGATTAAACAACATCCGGGCGAGGAGTGCTGACAGATCCACTGCCTTGATCAAGCAATATCTTCCTGATGATGAACCTGCTGGAACAGGAAAAACAAATAAGCAGGCAGAGGCAAGCGGCCAATAGATTGATGTATACGGGTCTGGTAATTCTGGGATAAATTTGGTTATCTCTCCTTATTGCCGGGCGGCCCCATCTTCTCAGCAAGTTTTTATGCGCGTACCAGCATCATTATCACTACTAATCTCAGTTTCATTGAATGGCCGAGTGTCTTTAGTAACGAAAAAATAACGACTGTACTGCTTGATCGGCTGACTCATCACTTCCATATCATCGATATGGTAATGACAATTATCGGTTTAAAAACCGGCTCTTCCCCTAATTGGGTAGATTAACGCCCCCCTATGAGAGATAAAGATCTATACGCCCAGATCCTGGGTATCAAGAGCCCTTGGCAGGTTAGCAGTGTAGAGTTGACTCTGTCAGAGGGAGAGGTGACGGTATACGTTGAGCAGGATGCAGACGCCAAGTAGTGTTGTTCAACCTGTGGGCAGATCTCACCGGGCTATGACTCACACAAGCGCCGCTGGCGGAACCGGGCTCTGGATTTACTGCAATGTTTGAGGCGCTGGTGACCGACTGGTTGAAACAGGCATCCACCTCGGCAGTCTGCCGATTGATGGGGCTGAGTTAGAATGCCATTGGTGGAATTATACAGCGAGCGGTTAAGCGAGGACTAGCACGTAGAAAAGAGATCAGCCCAACATGTATAGGTGTTGATGAGACGGTCTTCAAGAAACGCCATGATTATGTAACGGTCTTATCAGACCAGGATGCAGGTACAGTGTTACACGTGGGTAGTGACCGCAAAAAGGCGATGCTCAAAGCATGGTACGAAAGTCTGACAGAGGAGCAACAAAAAGCGATAGAGAGTACCTCCATGGATATATGGCCAAGCCTTTATCAATGCCACACTGAAAAGCTTCCCTAGGGCTGAAGAGAGGGTTGTCTTCGATAAATTCCACGTTGCCAAGTACCCCGTGAGGCGATGGACAAGGTACGCCGCCAAGAGCACAAAGCGCTGATGGCTATGAGGACCTTAAAGGCAGCCAGTATGACTGGCTCTACAACCCGGAGAATGTGATACGCAGACAGGAATTGCGGTTCAAGGCGCTACGTAAAGCACGCTGAAGACTGCCCGTGCCTGGGGGATCAAAGAGTTTGCCATGTCATTCTCACTCAAGACACGGACAAGGAAAGGCTGAGATCGGTGGTTGTCATGGGCAGTGCGCAGTGGCCTGGAGCCAATCAAGAAAGTGGCGGGAACAATCAAGGATTGTCTGTGGGGAATATTGGACGCTGTTGTTTTGGAAGTAAGTAATGGTCCGGCGGGAGGTCTCAACAGCCGAATCAAGATGATCAAGGTGCCTAGCAGAGGTTTCCGCAACAAAGAGCGATTTGCCAATGCAATCTACCTCCACCTTGGAGGGCTGAATCTTTATCCTGAGGGAGTGGTTGGGTGATACTTGCCCTCTTGATTAGGGGAAGAGCCTAAAAACTTAACCAGTAATTAAGGGGGGGGTAACCAAACTAGAATCCAAGAAATGAGCCATGATCTGGCTTGATTAGGTGAGTCAGTTTTCAGTGCAAACAGTGGGGCACTTTTCGGCGCAATTTAACACACCAAAACACCGGATGAGAAAAAATCGTTTTTTCAACGACGCTTTTGGCACAGAGAAAATAGATGTCGAACAACAACATTCCGGCTCAAGTGAGTGAACCCGCACTGGAAATGATCATGTGTGATGTACTCGAAGGTTCGCAAGAAGCCTCTCTAGGGTCATCATTGCAACAAAATGGTTCCTACTTTCGGATCATACAGGGGCCCAAGAATCAGAGTCGGGAGGTATCTGTCCGGTAAGGCACAGATTGAAGCAGAGATTATTCATTTCCTACAGACAGAAGAGCTGCGGGTTAATCTTTCCAGCAAATAAAAACTGGCTATGCAGCCAGTTTTTTCTATTCTCGAGGTAAAGCAGAAACTCAGGGCTCAACATCCAGCTCAGCACCTTCTTTCTTCACCGGCATCAGGTCCGCCTTGCTGATACCCAGCGTCAGAACCGCAGAACTCGCCACATAGATAGAAGAGTAGGTACCGACCACCACGCCAATAATCAGTGCAAATGCAAATCCGTGGATAATCTCACCGCCCAGGAAAAACAGTGCCAGAAGTACCAACAGTGTAGTCAGAGAGGTGACCAGGGTGCGGGTGAGCGTCTGGTTAAGAGAGGTGTTGATTATCTCCTCTGATGTCCCCTTGCGCATCTTGCGGAAGTTTTCCCTAATTCGATCGTAGACCACGATAGTGTCATTCAACGAGTAACCGATCACCGCCAGCAAGGCAGCCAGCACGGTCAGATCGAACTCTATCTGAAACAGAGAAAAGATACCTATTGTGATCACTACATCATGAATCAGTGCAATCACTGAACCCAGGGCGAAACGATACTCGAACCGGAGGGCAACGTAGATCAGAATGCCGATCAGGGCGTAAAGCATCGCCAGTCCACCATCCTCGGTCAGCTCGTCACCCACTTGGGGCCCGACAAACTCCACCCGACGCAGATCAGCCTTACCTTCAACCCCCTGCTCCAGGGCCGCAAATGCCCTATTGCTCAGCTCGGCGCTGTCAATTTCGTCTCTGGGCGCCAATCTGACCAGCACATCCCGAGGTGAGCCAAAATGCTGCACGGTCGCATCGGCAAAGCCTCCACCCGCCAGGGCATCACGAACTTTAGGAAGCTCTGCCGGCTGTTCGTAACCCACTTCTACCAGTGTGCCGCCGGTAAAATCGATACCCAAAGAGAGCCCTTGAGTAATGATCGAAATAAGGGAAATCAGAATAATGGCTGCTGACAACATCGAGGCCAGCTTGCGCCTGCCCATGAAGTCAATTTTTGTATTGGTTTTTAAGATCTGCATTTGAAGCTCTGTTCCTTAAAATCCGCTTAGATGATCAGCTTGGAGACACGCTTTCCGCCATAGATCAGATTGATCACAGCGCGTGTGCCTATGATGGCAGTAAACATGGAAGTCAGAATGCCGATAAACAGAGTCACGGCAAAACCTTTGATCGGGCCTGTTCCAAAGCTGAACAGCACTACGGCTGCAATCAGGGTGGTGATATTGGCATCCACAATGGTGGAGAACGCCTTTTCGTACCCGGAAAAAATGCTTGCCTGAGGTGTATTGCCCACCCGGATCTCCTCACGAATACGTTCAAAGATCAGGACATTGGCATCCACCGCCATACCCACCGTGAGCACGATGCCCGCTATGCCTGGCAGAGTCAGCGTTGCCTGCAATATGGAAAGAACGGCAACAATCAGCACCAGATTCACCGCCAGCGCCAAATTAGCCACTAGACCGAATACTCGATAGTAGACGGCCATGAAAACCATCACCAGCGCCAGACCAATCATCACGGAGAGAGAGCCCTGATCGATATTATCTTGTCCCAGGCTGGGACCAATGGTACGCTCTTCGACAATCTCAATTGGCGCGGCCAATGCACCGGCACGCAGCAGAAGGGCTAGGTCATGGGCCTCTTCTGTACTGTCTAGTCCCGTAGTCTGAAAACGACGTCCGAAGGGTTCCAGAATATTGGCAACGCTGATCACCTCTTCTACCGGTGTCTTCCTGAACACACGTTTGCCATCCACCATCTTGGTCTCGGTGCGGGTTTCAATGAACACCACCGCCATTGGTTTACCGACATTTTCTGTGGTCATATTGCGCATACGGCGCGCACCCTGGCCATCCAGGTTGACGAATACCGCCGGTTGACCGGAACGCTGGTCCAGACCAGAGCTGGCATTGGTAATCTGGTTGCCGGTAACAATAACCCGTTTTTTCAGCAGAATGTCCCCGCCACCACGGGTCTTATAGAGTTTAGAGCCTGGGGGTATCTTGCCGGCAACAGCGTCTTCGACACTATGCTCTGTATCTTCAAGACGATACTCCAGTGTCGCTGTAGCACCAAGAAGCTCTTTCAGTTTGGCTGGATCGGATGCACCAGGAAGCTGCACGACGATACGACGATCCCCCTGCTGCTGAATAACCGGCTCGGAGACACCTAGTGCATTAACGCGATTACGCAGTGTAGTGATGTTTTGATCCAGGGCAAATTTCTTGACCGTCTGTTGTTCGTTGTTCCCCATACGGGCAGTGATCAGGTAACTGTCACCTTCATCCTTGGTCTCCACCAGCAGGTCGCGGAATTCATTATCAACCACATTCAGGGCTTTATTGCGAACCTCTGCTTTCTTAAATTTGATGATGACTGTATCTATATCCTGGGAGACCTTGGTATAACGCAATTTCTCCTTTCGCAGCAGAGTCCGCATATCGCCAGTGTAACGCTCCACTGCCTGTTTGACAGCGGCATCCATGTCCACATCGATCAGGACATGGGTTCCACCTCTCAGGTCCAACCCCATATACATGGGCAGCGCACCCATAGACCTTAACCAGCCGGGCACATCGGTCACCAGAGTAAGGGCCTGTGTATAACCACTACCCAACGCCACCTCCATCGCTTCCTTTGCCCTTAACTGAGTGTCGGAATCGGTAAATCGAACCAACAACTTATTGATGCCGGGCTCAATGGCCTTGATTTCCAGCTTTTCCGCCTTGAGAGCCTCCCGGATCTTGGCTTCAGTCACAGTATCGACTTTGGCCCGGCGGGAACCGGATATCTCGATCGCAGGGTCCTGATCAAAAATATTAGGCAAGGCATACAGCAAGCCGATCAGCACCACAAATACGACAAGAAGGTTCTTCCAAATAGGGTATCGGTTCATAATTCTTTTTGAGTATGGAAGCTCGAACTAACAGGCCGGCGTCGCAAACTAAACACCAACCACCAGGGATGGCAGGCCCATAGGGCCAACCGGCAGATTACAGCTCTTGCAGAGTGCCTTTGGGCATCACTGAAGAGATTGACTGACGACGTATCTTGACCTCAACACCATCGGCAATCTCAATCTTGGAAAAATTGTCGCCCAGATCAGTGATCTTGCCCATCAAGCCACCATCAGTTTGCACTTCATCACCCTTTTCCAGGGCACCAACCACTTTTGCATGCTCTTTCTGACGCTTCATCTGGGGACGAATCATCAGGAAGTAGAGCATTACGATCAGGCCAATGGGCAAGATCAGACCTTCCCAACCACCTGCAAGCACTCCAGGGGCGGCCTCGGCCATAGCGTCTGAAATAAAGAAACTCATGCTGTTTTCACCTGTTAATACACTTTAAAGATTCTGCAAATTCCCTCCCGGACACAATGCCTGAGAAGGGCTTAAACGGCGCATTATGACATAACTTGGATAAATTTAAGTATTTCTATATGTTTTTAGTTCTCAGTTTCTGCTTTCAGCCGGATCACCGGCTCTCAGAGCATAGAACTCTTTAACAAATTCATTGAATCGGCCCGCTTCTATCGCCTGACGGATATTCCGCATCAAACTCTGGTAATAGTGGAGGTTGTGGATGGTATTCAGCCGGGCACCAAGAATCTCATTACAGCGCTGGAGGTGGCGCAGATAAGAACGGCTGTAATTCTGGCAGGTGTAGCAGTCGCAGTGCGGGTCCAGAGGCCCTGTATCCGACGCATGAACCGCGTTGCGGATGCGCACCACACCCTCATGGGCAAACAAATGCCCGTTACGGGCATTCCGCGTCGGCATCACACAATCAAACATATCGATGCCCCGGCCAACCGCCTCGACGATATCTTCCGGTTTACCCACACCCATCAAATAGTGAGGCTTATCCCCAGGCAGGCGGGTGGAAAGGAAGTCGAGCACCCGCCAGCGATCTTCCGGCAGCTCACCAACGGAGAGGCCACCAATGGCGTAACCATCGAAGCCGATTTCAATCAGGCCGTTCAGCGAGCGTTCCCGCAACGGCTCAAATACGCCCCCCTGCACAATGCCGAAAAGTGCAGCCGGGTTATCACCATGGGTCCGACGGCTTCGTTCCGCCCAACGCAGTGAAAGCTCCATCGAGGACTCTGCCTCTTTTTCAGTGGCAGGATAAGGAGTGCACTCGTCAAAAATCATCACAATATCAGAGCCCAGCTTGCGCTGAACATCCATCGACTCTTCCGGCCCCATGAAAATTCGGCTGCCATCGATGGGCGAGCGAAAACGGACCCCTTCCTCGGTGATTTTTCGCATCGCACCCAGGCTGAATACTTGAAACCCGCCAGAATCAGTGAGAATAGGACGTTCCCAATGAGTGAAATCGTGCAGATCACCGTGCTGCTGGATGATCTCCGTCCCGGGCCGCAGCATCAGATGAAAGGTATTGCCAAGAATGATCTCAGCGCCCATGGCTTCCAGCTCTTCCGGCGTCATCGCCTTGACGGTGCCATAAGTTCCCACCGGCATAAAAGCCGGTGTTTCAACACCACCCCGGGGAAAGCTCAATCGCCCCCGCCGAGCTGGCCCATCATTGCTCAATAGTTCAAATTTCATGATTCATGATTCATGATTCATGATTCATGATTCAAAATCAGTATAATTCTCAAATTAATTACTTGACACAGTGCAGCATTACATTAGAAAATACTCACTGTTCATAAAATATTTTCAGTACTCACTCCTCCACCCTTCTTTTAGGTGGAACTTTATGAAGCGCGGTATTTGCTTCCCGCGCTCTATTTTTTGTCCAACCATCCCGCTTATCCACTGCGATTTTCCAGCAGCATTGCATCACCATAGCTGAAGAAACGGTACTTCTGCTCAATCCCGTGGCAATACGCCGCCATGATCTGTTCATAGCCGGAGAAGGCTGAAACCAGCATCAACAAGGTCGACTCCGGCAGGTGAAAATTGGTTATCAACAGATCCACACTCCTAAAGCGGTAGCCCGGGGTAATAAACAACCGGGTATCGCCCTGAAACGACTTCAGACTGCCATCGGCCGATGCCGACTCCAGACTGCGCACACTGGTGGTGCCAACCGCCACCACCCTGCCACCACGAGCTCGGGTGGCATGCACCTGAGCACAAGTCCCGGCCGACACCTCCACATACTCGCTGTGCATCACATGATCTTCCAGGCGGTCGACCCGCACCGGGCGAAAAGTCCCGGCACCGACATGCAGGGTAACCTTTGCCTGCTCAACACCCTTTTCCGACAGCCGATCCAACATGGCTTGATCAAAATGCAGCCCCGCAGTGGGCGCCGCAACAGCACCTGGACGATCGGCATAGATAGTCTGATAGCGCTCATCATCGACCAGCTCATCATCCCGGCTGATATAAGGAGGCAGCGGCATATGCCCGATCTGCTGCATCAGGGCCATAAAATCCAAGTCAGGAGAGTAAAGCTCAAACAGGTCATCCTGGCGCCCAGTCACTTCTAGTTTGGCCACATCCGATATCAGCACCTTACTCCCTGCTTTCGGGGATTTACTGGCTCTCAGGTGCACTACTGCCCGATGAGGTTCCAATACGCGTTCAATCAGAATTTCAACCTTACCGCCGGTCTCTTTCTCCCCGTACATGCGTGCATGCATCACCCGGGTATCGTTGAAAACCAACAGATCCCCCGGGTGAAGCAGGTCGGGCAGATCAGAAAACCACCGGTCTGCTATTTCATCACTGCCACCCTGCAGGCAGAGCAGACGACTCCCTCCTCTTTTTTCGGTCGGATACTGGGCAACAAGCTCTTCAGGCAGGGAATAATTAAAATCTGAGCGTTTCATCAGGGCGGGATATTACCACAGCCCAGCGCAATCGTTAGCAGGCTGTAACTTACGTTTGATCTGAGGGGCGGAAAGACTATACTATGCACCTCCAACTGCTGGGGTGGTGAAACTTGGTAGGCGCAGGGGGTCCAAAGTCATAACCTGATTTTGTAGACCGAGCAAATTTCAGAGGAAGTTCATCCTTGCCGGGATGGTGGAGTTGTTAGACGCAGTGGATTCAAAATACTTTAAATAACTAATAAAAATATACAGTTAATACGTATTTAAACACCACACATAACTGCACACTTTCCGCTATACTGCACATTGATTCGAATCACTAAAAACTAAGTGCGGCACATCATGGCAGACAAAATACGGCACCCCGACCACAAGAAATTGCACCTGTTCAAACGACCTAGCAGTTCTTATTGGTGGTGCGGTTTTCGTCACAAAGGCAAGTACCCCCGAACGTCTACAAAGCACAGCGACCAAGCCAAAGCTGAAGCCTTTGCTAATGATTGGTACATGGGGAAACTGTTAGACATTCGTGACGGCACCCTACCCACACCCACCAAGAAAGTTAGCAAGCCGACCATCAAGGACGCTTCCATCATTGCTGTTAATGACCTTCGCGCCAGCGCATACGATGAAGAAAACGGGCATAGTAAAGAATACTACCGGGGTGTAGTTATGGTCATGGGTAAGCACATATCCATAATCAAACCAAAAGATCCGGACCGTGTAATACCGGGGAAAATCTACTGAGGTGATATTCCATGCGATGAAGTCACTAATGCCATGTGGAAGGACTTCAAGCGAAAGATTCAGCAGGAACGCAAAGACCAAGGTGAAAAGCCGCTGGCAAAGCGCACCTTTCACCAAATACGCAACGCGCTGAATATGTGCCTACGGACTGCCGAAGATAAAGAGTGGATAGACAAAGTTCCTGAATTCAGGGAACCACGCGGGTCAAATAAGGTAACAGCCGGTCGTGCATGGTTCGAACCCAAGGAACAAACCCGCCTCCTCAAAGCCCTTGATGAAAATATCGAAGAATTAGAAAAGACCCGGCACCACCAGTCAGCCAAGGGACTAAGGGACTATGTGCAATTCATGCTATTCAGTGGGCTACGTGTTGGCGAAAGTCGAAACGTAGAATTCAGGGACGTGGATATTGTTTTCACCAAGACTAAACCCGGTGAACCAACAGCCAACACAAAACGCGCCCTACTCATTAAAAATATTGTAGGCAAACGTGGTTGTAGCTTATGAATGTTTAACCCGCCCTGAAGCTGCTGAAGCGTTTGAGCGTATAAAAAAACGCCGCTGCATAAAGAATCATCAGCTTTGTGACGAACCATTATTCTTAGAAAATCATCGAACTAGCTTTAATGCCTTACTTCGTAGGTTACGGCTGAAAGAAAACCAGCAAGGTAGTCGCCGCGATTTTGTGTCCCTACGCCATAGCTACATTTGCAATATGATTCGAAATAGTGTTTCTGTATTCTTGATTGCTACTAACTGTAGAACCAGTGTGGATATTATCGAAAAGCATTATCCTGCCCCCATGAAGGTTTCACTTAACGCCACACAGCTATTGCAAGAAATGGACAAGTCCGAATTGGTCCATGATAGTGCAATGAATAAGCTATTCTAAAAAAACGGGGTGACCCTGTAACAAGATCACCCCGCTATTCCCACACAGCGACATAACAACCAAACTGTTTAGATTTGATTCGCTGTGTGGAAATTATCAGTTAAACAGTTGCTGGCTAAGGTTCTGCCATTCGCTGTTCATTTCACTAGGCATACGGCGACCTTTTACTTTTTTCTCAAAGTCCGCCAATTCAACAAGGGATTGGTTATTATCCAAGAACCATTTTACAAAACGCTCACTACGAGTTGCCATGACTTTATGTTGTGCTTTACGTGCTCACGACTTTCACGTCTACCTTCGACACTTGAAAAATTGCTGCGCACATTTGACCAAAGACGTTTAGATTTTCTCAATACAATAACTTAATCAATCTCTGTGGTTGCAGTGCTAACAGGGGTCATATCAAGCTATTCACAAACAAGATAATACTTCGCACCAACAACCGCTATTTTTAAATCATGAGCGGTAGCAGATGCTTCCTGAAACATAGTCTTATCGAGGTTTGTTTTGCATTCTGCCGCCACATAAGCCAGATAGGTTTCTTCTGTAATCGAATTGGTAAAATTAGAATTATGCGAACTTTTCAAAAATAATTTTTTGCAATTGAAAAATATTGATCCTTGTTTTGACCTTTCCCCCAGAAATAGAGCCATGACAAGGATGAGATTTCCAATTAGTCTGTGTATTAGGAGATCTCAAGATGAAGAAGAAGCGTTACAGAGAAGAGTAAATTATTGGTGCCATCAAGCAGCATGAGTCAGGGGTAAAAGTTGATGACATTTGTCGTCAGTTCGGCATTTCAACCGGGTGCTTTTATAACTGGCGAAGCAAATACGCCGGGATGGATGTCTCAGAAGCCAAACGGCTCAAAGAGCTTGAAAGCGAAAACAACAAGCTTAAGAAGTTACTTGCCGAGAAAATACTTGAAGCTGAGGCGATGAAGGATGTGCTCTCAAAAAAGTGGTAAAGCCTGCTGATAGAAAACAAATCGTGAGCTACCTTAAGTCGCGGTTCAAATTAAGTGAGCGTAGAGCTTGCCAATTAGTAGGCTTAAGTAGAACCGCTTTTCGGTACGTTACTCAATGGGGAAAAGATGAGCCTCTACGCAAACGGTTACTTGAGCTGGCAAAAAAGCATCCGAGTTATGGTTATTTGTTTTTACATGGCCTCCTGAGAGGAGAGGGGCTTGTGAAAAACAAGAAGCGGACCTACCGAGTCTATAACGAAGAAGGTCTTCAAGTGAGGACTAAAAAACGCAAGAAGATAATACGACCAAGAATGCCAACGATTATGCCCATTGGTAAAAATATACGCTGGTCAATGGATTTTGTCAGTGATCAGTTGGCTAATGGTCGCCGCTTTCGAGTATTTAATGTGATTGATGATTACTCAAGAGAAGTTATTGGCCAGCTCTCTGACTTCTCGATCAATGGTCACCAGGCCGCTCGTTTTTTAACTCAGGTGATTGAGCTAAGGAGCGCTCCGGATCAAATAATCTGCGACAACGGTCGCTGAGTTTACTAGCAAGGCGATGTTCTACTGGCAAAAAGAAAGTGGCGTTAAGCTAGGTTTTATTCAGCCAGGTAAGCCTACTCAGAATGCGTTTGTAGAAAGCTTAAACGGTAAATTCAGAAATGAATGCTTAAATCAGCATTGGTTCAGGTCCATTGATGACGCTAGACATGAAATTGATCAATGGCGAGAGCACTACAATCACGTGCGGCCTCATAGCGCATTAAATTATTTGTCACCTGTGGCCTTTGTGAATAGGGCCGCTTAGAATGAATTATCTCATCCAAGTCTTGGTATTAAGATGGGGGGAAGGTCAGTCCTCAGTGCGTTGGTTTATAGTACCCATTAGTGTGGCTGTTGCGTCAGTTACACCAGCCTTTTCATCTTCTACTAGTGCATCATGAAGGGCGTTTAGGTAATGGGAAAAAATGTCTCTTCCACGAACAGACGGGATATAATGGAAAGAAATTTCATTTAAAAAAAACAAGCAATTATAGCTTATAAAATGCCATTAGGGTTTGTGTCTACTGGCAGGTCTGAATACCTATTCCATGTTTTCTTAACTGAAAATTTTTCTGGTAAAGATTTCCATTTGAGGAAATTATTAAATGTAATTCTTACCCATAAAAAAGCTCTTCCTTTAGTAGCGCGGGCTTGCGATTCTCTTAATCTCGATAAGTCATCAGAAAAATCAAAACCATTTTGTAATTCTGTTTGATTGTTAAAAAAAAGATTTAAAGCCTTAAGGACGTTAGATTTTCCTGAGTCATTTCCACCAATCAACACATTGATGTCATTATTGTTAGTCAAATTTACGCTGTAAATTGATCTAAAGTAATTAATTTCTATTTTTGAAATTATTTTCATGAGGCTTCAGATCCTTTTCTGGATGTGATAATTGTGAATAGATATGTCAGAACAAAACTATCATACAAAGGGGTCAGACCTGAATGCTACTTACTTAAGTTTTTTGGGTTGGCCATTTTTCCGAATATTCTCTCGCGTAATAGCCCTTGGTTTGGTAAGTAGCGGGAATTGTCTGGGTCTTCGTTTTATAGCTCGCGGCTCCATACGTCCCGGTTGTTTTCCAACCTGCTGCGGTGCAATTGAGGATAAAAAGGCCCTCAATTTTATCGATGTCGTAACGACCGCTTTTTTGCCACACAATCCATAGCTGCAAAGTATGCTTGAAGCTAAGTTGTCGAGGAATGATGTCAGCCAGTAATGCCGCCTGAGCCATCAGTAAACGGATCAAGTTGTAAGCCAAAAGATAGACCCACAGCTCTTTTTCCGCCATTTCCGGTGTGCGACAACTTAATGTTTCCATTCCCAGAGTGGTCTTGATGTTGCGTATATCTAACTCTACCTGCCAACGGTTCCGATAGAGTGCCTTCAGGGCGGCTTTGCTCGTACTTTTTGAGCAAAGTAGTATTGTCACCAGGATCTTACCGCCAGCACGCAACTCCCGCACTTTCAATCTATCGGGGGTTTGATCATACTCTGCCTGACTCATCCAGGCGGGTTTGACTTTTGGCTTGTCTATTTCGATAAGATGATCTCGCGGGCCCAGACGCTCTCCTTGGCGAAAATCCGTGCTGCGCCGCCGTGAACCATATTGCTCGAAAACGCCATCCACTCCTTTGGCCTGAAGAGCACACAACAGAAAATAGGTGGCATAAAAAGCATCCCCCAGAAAGATATCACCAGCGTCCAGGGTACCAGGCATGGTTCCAGGCAATGACTGCTCATCGCTTCCTTTTCCGCGACAAGGTCCCAATGCTGCATCAAGTACAGCACCGCTGGCGAAGCAGACGATACCAACCACCCGGCAAAGAGGGAAACCCAATCCGGGTTGCTGGCTACGGGGTTGAGGATAGACAGCCTGGTTCTCTTCTGTATCGGGCAACGTAACGGTAGCGCCATCCACCAGTCTGACCGGTCGTCCCCGCCAGTACCAGGAATCCGGGGTGTGCTCAGTCATCATACGCCCCGTGTAACGGGCTAGCGTAGAGACCATGTCCAATAGCAGCCGTTTCCGTACGCGACAGTATGCTCCCGTATGCGTACTACAGATTGGCAGCTCACCCATCAATCGTTTGACTGCAGCATCAACTATGTTCTGGCAAGAACGATCAGCACTCATTGCTTGAGCCAGAAACATCGATAGCGTCTCTGTTGGCGGAAACAGCCTTTCCCGATGTTCCGGTAGCAATGATTCGACTTGATTGAGAAACTCTGGGCCGGTTAGCAGATTAAAGAAAGCATAGGAATCACTGGCTGTAGTGTAGATTATGAGACCTTTTTGTTGATGTATGCAGGCGCGTTGATTAGGATGCATCAAGGCGAGGATGTCCTGAATTCTGTGTAACTGTCTATCATTAAACCCAAGCATGGTTGAGGATAGGCACTATGAACTAGAAAGAACTACAGGCGATCGCTCATGCGGCCGCTAAAAATATCAAGACGGAAGACGACCTCAAAGACTTCCATCAGATGCTAACCAAGATTACGACCGAAGCGGCACTGAACGCTGAGTTAGATGATCATCTTGGCTTTGAAAGGCACGAGCAGTCCGCAGCTGCCAATAACCGCAACGGCTATGCCAGTAAGACTATCCGAACGGAAGCTGGCCAGTTCGAGCTCGATACACCACGCGACAGAGCTGGGAGTTTCGAGCCCAAGACTCGTTAAAAAACACCAGCGTCGATTTACTTCCATGGACGACAAGATTATTTTCTTGTATGCCCAGGGCATGACAACACGAGAAATCGTCACGACCGTTAAAGAAATGTACGGTGCTGATGTCTCCGCCACCTTGATTTCCAAAGTGACTGACGCTGTTATTGAACAAGTGATTGAATGGCCATCTAGGCCACTGGATGCGGTCTATCCCATTATTTACCTGGATTGTATTGTCGTAAAAATCCGGCAAGACAAGAAAGTGATCAATAAGGCAATTTATCTGGCACTGGGCGTGAACATAGAGGGCCACAAGGAATTGTTGGGGCTCTGGCTGTCAGAGAATGAGGGTGCCAAGTTCTGGCTCAATGTGCTGACAGAGCTCCAGAATCGCGGCGTGAAGGATATCCTGTATAGCCTGCATCGATGGCCTGAAGGGCTTTCCAGACGCAATCAATATAGCGCTTCCCGAGACTCAGGTCCAGCTCTGTATTATGCATATGGTACGGAACTCGATGAAGTATGTGCCCTGGAAAGACTACAAGGCAGTGACGGCAGACCTGAAGAAAATATATAAGTCTGTCACCGAAGATGAAGCGCTACTGGAACTTGATAATTTCTCTAACCGATGGGACGGCAAATATCCCCAGCTCAGCCGCTCGTGGCGTAGCCACTGGCACAATCTTAATACCCTGTTTGGCTACCCTGAGGACATCCGCAGGACAATCTATACAACCAATGCCATCGAGTCAATGAACAGCGTGGTTCGCAAGGCAATTAAAAAACGGAAGCTATTTCCGACCGACGACTCGGCAATGAAAGTGGTGTACCTGACGGTGCAGCAAGCATCAAAAAAATGGACCATGCCGATTCGCAATTGGAAACCAGCACTGAATAGATTTATGATTGAGTTCGAGGAACGCTTGGCGGAATATATTTAACCCGGGCAGTTACACAGAAAACTTTACAGACTCTAGCATTCCGACAAGACCCCGTTCTTTCAGGCGCTCACGCCAGGATCAGCCCAAGAAAACGATAAAAGCTATAGCGATCCCGAATTTGGAACTCTGTTTGACCATCGGATAGATTGAACAAATGCTGTAGGACCAACACCTTGAACATCAGTACCGCATCGCAAGGTAGACGCCCACCTTTACTGGGATCATTGTTTTTATAAACTGAGCCCAACAATACCCGAAAAGCCTCCTAGTCTAAGGTCCTTTCCAGCTTTGGCAGCGGATCTCCTTGTTGCTCAAGGAGTTCAAGTTGGTCTTGATGATCAAAAAAATTCGGTTGCATGGCTTTTATCAATGATTGTTTGAGTTGGTTACTATGTATCGCTGATTTTGGAAGGTTTTTAGAAACTCCCTTTGGTCAGGTAGTGCATTTTGGGGGTAAATCTGCCAATTTTCTGCTTTTTAAGAAGCTGCCATACTCATGCTTTTTTGCTTTATTTTCTCACGTACGTTATTTTCCTGCTTTCACCAACTAATATAGGGGAACGTTGTGGCAGTAAGAAAGAAAACCGCAAAGAAAAAGGTTTTGGCCAATCGTAATGCTAACGTTATCGGCAAACTCCGGCAGGATCTTAAGGATACAAAGATCGAAATCCGTGAGGCAAATAAGAAAACACAGGAAAGCGAACGTAAGGTGAAAGCACTCCTGAAACTATTGGAGTCCACCCAAGCCGCCACTGATAAGTTTCTTGCCAGCCGGGTAAAAGATGCTGTTAAGGCATATGGCATTGCTGTTGCCCAAAAAAGGAAGCGCAAGCGCCGGGTCGCTAAGAAAAAAACGGTGCAGCAATAATAGATTGCGAATGAAATAAAGGAGCTTCGGCTCCTTTATTTTGAGCCTGTAAAGTTTTCTGTGTAACAGCCAAGATTAAAGATGTACCGCTAAGCGTTCTACGAACTCAATCATAAATCTATTCAGTGCTGGTTTCCAATGACGGATCGGCATTGTCCACTTTTTCGATGCGGCCTGGATTGCCAGGTAGATGACCTTCTTCGCCGAGTCATCGGTTGGAAACAACTTCCGCTTTTTGATCGATTTGCGAATGACGTTGTTCAGCGGCTAATGGTGTTGTTCGTGCAGATCACTTTTCGTTTGTCCTCCGGGTAGCTGAACAGCGTGTTGATATTCTGCCGATGGGCACGCCAGGAGCGGCTGATCCGAGGGTACTTGTTGTCCCACCGGTCAGAGAATTTATCCAGCGCCAATAAGGCTTCTTCCTCGGTGATGGACTGGTAAATCTTTTTCAAATCAGCCGTGACAGGCTTGTAGTCTTTCCAAGGCACGTACTTCATCGAGTTCCGTACCATATGCACGATACAGAGCTGGATCTGGGTATCCGGAAAGGCCGTGTTGATGGCATCAGGAAAGCCTTCTGAGCCATCGACACAGGCAATCAAAATATCCTTCACACCGCGATTCTGAAGCTCTGTCAGCACGTTCAGCCAGAACTAGGCACCCTCATTCTCCGACAACCAGAGCCCCGATAATTCCTTGTGGCCTTCCAGGTTGACGCCCAGAGCGAGATAAATCGCTTTATTTATCACTTTCTTGTCTTGCCGGATTTTAACGACAATGCTGTCCAGATAAACAATAGGCTAAATCACATCCAGGGGGCGAGATTGCCATTCGACAACCTGCTCGATAACCACATCAGTAACTTTGGATATGAGTGTGGCGGAGACATCGGCTCCGTACATTTCCTTGAATGTCGTGACGATTTCGCGGGTCGTCATACCCTGAGCATACAAGAATAGGATCTTGTCATCCATTGAGGTAAATCGACGCTGGTGCTTTTTAACCAGTCGTGGTTTAAAGCTGCCCGCTCTATCTCGTGGAGTATCCTGTTCAAACTGGCCATCCTCCGTTTGCAAGGTCTTGCCAGTAGTGCCGTTGCGGCTATTACTCGCTTCGAACTGTTCATGTTTGGCAAAGCCAAGATGATCATCCGGTTCGACGTTGAGTGCCGCATCGACCGTGATTCTGGGCAGCATTGGCCGAAGCTCGTTGAGATCTTCTTCAGTTTTGATGTTTTTAGCGGCCGCCTGGGCTATCGCCTGGAGCTCTTTCTTGTCGATCGGCTGCCTGTCCTCTCCCTTGTTTGGGTTTAATGATAGGCAGTTACACAGCATTTAGGTCTGTCTCTTACCCTCTCAATTAGGGGAAGAGCCAATGCACAGAGTTTTGCCTACTCAGCTCCCAGGCCACTGTAGATACCGTCTACCCAGATGTACACTCAGCGAGCTTTGTCCAATCTGGTGGCACACCAATCCCGATACTCCTGTGCCTATACCTGCTTCAGTCGGAAAACCGTACTGGCAGACAGCCCTTTTGCTTCCGGGCCGACCACACCTTGCGGTGCTTCCCACATCTCACCGCGGCTTCCAGCAAACCGGTTTTGCGAATATAGGGGGAGACCAACGCAGCGTGGAAAGTGATCGGGTCTCCAGATCTAGAGCGTACCTTGGGTACCTTCACGGTGGACCTATGCCTATCTGGATGACTCGTTCCGTCAGGTAACCATTGCCTACGACAACAGCATGACCACACTCAGTTTGTTGTCCGGCAATCAGGATAACAAGGCTTTCAACCCTGCTTCTATCGCTTGTTCAATCAACTTTCGGCCTCCCATTCTAAGCAACTCTGCCAGTGGATCAGCGATCTGCTCTCGATCTTCGATCAAAACAATTGTATTCTTAGTTCATGGTGGCGTATCTCAGTTAGTTGTTTAATTACCTTGCAGTTTCAAATCAACCAGATGCGACTTTCTTTTCGGTACCTGTCAAACACCACTTTCAGTTATATCTCGCTTTTTCAATAAAAATAAGGCTGACCACACCAACCATGCGACTTTTTTTCACCCTATTTCTAGCGCTAGCGCTGACTACGTGCAGTATACCCAAGCCATTGGTTGAAAAGATAAAGGATGAGGGGCTGCTGCTGGTGATAACACGCAATAGCCCAACCACTTATTACAAAGATAAAGAGGGCCAAAAAGGGCTGGAGTATGAGCTGGTTGAGATGTTTGCTGAAGAACTAGGAGTCGAGGTCAAGTACATAATCCCTGACAGTTTCGACGAAATTCTACCAATGATCATACAAGGTGAAGCTCATTTTGCAGCCGCCGGCCTGGCCATAACTGAGAAGCGTGAGCTCCTTGTAAAATTTACACCCACCTATCAACAAATAACCCAACAGCTTATCTATCGGGCAGGAACTAAACGTCCGAAAAAAATAACGGATACTTTCGGAAAAACCCTGGAGATTCTGGCTGGAAGTAGTCATTCCGAAGAGTTACTGAAGCTCAAAAAACAGTATCCTGAACTAGAATGGGTGGAACAGAAAGAGCTGGAGAGCCAAGAGTTGCTCTATCTTGTTAAAGAGCAAGTGATTGATTACACCATTGCCGACTCAAACGAGTTGGCTCTCAGCCGCCGTTATTACCCGGAATTGAAAAGTGCCTTTGATCTATCCAAACCGAACTCTCTTGCCTGGGCCTTTCCCCATGCGGAGGATACCAGCCTTTACGATGCAGCCAAGGGATTTATCAATAAGATAAAAGAGAATGGAAAACTCGACCAGATAATTGAGCGCTACTATGGATATGTTGAAAGATTGGGTTTTGTCGATACCCGTACCTTTGAGCGGCATATGCTGCAACGCCTGCCAACCCTGATTCCCTTTTTCAAAAAAGCCGCCGATGAGACAGGCCTTGAATGGGAACTTCTCGCTGCCATCGGTTATCAGGAGTCCCACTGGAACGCGGAGGCTGTCTCTCCCACCGGAGTAAAAGGGATCATGATGCTGACAAAAGCCACGGCCAAACAGCTCAAGGTGGAGGATCGAACTGACCCGGAACAGAGCATTATGGGTGGAGCACGTTACGTGAGAGTGGTGGAAAAGAAAATTCCCAAGCGAATTCAGAACCCGGACCGCTTATGGCTATCTCTAGCGGGATATAATGTTGGTTTCGGTCATCTGGAGGACGCTCGTATTCTAACCCAGCGCAGTGGCGGTGACCAGGACAAGTGGGCTGATATAAAACAGCATCTCCCACTGCTGACGCAGAAAAAGCATTATAAAACCGTTAAACATGGGCATGCCCGTGGCCGCGAACCCGTCACATATGTAGATAATATACGCAGCTATTATGACCTGTTGACCTGGAACAATAATAAACTGGAGACGAAAAAGAAGCCGCCGACTGTCATCTCAACGACACCTGCGGTGCTGTAACATTCAGCTAACTGAAACTGCTATCGACGGGATCGAAAAAAAGCCCGCAGCAAGTCTCCGCACTCCTCAGACAGCACGCCACCACCCTGCACCTCTACCCGGTGATTGAATCGCCGTTCTGAAGAAAGCAGGTCAAAGACACTGCCTGCCGCCCCGCCTTTTGGATCATAAGCACCGAAAACAACCCGCTTGACCCGGGCGTGAATAATCGCCCCGGCACACATGGCGCAAGGCTCAAGGGTCACATAGAGTGTCGTTCCGAGGAGACGATAATTGGTTACTCTTCGGCCTGCATCACGTAGCGCCATGATCTCTGCATGAGCCGTGGGATCGTGCTGCAGGATAGGCTGATTCCACCCCTCACCAATAACATCACCATCATAGACAACAACAGCACCGACAGGCACCTCTCCTGCCTGCTCCGCAGACTTGGCAAGTCTCAGGGCCTGTTGCATGAATTTCCGGTCATCAGAGGCGCTACGCATCTGATGCTCCAGGTCGACTACTCCCACTCAATGGTTGCTGGCGGTTTACTGGAAATGTCGTAGGCTACGCGGGCGATCCCTGTTACTTCGTTGATGATCCGGCGAGAAACCAGTTCGAGAAATTCAAATGACAGATGGGCAAAGCGGGCAGTCATAAAGTCCACCGTCTCCACGGCACGCAGTGAAACGACATATTCATGCCGGCGGGCATCCCCCACCACACCGACAGACTTCACCGGCAGGAAGACGGCAAAGGCTTGGCTGACCTGATCATAGAGATCATGGTTGCGCAGCTCCTGAATAAAGATATGGTCTGCCTGACGCAGCAGGTCCGCATACTCTTTTTTCACCTTACCGAGAATACGCACACCCAGACCCGGGCCGGGGAAGGGGTGACGGTAGACCATTTCGTAAGGAAGACCCAGCTCCACACCAATTTTACGTACCTCATCCTTAAACAGTTCACGCAGAGGCTCCACCAGGGCCAGTTTCATATAATCGGGCAATCCTCCCACATTATGATGAGATTTGATCACGTGGGCCTTGCCTGATTTGGCACCGGCAGACTCAATGACATCGGGATAGATGGTGCCTTGGGCAAGAAACTCGACATTCTCCAGTTTTGCCGCTTCCTCTTCAAAGATATCAATAAACAGATTGCCGATGATCTTGCGCTTCTTCTCTGGATCAGCTTCGCCTGCCAACGCATTGAGAAAACGATCTTCAGCATCGACCCGTATCACTTTGACACCCATGTGCTCGGCAAATGTTGCCATCACCTGATCGCCTTCGTGCAACCGAAGAAGTCCATTGTCAACAAAGATACAGGTAAGGCGGTCACCGACCGCTTTATGTAACATGGCCGCCACTACCGATGAGTCAACGCCCCCGGAGAGGCCCAGCAGCACCTGCTTGTCATCTCCCACCAACTCTTTCACATGGCTGATGCTGTCTTCAATAATGCTGGCGGAATTCCACAGCACCTCACAGCCGCATATCTCAAACAGGAACCGTTCGACAATCCGCTGCCCCTGGTGAGTATGGGTCACCTCAGGATGAAACTGGATACCATAAAACTGCCGTGTCTCATCAGCCATGCCGGCGAAGGGCGCATTATCTGTCTCTGCAATGACATGAAAGCCTTCTGGCAGAGCTTCAACGCGGTCGCCATGGCTCATCCAGACATCCAGCAGTCCATAACCTTCAGGGGTGGTATGGTCCTCGATATTACGCAGCAGTTTAGAGTGGGCTCTGGCGCGTGCTTGGGCATAACCATACTCATGCGCATCTGAAGAGACCACCTCTCCACCGAGCTGTGCTGCCATGGTCTGCATGCCATAGCAGATACCCAATACAGGGATACCCAGCTCAAACACTTTCTGTGGCGCTTTGGGGGGACCTTCTGCCGTTACTGTCTCGGGCCCACCGGAGAGAATAATGCCGGCAGGTTTCTGTTTGTCGATTGCCTCTTCACAATTGTCGTAAGGCCAGATCTCGCAATAGACGTTGGCTTCACGCACCCGGCGCGCAATGAGTTGAGTGTACTGAGACCCGAAGTCGAGTATCAGAATACGATGAGCGTGAATATCCTGTTTAGTCATGGTTAGCAATCCCCGTCTCTAAAATCGAAATAACCGCAGAGACCCGGAGTTCACCTTTCAGGTCCTCTGGAATCCCTGCGGTTTTTTATCTGCCTGGCACTCATTCTGAGAACGTCTGTAAATGAACAGAGCCTGTGCCTGAGCATTAATCCCGTCTGTAGTTGGGAGCTTCCTTGGTGATCGTCACATCATGCACATGCGATTCGCGCATACCGGCACCAGTGACCCGGATAAATTCAGGCTTGGTACGCATCTCATCAAGCATGGCACAGCCAGTGTAACCCATGGTGGAACGAACACCACCGGTCAACTGAGTGATCACATTGACCAACGGTCCCTTGTAGGGAACCCGACCCTCGATGCCCTCCGGCACCAGTTTATCCGCATCCTTGGTATCTTCCTGGAAATAGCGGTCACTGGAGCCGTGACATGCCTGCATGGCACCCAGAGAACCCATGCCGCGATAGGACTTGTAGGAGCGTCCCTGGAATATCTCAACCTCACCCGGCGACTCTTCAGTACCGGCAAAAAGGCCACCGACCATCACTGAGTAAGCGCCGGCAACCAGCACCTTGGAGATATCACCGGAGTAGCGCAGACCACCGTCGGCAATCAGTGGAATACCACTGTTTTTCAACCCTTCAGCCACATTGGCCACCGCCGTTACCTGTGGCACACCGACGCCTGCCACGATACGGGTGGTACAGATGGAGCCCGGGCCTATGCCCACTTTCACCCCGTCGGCACCTGCATCAGCCAGCGCACGTGCCGCATCGGCAGTTGCAATATTGCCGCCAATAACCTGAATCTCCGGGTAGTGCTTCTTCACCCAGGTAACACGATTCAGCACCCCTTGAGAGTGACCATGGGCGGTATCGACAACGATGACATCGATACCTGCGTTGGCAATGGCCTCGACCCGCTCTTCCGTCCCTTCGCCGACACCAACCGCCGCACCAACACGGAGACGCTCCTCACTATCACGGCAGGCATTGGGATAATCTTTCGCTTTCTGAATATCCTTGACGGTGATCATGCCCCTCAACTGGAATGCACCGTTCACTATCAAGATTTTTTCTATGCGGTTTTCATGCAATTTTCTCACCACCTCTTCACGGGTGGCGCCCTCTTTTACTGTCACCAGCCGCTCTTTTGGTGTCATGATGGCAGCAACTTTTTCATCCATCCGGGTCTCAAAGCGGGTATCTCTGTTGGTGACAATGCCCACCAACTGATCACCATCCATCACCGGTACACCGGAAAAACCGTTGGTGTGGGTCAATTCCAGCAGTTCGCGAATAGTCAGGTCCGGGCTGGCAGTAATAGGATCGGTGATAATACCGCTCTCATAGCGTTTAACCTTCCGCACTTCAGCCGCCTGCTCTTGCGGGGTCATATTCTTGTGAATAATGCCGAGACCGCCCTCCAGTGCCATGGCAATGGCCAGGCGGAACTCTGTGACTGTATCCATAGCTGCTGAAACCAACGGGATATTCAGTTGGATATCACGAGTGAGTTGCGTACTGAGATTCACATCCTTGGGCAGCACCGTGGAGTGGGCCGGTAGCAGCAGAACATCATCAAAGGTCAGGGCTTCCTGGACGAGGCGCATAGTTGATTTCCAGAATCTAGAGGTATTTGGAAAATCCGAGATCTGTGCACAGATCTTGGGAATAACCTATCATTGTAAAATTTTATGCTTTCAAGGTAAACCTATCTTTACTGGCTGAATAATCCTTCTTTAAGTGCCGCAGGTCACAAAGAACGGTGACTTGGCAAGCAATTTTCTGCTCCGGCGTGCCTTCGATCTCGTGGTGCGTACGCGCCGCCTCACCGCTACCGGGGACTACCAGTCTTCGCTTCGCTTATGTGGACTCCCCTCTGTCAACAACGAAATGATTAAAATTAAAATATAGGATAATAAAATAAATGCGTGCTTATGTGCGAACTCTAATTTTGGCAGCTAACCCAGGCCCAATGATTTTTACGCGAACTGTATGGTTAAATCTCTCCAGCAAGTTTGTTTGCTCTGTGCGAAGCACTGACTCTTACAGTTGATTTGTCATCTACGTTAAGAAGCTTTTTGTTAGTGATTGTTATGCTTAAGCCAATAACGGCTCAGCTTTATATTCTGTACCTTCCGTCAATAGGGCAAATGCCGTCCTGACCGTTTTGTTTGCGGTTCTCGTTTGTCAACATGGTTGATAACGGACATCGCACCATTCACAAGATAACTCCTCAGGGCAATATTCTTCGTCGATCCCCGATAGTACCAAAATTTGT
The DNA here is from genome assembly GCF_022530855.2 of Candidatus Vondammii sp. HM_W22. GTDB lineage: Bacteria > Pseudomonadota > Gammaproteobacteria > Chromatiales > Chromatiaceae > Vondammii. The sequence continues at coordinate 794,234 of NZ_CP099567.1, read as the reverse complement.
TTTTCCACCACTGGAATGCTGAAGCCGCGTCAATCCGATGCATGCTGATGCATCCCTTCCCATTTTAAATGTACCAGCTTCACCGCAGCCTATCGCAATATAGAGATTAACAGCATTTATCGTAGACACACCCTCTAGTGCCGCCCGCAACTTCTCACATTCCGGGTGTGCCTTGATGGCCTGTGCCAATAGCCTATCCTTTTCCGCTATGTTTTTAACCGTCGGTAAGTAAAGTCTCCATATTGCATTCAATGCCTGGCGAAACTGCATGCAAAACCCTTTCTCTGCGTCTTCAAGCACCCATTGAACTGTGCCACCTAATCCACCTCTTCTTGATGACACACGTATATTAAATTCCAGTAACAACGCTTCAATTTGATTACGCAATGCAACTTTATGTTTAACTGTAAGCTCTCCCATTCTCATGATGGACTGCTGAGTTATAATTGAAAGTGTTGTTTGAAAGGAATTGAAAAAGAGCGGGGTATCTGGTTGATTTGTTGTTGCTAGACATCAAAACAACCGTTGGAGATACGCCACCATGAGTAAGAATAACGTTGTTAAGCTGGCAGGTCGCGATACGATTATCGATCCGCTGACAGAGTTGCTGAGAAGCGGTGCAGAGCAGTTGATCTACCAGGCGGTAGAGGCCAAGCTGCTGGAGCTGTTGGCGGAGCACGTCGAGCGACGGACAGAGGATGGCAAGACGGGTGTGGTGCGTAATGGTCACCTGCCAGCTCGTAAACTGCAGACAGGATTGGGGCCGGTCACGGTCAAGATCCCCAAAATACGAGCGAAGACCGGCGAGCCGGTGACGTTCCGATCAGCTCTGGTGCCGCCGTATGTACGCAAGACGAAGTCACTGGAAGCGGCACTGCCGTGGCTCTACCTGAAGAGGATTTCCAGTGGAGAGATGGATGAAGCCCTGAAAGTGCTGGTGGTTCCGGATGCAACAGGCTTGTCGGCCGGCAGGGTATCGCGTCTGAAGCAGGTCTGGGCAGAAGAATATCGGGGCTGGTGCGAGGAGCGCCTGGATAAGGGCCATTGGGTGTATGTGTGGGCAGACGGTGTCTACAGCGGACAGAGAGCAGAGCAGACGAAGCTGTGTGCCCTGGTGGTGATCGGCGTGAATGAGCGTGGTGAGAAGCATTTTCTGGCAATTGAGGATGGTGTACGGGAGTCCACACAGAGCTGGCCGGAGGTGCTGTTAAAACTGAAGTGACGCGGACTAAACCCGCCAAAATTGGCAATCGGAGACGGTGCTATGGGCTTCTGGGCTGCACTGGAGGAAGTGTATCCAGAGACGCGTCAGCAGCGCTGCTGGATGCACAAAACCATGAACGTGTGAACTGCCTGCCAAGGTCAGCTCAGCCGAAAGCGAAGCAGGCACTGCACAACATCTGGCAGGCGGAGACCCAGGCCGATGCGGAAAAGGCCTTTGATCTGTTTATCAAAACGTATGAGCCAAAGTATCCGAAGGCTGCCATCTGTCTGCACAAAGACCGAGAGGAACTGATGGCTTTCTATCAATTTCCTGCGCAGCATTGGCAGAGTATTCGGACCAGCAATCCGATTGAATCCACCTTCAGGACAATCCGCCATCGAACCAAGCGTTCCAAGGGCTGCCTATCGCGTGACGGCATGCTACACATGATGTTCAAACTCGGCCTGTGTGCCGAGAAGAAGTGGAGACGATTACGGGGTTTCGATTACCTGGTGAAGGTGATAACCGGAATCAAATTTAAAGAGGGTCTTGAGGTAGCAGGAGTCGATCAGGTCGCCGCTTGATTCAACTGGCTAAACACTAGATTTGACTATAACTCTCTGGCTATGCTATAAGACCTTATGGCAAGAGATCTGCCATCCTGAGTACAAAGACAGCACAATTGCTTGGCAGGACGAAGTGGTTCGCCTGATGTCGATTCCTGCGCCCTTTGACGGATATATAGAACACAGTAAGCGGGTCTTATCCACCTCCCTGATTATCTTTGATAACAGTCGTTACAGTGTACCCGCTTCTTTTACCAATCGCCCCACCAGCTTACATATTCATGCCCATAAATTGGTGATGATTGCAGAGGAGAAGGTGATTGCAGAACATCAGCGTATGTTCACACGAGATCACAGCCAAAAGTGCAAACAATCTATGGCTAGCATCACTACCCGTCGGTACTGCAGCGTAAGCCCGGTGCGTTGCGCAATGGGGCACCCTTCCAGGAATTGCCAGAGAGCTTCCGCAAACTACAAAAATAACGGCTCAAGCATCCCGGTGACAACCAGGATATGGTCAATGTACTGGCACTAGTGCTGCAACATGATGAACGCAAGGCCATTACCACTGCACTGACCAGTGGCAGCCCTTCTAAACAGCACGTTATTAGCTGCCTGGATAAGCCAAGACCGGCGTTGCTCAAGCCGCGTCCTGAACTCACGCTGGTAAAGAAATCCAAAGCTGACACAGGCCGTTATGATCACTTACGGGGGAAATGCCATGTCCGTTGATGCCACGATAGCAACCATGAAGTTACTAAAATTCCACAGTATGACGCAAAGCATTGCAGAGCTGTCTGAGCAAGCTTCATCTGCTTACAGCAAAGCAGAACCCATACTGCAGCAATGACTCAAAGCCGAAGTCGCTGAACGAGAAGTGCGTTCTATTCAATATCAAATGAAGCTGGCACGCTTCCCAGCTCATTGTGAGCTGGCAGGCTTTGATTTTATCCAAAGTCAGGTAAACGAAGAACTGATTACTGCACTGCATCACTGCGAATTTATAGAAGAGGCCCAGAGCATCGTTTTTGTGGGCCCTGGTACCGATAAACACCTCCTGGCGACTATAATCACGGTGCAGGCCTTCACCACCATCATAAACCTATTCGCTTTTTATCGACTATTGAGCTGGTTAAACTGCTGAAGCAGGAGAAACAACCCGGTAAGCAGGAGCCAATGGCTAACAGGTTGATGCATGCGGATCTCGTGATCCTTGGTGAACCGGGTTATCTTCCCCAAGCAGGTGGTGCTTTGTTATTCCATCTTCTCAGCAAGCTGTATGGACGCACCCACGTCACTATTACCACCAATGTCAGCTTCATTGAATGGTCGAATCTCTTTGGTGATGAAAAGATGACTGCACTGCTTGATCGACTGACCCATCACTGCCATATCATCGAAACCCGCAATGACAGTTACCGATTCAAAAACTCAACCCGCAATACGGAGAGAGAAACCAAACGAAAACCCAAGAAATGAGCCATAATCCGGCTTGATTAGGTGGGGTACTTTTGGATGCAATTTAACAGTTATTGTTGTGAATAAATCACCGGAAAGAGGTGATTTTTTGAAAAAACAGGGGATAAGCCAATTTATCAGATAGAAATGCTACTGAACTTTATACAGTGCCTTGAAGCAGGAAAGCCGTCACTCGGCTCTATTGAGTGGAGGAGTGCTGAATAGGTACGGGATATGCCACACTCAGAAACGTGCAGCCGAAATCTCAAACGCCTACTTCAACCAGAACTGAGCTGAAGAATGGGTCCCGCGGGCTTTTTTCACATTGAACCGGTCGATATCACCTTGATGGAATACCGCTCTTGTACTTAAAATATCGCTTGATTGAAAATCGCACTCTTTTCTATGCACCTTGAAAGCGTTGCAATATCACAATAACATCCTGCACATGTTTTTAGACAAGATATAGAGATACTACATTGAACCGGGATATTTACTCCGTATCACGCCTCAACAGCGAAGTACGCGCCGTACTGGAAGGCAGTTTCCCACTGCTATGGGTAGAAGGTGAGATCTCAAATCTTGCACGCCCCTCATCCGGTCACATCTATTTCTCCCTAAAGGATCCCCAGGCTCAAGTGCGCTGCGCCATGTTCCGGATGAAGCGTCAGCGGCTGCGTTTTCAGCCCGAAAACGGACTCAAGGTCCTGATCCGTGCGCGGGTGGGACTGTATGAAGGGCGCGGCGAATTCCAGCTGATTGCAGAGCATATGGAACCCTCCGGTGAGGGCGCTCTTCGCCAGGCTTTCGAGGAGCTGAAACAGCGACTGGCCGATGAAGGCCTGTTTGACCCTGAGCAAAAGAGAGAGATCCCAACGCTCCCCAGGCAGATAGGCGTTATCACCTCACCCTCAGGTGCCGCAATAAAAGATGTATTGACCGTCCTGAAACGCCGATTCCCGGCGATTCCAGTGGTCATATATCCGGTTTCAGTACAGGGAAAACAAGCCCCGGACGAGATTATCGACGCCATCAACCTGATCAACCGGCGTAACGAATGCGACCTGCTGATCCTTACCCGGGGTGGCGGATCGCTGGAAGATCTAATGGCATTCAATGATGAAGCGGTAGCCCGGGCGATCGTGGCAAACACCATCCCCCTGATCTCTGCCGTAGGTCATGAGATCGACTTTACCATTGCAGATTTTGTTGCCGACCGACGCGCCCCCACCCCCTCGGCAGCGGCGGAAATGGCAAGCCCCGATCAGAACGAAATAACAGAAAAGCTGTTCACTCTGGAGCGCCGTCTGAGAATACAGGCAGAACAGCGGTTAAACCGACTCTCCGGCCGACAGGCCAATCTGCAGCACCGGCTCTCACTCTGTCACCCGGGTGTGCGCCTCTCCCAGCAACAGCAGAAGCTTGATGAGTTTGAAACCCGACTGGAGCGAAGCAGTCGGTTGCACCTGAACAACCTGAAAAAACAGCTGGCTATGCTCACCACCCGAATCCAGGCACTCACTCCGGCACACCGGCTGGAACAGATGGCACAATGGACAGGCAATCTCTCTGCCCGTATCAATCAGGCGGTCCAGGTTCTGCTGCAGAGAAAACATCAACAACTTGCCGCCAATGCTGGAAATCTCAATACACTAAGCCCGCTGGCCATCCTGGAACGGGGGTACTCTATCACTTGCCGGTTAACCGATGGCCATGTCATTCAGGATGCAACCAGCGTCTCGACAGGTGATCAGGTGGAAACCCGTCTGGCCAAGGGAAGATTGATCTGTCGTGTCGAAAGCGTTCAGTAAGAGATCAGAAAAACGTTCGCTTTCCAGCCACAGAACCAGAACAATAGCCCATGTTCTCATCTAAATCGGTATACACAACCGCCATCATTGCAGCCCTGGTGGCGGTCGGGCCTCTATCGACTGATATGTACCTGCCCGCCTTCCCGGCACTGATGAGAGAGTTCAGCGCCGGTATCAACGAAGTACAGCTCACTCTCAGCCTGTTTTTACTGGGATTTGCCCTGACCCAACTCATCTACGGACCACTCTCTGATAAGTTCGGACGCAAGCCGGTGCTGCTGGGAGGATTGCTGCTGTTTACTGTTGGCAGTATCAGTATTCTGTTTGCCGAATCGATTGAATCGCTTACCCTGCTTCGCCTGTTACAGGCCATCGGCGGCAGTACCAGGCCGGTGCTTGGACGGGCTATGGTGAGGGATATCTACGGCTCAAAGGATTCTGCACGACCGCTCTCTTGCATCGGCATGGCAATGGCTCTGGCACCTGCCGCCGCGCCTATTCTGGGCGGTTACATGACCATCTGGTTTGGCTGGAGATCAATCTTTATCTTCCTGGTCATCTATGGCCTGATTGGTGCGATTGTTTTCAAGTCCCTGATACAGGAAACAGCGCCGATGGGCAGCCATCACCCCATCTCATTCAGGCATCTGTTAAGGAACTACTCGCTACTGCTGCATCACCCTTCATGGCGCTGGTATACCCTATCCTGCAGCTTTGTATTTGCCGGTCTTTTCTCTTTTCTCTCCGGCGCGCCGATTGTCATTATTGAGTTTTTCGGCTATGCCGAAGAGCATTTCGGGCTCTTCTTTACCCTGGTGGTACTAGGCTACATATCGGGCTCTCTGGCAGGGGCTAAACTGGTACATCGCCTTGGCATCAATCGTTTGATTGGTATCGGCGCACTCATCGCTACAGCCGGCGGCACCACCATGGCGCTTCTTGCCGTGATGGAGGTCCATCATGTTGCTGCCGTTATTGCCCCTCACGTGATCTATATGGCCGGTGTCGGCTTGGTCATGCCTGAGTCCATGGCAGGGGCGCTGGCACCCTTTCCGCAAATAGCAGGCACCTCATCCGCGCTGTTTGGATTTATTCAGATGTCACTGGCAGCCGTGATCGGCTTCCTGGTCGGGCAGTACCACAACGGCACGCCATTATCCATGGCCTTTGCGATTGCAATCATGGGTCTGTTGACACTGGGGAGTTTTTTGATGCTCAGACGAACGGTAACAACTTAAAGCCGTAGCGCCTCAACGACATTGAGGCCCATGTTTACAAGAGGGCATGACAACGCTCTCCTGCATAGAGTTTTCAGAACTTACAATGGTTAGCCGTTCTCAGAGTATCAGGATCTGTGAGTTATTATCAAAAGTGGTGTATCAGTCATTTCTCAAGCGGCGATCTGGTCTGATTTACCTATATCGACACCATATTTTCAATGGCACACCTTTCATTACCTTGGCGAAATAATTAGTCGACCCTGAAATATTCATTCCAGGCACTTAATAATACTGTTGTTTCTGTTTTGCAAACAGGAACAACAGTATGGACATGATATTTTTCAGCACAAAAAGAACCTCCCTCATCCATTTTCTGAAGTTGAAGGCAGCCGCCGCCATAAGCAAGTTAATCTGATCCCCGGCAAAGCCTTTAAGAAAGTTCCTTTTTAGCCTATGGTCACTCTTTAAGTGACCATAGGCTCAATGCCAGCTGGTCTTCTGAAACGTTTTCTGGCTAATGCCATGGCTTCTTCTGAGGTATTCTTCCTAGCAGGCTTTGGCGTTACTATCTGGGTGTCATTAACCTTTGATTTGCCCCGATAACCTCGATCAGCAATACCCACTTTGGGTACTCGATTGATGAGACGTTTCACCTGTGCCAAGACCTCAGGTACAGTGTGACCATCAAATACATTCTTCTCAAAAGCCAGGGCACCAATCACAATGCCCGCGTCCCTTGTGGTGGTGATTGATGCCTTGGTGCCAAACTCATAACGCTGCTGGGCCTTGCCTTTGCTCATACAGTAAATATGAGGTTCATGTAGGCTGTACAACTTATTTTTATCAGCACGCTTCTGATTCAGCATGCGCTGGTACAGGGCGAACTTTTCTGCATAGAATTTCTGTTGTTCTGCGGTCATCTTACGCTGTATTTCACGCAGTAATCGGCCGCTGATGGTCTTTAATCGCTTGACGGCCTTACGTGCCTTTTTACGATTCCTCGGATGTGTGGCAAATCGGGTGGGGAGCTTGAGAATTTTTACTTCCTTCTCATGGCTTCGACTGAGCACGATACCTTCTGCTCGGGCCATCTTGAGTAACTGCCCGTGTATCTTTCGGTACTGCTTTGCATCAGTTGGAAAGGTAATGTTTTTCTCTTGTACGGTAGTGTCGATACACATTTCATCTTCGATCGCCTTTTCTTGATGTAAGGCGATAGAGGCAGCCAGGACCTTTTCAAAACCTTCGTTGCCAATACGCTTTCTGAAGTAAGTCAGGTCGGAGGGGTCACAAGGAAGTTGCCATTGGAATTCGATCTCACCCGTAAAACTCTGGTAGTAGGGATTTTGTATCCAGCGTTGAATCAGAACCTCGTCACTGAGGTCTTCCAGATGCTTGAGTATCGAGAGGCCCACCATTAGGCGGATGGGTTTTGAGGGCTTTCCAAGATGAGAATAAAGCGGGGCAAATTCAGCATCAAAATATGACCAGTCTATCTGTCTGGCCAGTAGCAAAAGTGGATGCTTGGGGTTCAGCTGATCCAGTAAGTTCTGGTGCAGGAAACTTTGCTGGTTGGGATTGTCTGTCTTGGGTTTGCTCAATTATCCACCTCTGTTTCGTCCAGTTTTTCTCTGCTTTTACCCCTTTCACGGACGTTTATTTTATCAAATTTAGACGCTTATTTTATATAAATCATTGCGTTATGAATATTTCAGGGTCGACTAGTTAAGATTGATATTATATGACGCAATATAATAATCGGTCCGTCCAACCATGGTAAAGGGAACCTCTAAAAAACCGACAAAAGCCAATAGTCTCTAGCAAACCTGGAGAGTCCGGTATCTTCACGCTCATTTTTCTGGCAACAATCCATATACATGGCTTGCTTTATCCAGCCAGCTACACGAATCGATGCATGTTGCAAACAAAATTTATCATACCAATCTTCCCGCTGGCCTAGCTTGCCAGATGCTACGCACCAGTCGATTGGCCTGCTGGGCAAACACGTGCTCAACTCGAGCCAGAACTCTTGATCGTTTTCAGTTTGCCTCTTGCCCCCGTTCATTCAAAGGGCGTTTGCGTGCCGCGCTTGCGATGAATATGACTGCGGTAATGCGTACCCCGGTAAAGCGGCTTCCCGTTCTACACTGCGGTAAGCAGAATCGGCCCAGACACTTATCTTACTGTTGTTCTCATCCAGCCGTTCCTCGAAGACCTTGCTGTCGTAAACTTCTGCTGATGTGATGGCGTACTTGCGAATGACCTTGTGCTTCCGGTCTATGCTGATGTGGCTTTTGTACCCATAGTGGGTTTTACCATGCTTCTTAGTCCAGCGGGCTTCAACATCCTTCTGGCAGCGTTTGTTATCGCCCCATGCCTCAGGGCTGTCCCCATATTTGGTTTGCCTATTTTCCTCTCGCGTATTGTGTCGCCTGGGTACTGGAACGATGACGGCATCTACAATCTATCCCTTGCGAGCACTGAAGCCTGCTGCATCAATCCGGGAGTTATAACTGAAAGTGTTGTTTGAAAGGAATTGAAAAAGAGCGGGATATCTGGTTGATTTGTTGTTGCGAGACATCAAAACAACCATTGGAGATACGCCACCATGAGTAAGAATAACGTTGTTAAGCTGGCAGGTCGAGATACGATTATCGATCCGCTGACAGAGTTGCTGAAAAGTGGTGCAGAGCAGTTGATCTACCAGGCGGGTGGAGGCCGAGCTGCTGGAGCTGTTGGCGGAGCACGTCGAGCGACGGACAGAGGATGGCAAGACGGGTGTGGTGCGTAATGGTCACCTGCCAGCTCGTAAACTGCAGACAGGATTGGGGCCGGTCACGGTCAAGATCCCCAAAATACGAGCGAAGACCGGCGAGCCGGTGACGTTCCGATCAGCTCTGGTGCCGCCGTATGTACGCAAGACGAAGTCACTGGAAGCAGCACTGCCGTGGCTCTACCTGAAGAGGATTTCCAGTGGAGAGATGGGTGAAGCCCTGAAAGGGCTGGTGGTTCCGGATGCAACAGGCTTGTCGGCCGGCAGGGTATCGCGTCTAAAGCAGGTCTGGGCAGAAGAATATCGGAACGGGTGCGAGGAGCGCCTGGATAAGGGCCATTGGGTGTATGTGTGGGCAGACGGTGTCTACAGCGGACAAAGAGCAGAGCAGACGAAGCTGTGTGCCCTGGTGGTGATCGGCGTGAATGAGCGTGGTGAGAAGCATTTTCTGGCAATTGAGGATGGTGTACGGGAGTCCACACAGAGCTGGCGGGAGGTACTGTTGAAACTGAAGTCACGCGGACTGACCCCGCCAAAATTGGCGATCGGTGACGGTGCCATAGGGTTCCGGGCTGCGCTGGAGGAAGTGTATCCGGAGACGCGCCAACAGCGCTGCTGGATGCACAAGACCATGAACGTGCTGAACTGCCTGCCAAGGTCAGCTCAGCCGAAAGCGAAGCAGGCACTGCATAACATCTGGCAGTCGGAGACCCAGGCCGATGCGGAAAAGGCCTTTGATCTGTTTATCAAAACGTATGAGCCAAAGTATCCGAAGGCTGCCATCTGTCTGCACAAAGACCGAGAGGAACTGATGGCTTTCTATCAATTTCCTGCGCAGCATTGGCAGAGCATTCGGACCAGCAATCCGATTGAATCCACCTTCGGGACAATCCGCCATCGAACCAGGCGTTCCAAGGGCTGCCTATCGCGTGACGGCATGCTACACATGATGTTCAAACTCGGCCGGTGTGCCGAGAAGAAGTGGAGACGATTACGGGGTTTCGATTATCTGGCGAAGGTGATAACCGGAATCAAATTTAAAGAGGGTGTTGAGGTAGCAGGAGTCGATCAGGTCGCCGCTTGATTCAACTGGCTAAACACCAGATTTGACTATAACTCGCTTTGGCAGAGGGTCTCCCAGTTGCTCAAGGAGTTCAAGTCGGCTGCATGGCTGTTATCAATGGCTGGTTGAGCTGGTTGCTATATACCGCTGATTTTGGAAGGTTCTTAGAGGCTCTCATTAGCCTCATTACTATATTCAGCTTTAAGATAGTTTCGGTTTAGCCTATTGTCTGATTTAAGGTGCCCAATAACTGGCTCGATAGCGGTTCGACGCTTCATCCATTTTCGGGTTGACCGAGTCGCCCTCTTAAGGAGCCTGCCACAGAGCTTAACGTTAATTTCATCGCCTACGCGGTGTCCAGAGTAACCTTGATCACAATATGCATTCTTGAGCTTTCGGCTGCTCAAGCTCTTCGCTTGTTCAAGCGGCCGCCAAGGGTGTATGCCCATCATAAGGGTTACCCGTCAAACGCCATGTGTCAACTAACCAGCTGACTTTGGATCCGGTCACAAATGAGGGCTTATTACCAAACACGTAACACTTGTATGTTTTTTACCTTTGGCAATGCATTCCTCTTCTGCTGCATGCACGCTGTAAAGCTTGTTTTTATCTTGTCGTTGTGGTGCCAGTAAATGGTTAGCGCGTGCAAGTAATCGTGAGTTCACCATCTCTACACAGTGTCTTACGCCCAATGTCTCTCATCACTCGGCCCAAGTGCGTTTTGAGTTTTCCAGTCTGCCTCGCCGAACGCTTCATCTGCTGAGCATGAGAATATCGTCCTTGCATGATCAAGGCTTTCCCACCTCGACATAGCTCTGGCGTCATTTGATGCCTCTCTTTTGAGCCGCAGACACCAATAGGTCACGCATTTTATGGTAGATGTTGGAAAGGTGATGGCCTTCTCTTGAACGGTGGTATCCACATTGACGTCCTCTAATTCACGCAAGCTCATTGCTTTAGTATTCAGCGCTAGCTCGATGGTTTGTTTCAACAGCGCGTCAAATTTATTACCGACCCGGTTGCGCCAGTGAACCAGGCTGGAGGAGTGTAAGGGGGAGTTTGTGTTGCAGGTATTGAAATCCTCACAAAGTACGACCAATATGGGTTTTTAACCCAGCGTTTCACAACGCTTTCATCGCTCTCATTAAAAGAGTGTACTTGAAGTAATGGCCCACCAGTAAACGAGTGGGTAACGGGGCTGGCCAGCACCTTCGTTGTAAATAACATCAATGCCAGCCTCAAATTTTTCCCCGTTCATCTTCTCGGATAACCGCACCAGTGGGTGCGAGAGGTTTAAGATCTGAGAAAGTTATGGATGGAATAGATCAGCACTGTTATCCGGTTTTTGTAGTTTCATGCTTGCAAGGTTTTGATGAGGGGAGACTTTTCTTGCAAGCCATTTAATCATAAATAGATTATTAGTTAATATTTATCATGTGGTTATACATAAATTAGGGGTGATTAGTTACCGTAACTGCCGTTATTTTTTCCCTTTAACATGCTTCTTAAGCCGCTGACGCTTGCGGACCTGTCTTCCGGTAAGCTTGTTTTTGCGCCCTTCGAAGGGGTTCTTTCCAGAGCGGAATTCAACCCGAATAGGGGTACCATCCAGTTTCAGGATGGCACGGAATCGATTGGTCAGATAACGTTTGTAGGTTGCGGGTACTTTATCTGTCTGGTTGCCGTGAATAACGATAATCGGAGGATTCCGCCCGCCCTGGTGTGCATAACGCAACTTGATTCTTCGGCCATGCGCTGTAGGCGGCTGATGTTCCTGTACCGCACCCTCAAGTATCCGGGTCAGATCCGGCGTTGCCAGATTACGCATGGCGTTTTCATAGGCGGCATCCACCGCTTCATACAGCTTGCCAACGCCAGAGCCGTGCAGTGCCGAGATAAAGCGCTTGGCGGCAAAATCGAGAAACAGTAATTTACGCCCCAGCTCCTCTTTGATTCTCTCCCGCTGATCAGCATCGAGGCCATCCCATTTATTGATCACCACCACCAGAGCACGGCCACTCTCCAGGATATGTCCGGCAAGCGTGGCATCCTGCTCGCTCACCTCCTGATGGGCATCGAGCACCAGCAAGACAATATTCGCCTGCTCAATCGCCTGCAGTGTTTTGATGATGCTGAATTTTTCGATGGTCTCACTGACTCGCGCCCGACGGCGCACTCCCGCAGTATCGATCAGTGTGTACGGCTTATCATCATGGATATAGGGGATGAAGACACTGTCACGGGTAGTACCCGGCTGATCAAAGGCAACAACCCGCTCTTCACCCAGCAGGCAGTTGACCAGCGTGGATTTACCCACATTTGGGCGACCCACTACCGCAATCTGAATCCCTCTGTTCTGTTCATCTTCCTCACTGAGTTCCGGCTCCGGGAACTGTTCAAGCAGTGTATTGATCAGTTGCCTGACCCCTTTGCCGTGAGCCGCTGCAATGGGGGCGGGTTCACCCAGACCGAGGGTATAAAAATCAGCCCTGGCAGATATTTCATCCAGGTTTTCACTCTTATTAACCACAGCAGTGACGGGTTTACCGGTTTTGCGTAACTGCTTGGCAATATTCTCATCGCCACTGGTACAGCCACCCTTTCCATCCAGCAGAAAGAAGATATGATCCGCCTCATCGATGGCAGCCTGAACCTGCTGGTCCATCAACACTTCGACCCCATCTTCTTTACCACTCAGACCACCGGTATCAACAACAACGTAGGGCTTGTTGCCCATTTTACCGACACCGTATTGCCGGTCCCGGGTCAGTCCCGGCTGGTCGGCAACCAGTGCATCACGACTGCGGGTCAGTCGGTTAAACAGTGTTGACTTGCCGACGTTCGGTCGTCCAACAAGTGCAATGACAGGCAACATATTCAAACTCCGGTAACTCAGTTGATGGCAGCAACAGTTATTGCGGCCATTTCACCACCGTCACCATAAATATAGGCAATCCCGTCGACAACGAGCGGGGTGGTTGTAATCGGTGCATCACCAACACGGATACGACCAAGCAACCGGCCATCTTCCTGAGCCAGCCAATGCAGATAACCCTCGAAGTCACCTACCAGGATATATTCACCGAGCACGGCCGGCGCAGAGAGCATGCGGGCGTGCATTTTCTTGTTTTTCCAGAGCGCAGATCCATTTCCGGGATCAATAGCCCAAACATAATCATCTGCATCGGTAATATAGAGCTGACGCCAGTCTGCCCCCAGACCGGTATAAGATGAGAGTTTACGACGCCAGAGTACAACACCTGTGTCTTCAGAGACTGCGGCTATATCGCCCTGGTAGGTCGACACATAGATCACGCCTTCCCGAATCAGTGGATCTCCGTCGATATCCACCATCCGCTCAAGTTCGGATCGGCCGCTGGGTGCGGTGATGCTCACTTCCCATAATAATTCACCGGTTGTCAGATCGAGTGCCGCCAGCTTGCCACTGGAAAAACCGCAAATCACTGTGTTGCCGCTGATAATAGGAGAGCTGCTGCCGTGCAGGGTCAAGACAGGAATGGAGCGGTCATAAATCCACGTCTGACTGCCATCACCCGCATCCAGACCGAATATTTTTCCATCGATAGTATGTACCACCACAGTACCCTGAGCCGCAGTCGGAAGTGAAAGCACCTCACTGCTGACCCGGGTTCGCCACTTTTCACTGCCGGTTTCAGCATCAAACGCCAGCAACTCTGCGTTACTGGTTCCAACCAGCACCAGACCGTCACCGACGCCGGGGCCACCAGAGATCTCCAGCTCTGTTTCAATACCCCAGACCACCCGGCCGGTTGCCGCATCCAGCGCCTTCACAGCACCCTGGCGATTGGCTACATAGACGCGTCCTTCGAAAACCGCTGGGGCCAGCTTGACGCGTTGCTCGTCGGCGCCCTCGCCCACGGAGGTACTCCAGAGCGTTGTTACCGGAATTTCCCCCTGCAACTCGATCAGTTCTGCCGGCGGCTCTGCATTATCTTCATCGCCAAGCCAATTGAGCGGATTCATCGACGAGCATCCGGTTAATAACAGAACCAGAATCGAAATGAGATATCGCTTCATATCCAACTACCTCAAGGATTGGCGTTTGCCGCCAGGTCATCAAATTTCATCTGGACCATGACAGGATTACTGGCTTTCTGCGCCAGCGCCTCCTGATAAGCCTGACGGGCCGCCGCCTTGTCGCCTTTAGACAAGGCTATATCACCCCGCAACTCTGAAAAATCACCCTGAAAGCTGTCAACCGTTGCTTGAGCGATAATGGTGGCAGCACTGTCCACATCACCATCACTCAACATCAGACGGCCCAGACGCAGGCGTGCAATCTGTTTCAGTGAGTCATCATCCGTGTTATCGATCGCCCACTGAAGCTGTTCGCGGGCGGCCTTATTTTCACCCAGTTGCAGCTTCACCTTGGCCAGATTCAGCGCGGCAAAAGTGGCATAAGTACTCTCTTTGTGCTCACTGATCAGGCCTTCCGCCTGCTTGATGGCTACCTCACTGGCATTGGCGGAAACAGAGTTTCTCAGTTGCTCGAACTGAAACGAAGCCTGTTCGGCAATACCCTTCTCATGCTGAGTCCAGTATTGCCAGCCGAAAACACCGCCTAATCCCAGCACGATGCCAGCGATCACTGACTTGCCATTCTCCTTCCACCACTTTTTAAGTTCTTCTACCTGTTCCTCTTCGGAAAGATTTACATCCACCGTTCTATCCTCTTAGATAATCCACATTAGGGTAAATGGCGCTGACTAAAAAAACCGGCAAGATCACTCAAGGCAATCTGCCGCTGCTCGCCCTCACCTCTGAGTGGTTTGACGCCGATTATATCCTGCTTCAGCTCATCGTCACCCAAAATCAGCGCATAACGGGCGCCACTCCGGTCCGCTTTTTTAAACTGGCTCTTGAAACTGCCTGCGCCGCAATTGACCAGCAGGCGCAGATCCGGACACTGACCTCTGAGCTTTTCGGCCAGGATCAGCCCCTGTTTTTGTGCCGCCTCACCCATCAATACCAAATAGGCATCGAGTTGCTTGAGCGACGGTTTGTTTTCACTCTCTTCCAGTAGAGCAATCAACCGCTCTACTCCCATGGCAAAGCCGACAGCGGGTGTTGGCCTGCCGCCAAGCTGTTCTACCAGACCATCATAACGCCCACCCGCACAGACAGTCCCTTGAGCGCCTAATCGGTCCGTCACCCATTCAAAGACGGTGCGTCCATAGTAATCCAGACCTCTCACCAAACGGGGATTGACAACATAATCAACACCACAGGCATCGAGCCCGGCACAGAGTGTTTCGAAATGAGACAGTGACTCCTCACCCAAGTGCTCCATCAGAACCGGTGCGTCGGCTATCAGCTGTTTCAAATCAGGATTCTTTGAATCCAGAATGCGCAGTGGATTGGAGTCCAGGCGCCGTAAACTATCCTCATCCAGCTGATCTTTATAATCAGACAGATAGGTCACCAGCAGCTCACGATAAGCGGTGCGCTCTTCCGATGTACCCAGAGAATTTATCTGCAACTCAAGCCCTTCCAGCCCCAATACCTGCCAGAAACGCCGGGATATCAGTATCACTTCCAGGTCAATATCCGGCCCCGGCAGACCATAAGCCTCAACGCCAATCTGGTAAAACTGGCGATAGCGTCCTTTTTGCGGACGCTCATGCCGGAACATCGGACCCCGATACCAGATCCGTTGAATCTGGTTATGAAACAGGCCATTTTCAATACCGGCCCTTACACAGCTGGCGGTATTCTCAGGACGCAGGGTCAAACTGTCGCCGTTGCGGTCGGCGAAAGTGTACATCTCTTTTTCCACGATGTCGGTCACTTCACCAATGGAACGACTGAATAACTCGGTCATCTCCAGGATAGGTGTGCGCATATCCCGATAGCCATAGCCGTCGACGACTTGGCGCACGCGGTCTTCCAGAAAATGCCACATCGGCGACTGATCAGGCAGAAGGTCGTGCATACCACGAATAGCTTTAACATTTTTACCCATTGAAACTTGCTACATCTCTAGTCATTAATCTGCAAGCGCTTTGCCTGCCGGTTGCAATAGTATCCATTTAAGGCGATCTAATCCTGGACGCGGAATGAAAAACCCACGACAGAAGCCAACTTATGTACTACTCAGGATTCAGAGAGAAACGGGCTACATTGCCCCGAATATGCGCATCCAGATCGAATGCTTCATTATCCACCAAAATCTTCACAGCGTGTGCATTCCCCAGAACGACCTTATAGGGTGGACGGCCTTCCAGCAGATAACGCTCCCCAGCCTCCTTTTTGCCAAACAGCCGGAAACTGCCCGTGGCATCTTTGATATCCACCCAGCAAGAGGCAGTAAACTCCACCACAATGGCGTGTTCGCCCGCAACCGCATCAGAGGTAGAAAACGCAGCCATACCCGGAGTTACTGCCGGACTGGAAATCTCCATCTCAACCGGCTCAATCACCGGGGCAGTATCTTCTGTTAGCTGCTCCGGAACTACGTCTGTTTCACCGGTCCCAATTTCAATCGATGCCTCAACGGGCTGCTCTTCAGTTCCGAGACCCGGCAAAGGCGGCAGGCCATCCGTCTCAGCCGTTTCCAATGATACGGAGGTATCATCGCCGGTATTCAGTTGGGCGTTTTCAACCGGTGGCTTAGTTGCATCACCTGTCTGTAACGGCCATTGGAGATAACCCCGCCACCAGACAACCACCAGTGCGATCAAACCAATCACGATAAGCCATGTCATCAAACGCATGAGGAGATGACTGCTGCGCACTTCGTGCCTTACCTGGGCCACATGCAAATTTGCCGGCCTCTCCTTGCCGGCATTGAATGCCTGGTATGCATCAAGCAGTGGCGTAAACGGAACGCCTAGCAGACGGGCATAGTTTCGAATATATCCCTGCACAAATACCGAACCGGAGAGTTCGGTATAGTCATCCGCTTCCAGGGCTATCAGCTTTTGCTCGCTCAGATGCAGAAGCACAGCAACCCGCTGCAGCTGCAGTTCCTGTGCTTCTCTGATGGTTTTGAGGCGAGCGCCTGGTCCCTGAACAGTTAGCGGCCCACTTTCATCTATGGTGGCAGCATTCATCGCTTTGTAGACTCCTTCAAAAGATTGGCCTCTTGAGAGTCTGGGAAAGCATTGCGCAGTAGCAGAGAATAACTCGCCACAGAATCCTGGTTACCCAGCTCTCTCTCAGTGAGAATACCCAGCCACAAAGAAGACGCCGTGTTTAGAGCCACCTCCCGGTAGCGTTTCAGATAGGTCCTGGTAGAAAAGAACTGCTCCTTGTCATAATTTATTTTTGCCATATGCATAAGAGCCACTGGCAGCCTAGGATTATGTTTCAGCGCCTCGCGCAAATAGCGCTCGGACTGCTCCATATCCGGTTTTCTGCCGGCACAGACACCTGCATTTGCAAGCGCCACTTCCGGCGTCTTGTAAAGCGGGTTCCCCAGTGCTTTGAGGAACAACGTGTCCGCTTCATCAAAACGGTTTTGCTTGCAGAGGTGAACACCATAAGCGTTGAGCATGTATGAATTCTGGGGTTGATAACCAATTGCCCGCTTAAAATGGCTCTCGGCCAGATCATGCTTATTGAGTCTGTCGTACAACAAGGCGATGACATTGTGCCCATCTGCATTGGAGGGTTCCACCGTCAAAGCCCGCCTAGCATTCTGCATCGCCTGCATCAACAGTCCTTCATGCATATAGGCCGCCGCCAGCTTTACATAAATATAGCCAGTCCCTTTGTTGCGGTTACTCGCACCAAACTGCCCGGTATTATCATCCATATCCAGAGAGGAAGATCGGGTCATTCCCTGTTGCTGGCATCCGGCCAAACTAGTCAGTAGATAAGCTGCAATCAATAACACAGGTATCAGACGGACATTCAAAGCGAAACTCCTTGCTGCTTGACTATAGTTTCAACCCTCGGCGACTACGATCACGCACCAGCCCAACCAGTTGACCGCAAGCTGCATCAATATCATCACCGCGGGTCTTGCGGGTCATGGTGATAATACCGGACCTCATCAACCGCTGCCGAAACGCGTCGATACGCCCAGGGGTGGAACAGCGGTATTTTGTGCCCGGAAAAGTATTAAATGGGATCAGATTTATCTTTGATGGAGTGCCTTCAAGCAGCCTGATTAACTGCTTTGCGTGCTTATCAGTATCGTTGATACCATCCAGCATCACATACTCCCAAGTAATCTTACGCCGTTTATCACCTCGAACATACTCCCGGCAGGCGGGAATCAACACTTCCAGAGGGTATTTCTGGTTTATTGGCACCAACTGGTCGCGCAGTTCGTTATTTGGCGCATGCAGCGAGACCGCCAGACTGACATCACTGATCTCCCGCAACTTCTCTATGGCAGGCACAATACCGGAAGTACTGATCGTAACCCGGTATTTGGATAGCATGCAGGCAAGATCATCCTGCATGATATCCATCGCCGCGATCACTGCATCATAATTGGCCAGGGGCTCGCCCATGCCCATCAGTACGACATTAGTGAGCGGCTTACCCTGTTCACGAGTGGCCACCCAGACTTGCCCGATAATTTCAGCGGCGGTCAAGTTGCGGCTGAAGCCCTGTTTGCCGGTCGAGCAGAAGCTGCAGTCAAGCACACAGCCAACCTGGGAGGAGACACAGAGAGTACTTCTGTCACCTTCCGGAATCAGTACAGCTTCAATGCGACTATTGCAGTCCAGCTCCAGCACCCATTTGTGGGTGCCATCGCTGGCCGGCTGATCGAAAACAATCTCCGGCACCCTGACCTCTGCGACCTCTTTGAGTTGCTGACGCAACTTTTTGGAGAGATCGGTCATGGCATCAAAATCGGTAACTCCATGCTTATGTATCCATTTCAGCACATTGCGACCTTGAAATGCCTTGGAGCCGAGCGTCTGGAAGAAGGCCTCAATCGCCTTCCGGTCCAGGCCCAGCAGATTGGTTTTCTGTCCTGCAGTCAAAATCAATCTCAGCGGGTGCGTTCGCAGATGCCTTCCGGGAAGAAGAATGCAATCTCGGCCTTCGCTGTTTCAGGAGCATCAGAGCCATGCACGGCATTTTCGTCGACGGTCTCGGCAAAATCTGCGCGAATAGTGCCCTCTGCCGCTTCCTGCGGATTGGTAGCACCCATCACTTCACGGTTTGCGGCGATGGCATTTTCACCTTCGAGCACCTGCACCATGACCGGGCCAGAGGTCATAAAATCGACTAGGTCATTATAAAAAGGGCGCCCCTTATGCACTGCATAAAATTCACCCGCCTGCTCACGGGAGAGATACAGCATTCTGGAGGCAACAATTTTTAGCCCGGCCTTTTCAAATCGGCTATAAATCTTTCCAATGACATTTTTTGCAACTGCGTCAGGTTTGATAATGGAAAAAGTACGTTCAACAGCCATCTAAGACTCCATATATTTCAAACAACAAGAAAACGTTGCACCGCCTGATGACCGCGCATGGAGCGCGCTTCAACCAGCTACTGATCTGCTATAGCAAATAACAATACTCTGTATTTTTTTGCCAACAAGCCCGGTAAGCCGAAACAAAAAGCGCCGCGTAACTGTTTTCTACTTACAAAACTGACACTCATTTTACCTTGTGAGGCAGGATGCAGGCAATTCATCATTTGCAAGAATCAACGGATATACCACTAAGCCTGCCTCCTCACATCAATGACATCCGGCAGCTGAGCCATCTTTTCCAAAATCCGGCTCAACTGGCGCATGTCGGTAATTTCCACGGTAAAGCGCATGGTTGCCCGGTCAATTTTACGGCTGGATTGAGTATTGACCCCAATCACGTCCACCTCTTCATTGGTAAGAATGGAGGAGAGGTCTCTCAACAGCCCCTTACGGTCACCGGCAATCACCTGAATATCCACCGGATAGGTGGTCCCAGCAGACCGGTCAGCCCAGGTTACCTGGGCCAATCGATCCTGCTCCTCCCCTTTCAGATTACGGATCATGGCGCAATTCCGACGATGGACGGTAACACCTCTGCCGCGGGTAATAAAACCAACGACATCATCACAGGGAACCGGTTTACAACAACGCGCCATATGAGTCAGCAGATCATCAACACCTTCCACAATAACCTCACTTCGCCCTTTATTTGCCCTATGGCTACGGCGTTTAGGCCGCTCGTGAACCGCCTCGGTCTCTTTTCCCGGCTCAGCGGGCACGCCCATTCCAGCCACCTGAATCGGGGAGACCTCACCACGCCCAATCGCGGCCAACAGATCATCGCTCTTCTGGAAATTATATCTTTTTGCCACCTGCTCAAGATTGGGTTTACTGACACCCAGCCGATGGACTTCCCGCTCCAGGCTGCTTCTGCCGGTATGGAGATGGGTATCATAGTCCTGCTGCTTAAACCAGTGTCTGACTCGGTTCCGCGCTTTGCTGGTCGCGATATAGCCCAAATGAGGGCTAAGCCAATCTCGACTAGGGCCACCCTCTTTCGATGTGATAATCGACACCGTCTGTCCGCTCTCCAGCGGTTGCGTCAGCGGTGCGATCCGGCCATTGATTTTGCTCCCTTTGCAGCGATCTCCGACACCCGAATGAATCGCATAGGCAAAATCGACGGCGGTTGCTCCTTTCGGCAGCTCAATTACCTTGCCATGTGGGGTCAAAACATAGACCTGCTGAGCTTCAAATTCACTCTTCAGGTTATCAACAAAGTCTTCGGAAACCGTCTCCGTCTCATCCTGAAGCTCCAGCCAGTTTCGCATCAAGATGATGCGGCGATCAAATGCCACATCACTCTTCCCGGCACCCTCCTTATACTGCCAATGTGCCGCCACGCCCAGTTCTGCATGGTCATGCATTTCATGGGTTCTTATCTGAATCTCCAGCGTCTTATCCTCCGGCCCGATAACGGCCGTGTGGATTGAGCTGTACATATTGGTTTTCGGGGTGGCGATGTAATCGTCAAATTCACCGGGTATATGCCGCCACTGCCCATGAATGATGCCCAGCACTGAATAACACTCGGCAACGGTACCCACCAGAATACGCACCGCCCGGAGATCAAATATCTGATCGATCCCAACGGATTTGCGCTTCATCTTTTTCCAGATGCTGTAGATATGCTTGGGTCTGCCGGAGATCTCGGCATCAATACCCACCGCGTTGAATTTCTCCTGAAGCCGGTCGATGATTCCCGCGATAAATGCCTCTCTTTCAGCTCTGCGGCCATCCAGATTACCGGCAATTTCTTTATACTCTTTCGGTTCCAGGTAGCGCAGACAGAGATCTTCCATCTCCCATTTTATCTGCCAGATACCCAGGCGATTGGCCAGAGGCGCATAAATTTTCTGGGTCCCCAGTGCCTCCTCAATTCTCACCTGCTCCGAAAGATTCTTCAGAATGCGCATCACATGGAGACGCTCGGCCAAAACAATCAGCACCACCCGAATATCGTCTGCGATACTGAGCAGCATACGTCGCAAGTTTTCAGCGTGTTCAAGCTCATCTTTATGGCAACTGCCGCTATGCCCACGGGAGGCATAGCCGATGCGCCCCATATCCTGGACCATGTGTACAACATCGGGGCTGAACAGCTCTTCCAGATGGTTTGCACCAACCTCATCGCGCGGTATCACATCATGCAGAATAGCCGCTACCAGAGTCTCGCTGTCCAATCCCATGGCATCCAGGATCTCAGCCACCGCCAGCGCATGCCGGAGAGTTGTCTCCCCCGTTGCTTCAAGCGCTTCCTGGTGAACATCCATTGCCAGATCACAGGCCCGACGCAACATATCCATCTCATCGGCGCTTCGATCGGCAGCAAGCCCATCGAGCCAGAGTCGGACATCCTGCTCATCCAGCGAGTCGTTTGAAGGCAGATTGGTTGTAATACTGACCATTTCAGGAACGGAGCGGTTCAGAGCCGGTGGCTAATCAGCCCATCAGCAAGCTTGGGTTCAAACCAGGTTGATTTTGGCGGCATCACCTCGTCGTCATCGGCAACCGCCATCAGTGCATCCATTGAGGTGGGGTAGATAGAGAAGGCGACAGCCATCTCCCCGCTGTCAACCCGATCGGCCAGCCCCTGCAATCCTCTGATACCGCCAATGAAATCGATACGATTATCCCGCCTGGGGTCGCTGATACCAAGAATCGGTTCTATCAGTTCCTGGGTGAGAAGGCTGATATCAAGGCTGGCGACAGGATCATTACCGGTGATGCTTTCAGAGTTCAGCCGCAACAGATACCATTGCCCCGATAGATACATGCCGAACTCGGTCGTTCGCATCGGCTTGACCGGTAGATCACTGGCCGTTACCTGGAAATGATCGCGGACAAGCCGCAGAAAGCGCTCAAAGCCCAGCCCGTTCAGATCTTTCACTACCCGGTTGTAATCGAGAATCTCCACCTGATTGTGTGGAAAAATCACCGAGAGGAAGTAATTATAACTCTCTTCGCCCGTATGACCGGAGTTGACCGCTTTTCTGTCGGCCGCCACACGCGAGGCGGCAGCTGAACGATGGTGTCCATCCGCCACATAGATTGCAGCCATCCCATCGAACAGCTCTGTCAGTCTGGCCACTCTCTGCTGATCCGACAGCACCCAAACCTCATGCCGCACCCCATCCTCTGCGGTGACATCCATATCCGCAGCCTGCACTGTAGCTTCCGCCAACAACTGATCCACAGGCTGCTCACTGGGATAGACAAGAAAGACCGGACCGGTCTGTGCATTCAGGGCATCGATCTGGCGAACCCGGTCGTCCTCTTTCAGCGGGCGGGTAAACTCATGTTTTTTGATACGCCCCCGGTCATACGCCTCCACTGAGGCAGCGGCCACCAGACCGGTCTGGGAATGGCTCCCCATGGTCAGTCGATAGACGTAGTAACAAGGTTCACTATCCTGAACCAGAAGACCCTCATCCATCATCCGGTTGAGGTTTTCCGCCGCCTTAGCGTAGACTTGCGGGGCATAGGGATCTGTCCCCTCTGGCAGGTCGACCTCGGGACGTGATATATGCAGAAAGCTCCAGGGTTTTCCCTCAACCATTTCACGCGCTTCTGCGGTGCTCATGACATCATAGGGTGGGGCAACCACATCTTTGGCATAGCCGGCGGCAGGCCGCAAGCCTGGAAACGCTTTGATCAGCGACATATCAGTGCCCTTTACTTGCAGTATTCGTAAGTTCTCAAAAAATCCGTGTGATAGAGACTATGGAGAATTCACCATGATTCGGCATTGAAAAAGGGGGGAGCAACTACTCTCGTTCTTCGATCCAGGCCATCTGTATCGCTTCCAGGATCTTCTCTCCTGAATGCACTGGATCATCATCAAAACCAGCAAGTGCAAGCACCATGTTTCGAAGATCAACGAAATTGACATGAATCGGATCGATGTCTGGGTGCAACTCATCCAGCTCTATGGCTATGTCCAAAGAATCAGTCCACTTGAGTTCCATACATCCTCCTTCCGTCAGTGAGTTTCAGAAACCATGTTGATGGTGTATTTGGGAAGTTCGATCACCAGATCCTGATCCCTCACCACGGCCTGACAGCTCAGGCGGGATTCCGGTTCAAGCCCCCAGGCTTTGTCCAGCATATCCTCTTCTGTCTCTTCCGCCTCATCCAGAGAGTCAAAACCCTCACGAATGACTACATGGCAGGTAGTACAGGCACAGGATTTCTCGCAAGCGTGCTCAACCTCGATTCCATGCTTGAGCGCTGCATCACAGATGGTCACACCCGGCTCCACCTCAATCACCGCCCCCTCCGGGCAGATCTCTTCGTGGGGTAGAAATATCAGTTGCGTCATATCGTTAACCTGAACAAAAGTTACTCTTAAAGGTGGCCATTCAGACATACCCAAAGGAATTCTGTAAATATTCAAAGTGTGTCTTCGATCTCGTAATGCGTTTTGGGACGCCCCAGCCCCATCTTCGACAGCCTGTTATTGCCTCGGCTGCCCTGCGTACGCACCGCTTCGCACACCATTGTTTCACTCGGCGCAGGCTACGCGGCACTCCCATAAATGGCTGGACGCCGTGTTCGGAACTACTTTGCTTCCTCCTTGCACTATCGCACGTTGGGTAAGCAGTGCGGCCGACTACCGGCCTTCGCTTCGCTCTCCATAGCCGACAGCGACTGTGTATAAGAACGCAGAGTTTTTGTTGTTACTGCCGACGGTAGCAGAATGCCTACGGTTTTCTGCACTCTCTGCGTTTCTTTTTTAAACCCCCAAACTCGTCCACTGTATGGCCGGACATCGCGGTTTTCACACTGGCATTCATCCGGCGTTCAACATAGAAATCGCACTGCGTCTCCAATGCTTTGACTGCGGCCTTTATCACCTTGTGGCCACTGCTTTTTGAGGCCTCAATCAAGCTGGCAAGGGCCGCGTCGATCTGCGTCCTCTCTTCGGCCGACAGCAGGGTATCCCCATCATCTCTCAATGCCGCAGTTAATGCCTCTATAACCCGCTCAGCCGCAACTTGTTCTTCGCGCAAACGCCGTGTTTCCATATCACCCTTGGCATGATCGATGGAGTCACTCAGCATAGCCTCGATCTCGCTGTCCGTAAGGCCATAGGCCGGTTTCACTTCGACGCTCGCCTTGATGCCACTGCTCTGCTCTTCAGCATCAACATTCAGCAGGCCATCGGCATCTACCGAAAAGGTCACGCGGATACGGGCAGCGCCCGCCACCATAGGGGGAATCCCCCGAAGCTCGAAGCGCGCCAGAGAGCGGCAGTCACTGACCAGCTCACGCTCACCCTGGAGCACGTGAACAGCCATCGCAGCCTGACCGTCTTTGAATGTGGTGAACTCCTGGGCCCGGGCCACAGGAATCGTGGTGTTGCGCGGAATCACCTTCTCAACCAATCCACCCATGGTCTCAAGCCCCAGGGAAAGGGGATTGACATCCAACAGCAACATCTTATCATTCGGCTTGTTACCCGCCAGAATATCGGCCTGAACAGCTGCACCTATGGCAACCACCCGGTCGGGATCAATGCTGACCATCGGCTCTGTCTTGAAAAACTCACCCACCAGCTCACGCACTCGGGGCACCCGGGTTGAACCACCCACCATGACGACATCTTCAATCTCTTCGGTAGTGATCCCCGCATCCCGCAAAGCCCGGCGACAAGGTGCCAGGGTTTTTCGAATCAGTGGATCAACCAGCTGATCGAATTTACTCCGGGACAACCAGCCCCGCCAACGAGAACCGTCTTCCAGCTGAATACCCAGCCCGGCCTCATTGGACAACGTCAAAATCTCTTTAGCGGCACAGGCACTCTCCATCAGATGCCGCAGAGTGGCATGATCGGTATCACCCTGAATACCGGCCTGCTGCATGATCCACTCGGCTATCAGTCGATCGAAATCATCGCCACCCAGTGCTGAATCGCCACCGGTGGAAAGTACTTCAAAGACCCCTCTATTGAGTCGCAGAATGGAGATATCAAAAGTACCACCACCTAGGTCGTAGATGGCATGGATCCCATCAGAGCCGGTGTCAAGACCATAAGCGACGGCGGCAGCCGTAGGTTCATTGAGCAGACGCAGCACTTTCAGCCCGGCAACTTTGGCCGCATCTTTTGTCGCCTGCCGCTGAGCATCATCGAAATGGGCCGGTACGGTGATTACCGCGCCGGTCAGGTCACCGCCAAGGGTATCTTCTGCCCGCGCCACCAAGTTCTTGAGTATTTCAGCCGAGACCTCTATCGGACTGACGTCACCCACCACCATATGGATACGGGGCACGGCGCTCCCTTGCTGCCGAAACTCGTAGGGTAGCCGACCGCCCAGGGATTTTATCTCACCCAGCCCACGACCAATCAGACGCTTTACTGAAACAATGGTATTGAGCGGATCGGCAGAAGCCTTTAATTTGGCCTCATCCCCCACTATCACACCATCTAAAGTGTAACGAACCACCGAGGGAAGCAAATGCCTGCCCTCCTCATCCGGTAGTGTCTCCGCCTGTCTACCGCGAACAGCGGCCACCAGTGAATTTGTGGTACCCAAATCGATTCCCGCCACTAGGCGATGCTGATGCGGAGCCTCGGATTGACCCGGTTCTGCGAGCTGTAACAGTGCCATATGCGCGAATAGCTCCTTACAGGGCCTCGTCCAACTCGGTTTCGAGGGATTCGGCATCAAATCGGAGTTTCTGGAGAAACTGCATCTTGCGCAGGATCTCTCTCGCCTCTTCCAACTCGTCGGGGGTGGCAGCTTCAAACTGGACAGCCATCTGGCCAACCAGGGTATTAATTCGCTTGCTGATACCATCCATCAGATTGGAGATAGCCTGATAGGGATCCGGACTGTTGCGGGTCTCTTCCAACTGCTCCCGGAGTTCCAGTTGCTCCATTAAAAAAGCGGTATCCCGGGTAGCCTCCTGCCGGGCATCCATATCGATACCATGAAGGATCAGCATGTAATGGGCACGTCGGATGGGATTTTTCAGCGATTCATAGGCTTCATTGATCAATATGGATCCCTGCATGGAGAGACGCCGCTCCTGCTCGGAAGCGCTCGCATAACGATCAGGATGAACCACTCGCTGCAGTTCACGATACCGTTCTGCTAATTGTTGAGTGTCCAGGACATAACCTACAGGCAATCCGAACAACTCAAAGTAGTTCTTCGAAAAATCCAACATTTGCTACTTCTTAGATTAATAAACATAGTAGAACGATAGAGCAAGTTCTAAAAAGTCCATGCGACGGGGGATATGGAGAATCCACTCGCAAACATTTGCACGGCATTACGGGAGCTTATAACAAAAAGCGGTCAGACAGTGAAGCTCTCACCACAGCCGCAAGCGTCCTTGACATTGGGATTATTGAATTTAAAGCCCTCATTCAACCCCTCTTTGGTATAATCCAGCTCAGTGCCCTCAAGGTAGAGCAGGCTTTTTGGGTCTACCAGCACTTTGACACCATACTCTTCGAAAATCATATCATCTTTCTCGGCTTCATCGGCAAACTCCAGCACATAAGCCATGCCGGAGCACCCGGAGGTCCGCACACCCAAGCGAACGCCTACGCCTTTTCTGCGGCTCGCCAAAAAACTCTGCACATGATTGGCGGCAGCTTCTGTAATTGTAATCGCCATACTAACTTCATCTCCCGGTTCCGGTACGAACAGTAATATACATCACCGGCCAAAACTGAAATCGATACAAATTCAGGACGTTTGCTGATCCTGCTTGGAGTGGTAATCATCCACTGCGGCCTTGATGGCATCTTCGGCCAGTACTGAACAGTGAACTTTCACCGGTGGCAACGCCAACTCTTCAACAATATCTGTGTTTTTGATCTCCTGAGCCTCTTCCAGCGTTTTGCCCTTTACCCATTCAGTCAGCAGACTGCTGGAGGCAATGGCCGAACCGCAGCCATAAGTCTTAAATTTGGCATCTTCGATAACGCCTTCGTCGTTGACCTGAATCTGCAGCCGCATTACGTCGCCGCAGGCAGGAGCACCCACCATACCGGTACCCACAGTAGAATCGCTATTATCCATGGACCCGACATTCCGCGGATTTTCGTAATGGTCCAAAACCTTATCACTATATGCCATTGTCCCAATCTCCTGGTTCTGCGTAGGATCCCAAGAATCATGCAGTACCGGTTAACATCAAACTAAATCAAATAGAGGCTAGGCTCAACATTGATGCCTGAACCTGGATCTAATGCGCTGCCCACTGCACCGATTTGAGATCAATACCGTCCTGGAACATATCCCACAGAGGGGAGAGTTCACGCAGGCGGGTAACCTGCTCGCGGACCAGCTTAACCACATAGTCGACCTCTTCTTCGGTGGTAAAGCGGCCAATGGAAAAGCGGATAGAGCTGTGAGCCAGCTCATCTTCACGCCCCAAAGCCCGCAGCACGTAGCTGGGCTCCAGGCTGGAGGAGGTACAAGCCGATCCAGATGAAACAGCGATATCTTTCAGTGCCATAATTAGCGACTCACCTTCAACGTAGGCAAAACTAATATTCATGTTACCTGACACTCGCTGGTCGAGATCACCGTTGAGATAGACCTCATCCATATCTTTCAAGCCATCCCAGAGGCGGTTACGCAGAGTAACCAGACGCTCATTATCCTGAGCCATCTCCTCTTTGGCTATGCGAAACGCTTCACCCATGCCAACAATCTGATGAGTGGCAAGCGTACCCGAGCGCATACCGCGCTCATGGCCACCACCGTGCATCTGGGCCTCGATACGGACTCGGGGTTTACGCCGCACGTAAAGCGCCCCTATACCCTTGGGGCCGTAAATTTTATGTGCCGAGAGAGAAAGCAGGTCGACCTTCATCTCATCCATATCGAGTGGCACTTTACCCGCGCTCTGCGCCGCATCTACATGGAACAATATTTTCCGGGAACGGGTCATCTCACCGATAGCCGTTATATCCTGGATCACCCCGATCTCATTGTTGACATGCATGATCGAGACCAGAATCGTATCCTCACGCATTGCCGCTTCAAGCTTGCCCAAATCGATCAGACCACTCGGTTCAGGATCGAGATAGGTGACTTCAAATCCTTCGCGCTCCAGCTGGCGGCAGGTATCCAACACGGCTTTGTGTTCAGTCTTGCTGGTGATAATGTGCTTACCTTTTTTCTGATAGAAATGGGCAACACCCTTAGTCGCAAGATTGTCCGATTCGGTAGCGCCGGAAGTCCAGACGATCTCTTTTGGATCGGCATTCAGCAGTGCCGCCACGTCGTGACGCGCCTGTTCCACGGTATCATCGGCAGCCCAGCCAAAGGCATGAGAACGAGAGGCAGGGTTGCCAAATATTCCATCAGGCATCAGATACTGGCACATCGTCTCTGCAACCCTAGGATCGGTCGGCGTGGTTGCCGAGTAGTCCATGTAGATTGGTAACTTCATCTCATTACTCCGAAAAATACTTATTCTGTTTACCGGGCACCAGCCTGTGAATCAGCTGCCGAGGAACCCCAATTAACCTCTGCCAGTTTTACCTCGTCCTGGCGCTGTGCTACCTGACGCACGCCTCTTCGCTCCATCAGATCGCCCAGACTGATCTGGTTCAGATAGTCATATATCTGATCGCTGAGATCATGCCAGAGGTCATGGGTCAAACAACGCTCATTGTCCTGACAATTGTGTTCACCACCACACCGGGTGGTATCGACCTTTTCGTCCACGGCGGTAATCACCTCGGCAATAAAAATCTCCTCTGCATCCCGCCCCAGCACATAACCACCGCCGGGACCCCGGACACTGCTGACCAACGTGCGCCTCCTTAACCGGGCAAACAGCTGCTCCAGGTAAGAAAGAGAGATTCCCTGTCTTTCGGCGATGTCAGCAAGAGTTATTGGACCCTGCCCGTGATGAAAAGAGAGATCCAGCATCGCAGTGACCGCGTAGCGGCCTTTAGTCGTCAATCTCAAAACAGGTGCTCCTGAAATATCTGTAAGAACTAATATACAAGACTTACTAAAATAGTCAAGTATTTAGAGCACCTTACTGGCTGGGGTGTGTTTTCTCAGACTCATCATCATTATCTGATTGAAATTTAATGAGTTCTTCTGCAGTTGATGCGATTTCGCAAGCATCCATTTTGGGCAGATCAAGATCTGGCTGCTCTTCACTGACACGCTTGAGAGCCTCGCATATTGCCTGCATCCGCTGGTCCATTGCATGGATATGATCCAGCATACAGTTGATTGCATGGGCCACAGGATCCGGCGCATCACTGGTAGCGCCATAGGCGTCAAAACCCATCTTTTCTGCCATTTTTGTACGGCGAGAATCATCACCCGTCTTCGCGGTTTCGATCAGTCGCCCCGGCACACCCACCACGGTCGTCCCGGCGGGAACCGCCTTTACCACAACCGAATTCGAACCAATTCGTGCGCCATTGCCTATCTCTATCGGCCCAAGCACCTTTGCACCGGCACCCACCACTACATTGTTGCCAAGCGTCGGGTGGCGCTTGCCCTTTTTCCAACTGGTTCCACCCAATGTAACACCGTGGTAGAGAGTACAATCATTACCAATAACCGCCGTCTCACCGATAACCACGCCCATGCCATGATCGATAAAAAACCGCCGCCCGATAATTGCCCCGGGATGAATCTCAATACCGGTAATCCAGCGCCCAAAATTGGAGACAACCCGGGCAAACCAACGCAGCCCAACCCCCCAGAGCCAATGACTTAAACGGTAGAACAGCACCGCATGAAGCCCCGGATAGGTGGTTAAAATCTCAAAGGTGTTACGTGCCGCAGGATCGCGGTCAAACACGCTGTTTATATCTTCTTTCAGGCGCGAGAACATCGGAATATCCAACCAGTTTTGGTCCCGCTCCAACCGAACGCGGGAAAGACCTACTATTCTACTAGATTATTCAACACTCTGGCCAGCAGACTCTTTTTCCCACCGGGAACCTATCGGGCTTAGGTGATCATAGCGAGGGGTACAGGCGCCATTTTTGGCAGTGCTTGTGAGAAAGTTAACTGGTTATCCGGTGTGATATCTCGTCATTTGGGTGGGTGAAGGAGGTCAATTTTGCTGATTAAAAGTGTTCATTAAACTGGGGGTGGTTCAGTGCGTCCCCTATTGTTTTAATTTCATAGCTGTTCTTTTCTTGTTTTTTCTATACCAGCAATAAGCTCAGCAATGGTCTTCGGTTCATTTTCAAAGGATGCAATACCAAAGCCTTTCTCAATACAGTCATTTAGTTTATCTGTCCCTGCATCAAGCACCCAACGATCAAGACCGTAAAATGTTTTCAACTTATCAGAAGGTCTAAGTCTTTTGGGGTCTATACCGTAATGCCTGGCCAATTAAGTTCAACACCTGCTCAAAAATTTCGTAGCTCACATCAATGTGAGAGGCTTCCTGCTGATACATTTTTACAAGACTAATTAGCTCATGCTTATTCAGAACACTACGTTTGTTTACCCAGCGTACAAACACAACAACCATCACAGCTACGCCTACAAATGTAGCAGCAAACCAGTTTGATACTTGCATCACTGCGCCCCCTTGCACTTGCACTTGCACTTGCACTTGCACTTGCACTTGCACTTGCACTTGCACTTGCACTTGCACTTGCAAATTAGACGGAAGCCCAAAGAACTAAAGGGGACGCACCACGTTTATTTAAACATCCCCATCTTTCCGCGGCCTCCCCGGCTTACCCGGCACCACTCTCCTTGCCAGTGGAAATCGTGGTGCGTCCCCTATTGTTTCCCTTTGATACTATTGATATTTTAACTCTGATGCCAAAGCAATTAAATACTCAGTATTGATTCTCTTTTCCCGTGAGCCTTCTACATCAATATAAATATTATCCAAAATCACTTCTTGTAATTCCTTTAAATCCCTTCTTTTAAGTTCCGTGTTATGTAGAAATTCATCCAGCGCACAGCCGGCAAAATACTCGTTTCCATCAGGCGAAATCGAGGTGTCAGCTTCTATCATCCATGCTACTTCTTCCAAGGAAAGATCTTCGAACGCTTTCCCTGGAATCTTTATCACATCATGCAAGCGAAACAAAAATTTCATAGCAACCCCCTATTGCCCTGGTGGCCTCAATCTCACAAAATCAATGTGCTTACTCCTGACCCCCATCCTTAAAGTGGGACCATTGTTACGACTCCATCCAAATCTAAACTGACCACTACGAAGACCCTCTATAGTTCTCCCTCCATAGGAAGGATGGCCAATAATTTGCTCTCCAGGACTTAAAGCTACTGCGCCTCTTGCTGCAGCAATACCACCAGCAGTGGCAAAGTATGCATATCCTGCGTATTCACCCGCCCTGATAGGCACCAGAATCAAAATTAACTGCACCGTTTACATCTAACTGACCGCGTACCCAATTCGTTGCCCTAAATGAGATCGTATCCCCAAAACTAGCTACAGCATCAACTACAGATTGTGGCACTTCCCAGAGCGCATAAGTTCTTGGACTAGTCGCCATGATGTAGTTCATCTCAGCATCGGAGACCATTCCATAGTTGTCATCATTGGCAGCAGGCATATTACTGAAAAGGTGAGCGAAGGCCCCGGTCACTGCCCCATTTGCAAATTTCCCTCCACCAAGTTCAGCCGCAGTTCCTCCAATAACAGCCGCAGCTATTACACGCGAAGGCATTGAATCAGAGAATCCTTTGGAAATATTACCTGAAAATGCCTGAGCAAAACCCGCACTTAGAAATCCATGCTTAAACTTCCCGCCTGAAGCTGCAGAACTTAGCCCACCAACAACACCATGAGCAACCACTTTCGTAAAACCAGGTCCCAAACTGCTGTGCAGTGTGCTATAGGACTGAGCTGATACATAGGAGATTGCCGCCGCTTTGAAGATATCAGTAACTGAACCGCCATTGGACTCGGTAATCAACGCCGCCACCCCTGCTGCGCAGGGTCCACAAAAATAAGCCGCAACCATTTGTACAATTACTCCGACCCAAGGGTACTTTTTTATAAGGTCTAAAACTGTTTTTGACCCTGATACAAAGAGGATATTTTTGTGTATCATCTTAAACAACTTCTTAAAGAAATACCCACTCGGATCGGTAAAACTCAACGGATTGTTATTCACGTAGGTATAACGATTCAGCGACTGTGGATTAGCCAGACTCTGCACATGGGGATCGGCACTCAGGAACCTGCCAAGTCGGGCATCATACATCCGCCCATTCATATGGATCAGCCCCACGCCATCGAACTGCTCATGCCCGGTATAGCCCCGGCTGAACAGGGAGAAGAGTTGACTGAGCGGGTCCTGCCAGTTGGTCTGGCGGCGCGAACCGAAGGCATCGAAACTGTTGCGTTCCACCACCTGGGCGTTTTCATTGGTGATCACGTTGGTACTGCCCAGGTGATCCTGGTGCAGGTAGCGGGTGTCGTTGACGTTGTTACTGCGCTCGGTATAGAGCACTGTGGCACCAGCCACCTGAATGTAGTGCTTGTGCTCGACGATACCCTGGTCCAGGGTGACCCGCTCGTAGCTTTTACCCAGATAAACTGTGGTGGTCGTTTCTGTGTAGTTCTTGATCACGTCACTGCGGATGCGGTTGTGATCGGCATCGTATTCGAAGCTGACCGAGTCATTCCCGCGGATGATACTCAGGGGTTTGTTGAAGCTGGCCCAGGTGATGGTGCGGCCCGCCCCGCCGGACATGTTGCCGTTGGCATCGTAGGTGTAAGTGTCGGACCCCGCCTGGGTGACCGCATGTACCCCGGCGCCGTTCTGGATGCCGGTACCGTAGAGGTAGTCACCCACATCGGACTTGTTGGTGATGTTGCCTACGTTGTCGTAGGTGTAGCTCTTGGTGACGGCAGGTAGCCCGGTAGGCCCACTGGCGGCCACGGTCGCCGAGGTGAGGCGGTTGAGGCCGTCGTAAATAAAGCTCTCGGACAGGGACTGGTTGGCATCCTCCCGGCTGATCAGGTTGCCGATATTGTCAAAGTCGTAGATAAGGGACTGCACACTGCCGACATTACCGGTGAGTGTGCCTTTGAGATAACCTTGGGCAGCATCGCACGGTCTCAAGGCCGTTACCAAGGGTTGAGAGCAGTGCGTGGCCTTGGGCATCCACGCTGTCGGCATGCCAGTAGACGGTGCTGCCATCGGTATTGCCGACCACTGCGAGAAAGCCCTGTGCATTGTACTGGTTAGCGATGACAAAACCGGTCGGGCTGGTTTTACTGTCCACCCGCCCATAGGCGTCGTAGCTGATGCTCTGGATAAAACTCTCGCCGTTGATGGTGGTTGTCGTGGCATTTGCCCTGCCGTACTGGTCATAGCTGTAGCTCTGCTGATAACCGTTGGGGCCGTTGACCTGTGCCAGTTTGCCAATGCCGTTGGTCGCTGTGTCGTAGGTCCAGGTGGTCTCACCCTCGGGCTCCACACGACTGATCATCCGTCCCAGGGTGTCGTACTCCATGGTGACGGTCTGGCTCTTGGCGTCGGTCTGGCTGATCAGCTCACCGATCACGTTGTACCGGTAGCTCCAGATGCCCATATCGGCATCGACCATGCCGGTCTTGCAGCCACGGGCGTCATAGGTCATCTCGGAGAGCACCCGGATGCCGTCACTGTTGTGCAGTAGATTGCCGATGGCATCATAGACGTAGCCGGCTCTTCATCAATCACTTCAGAGAGCTTGCCCTGCAGATTCTTGAACCGGGTGGTTTCGTGGTTGTTGACGTTGATCTCGGTGACCGCCAGCCCCAGGTGGATGCGCATCACATTGTTGTTACCGTTGAGTGCGCCTGGATCACTCTCGGTGGGGGAGGCTTCCAGAACCACGCGGCCCAGGGTGTCGTATTCGTAACGGGTCCAGTAGATGGTGTCGTCTGTGAAGTAAGGCCTGGAGACTCGGGCAATCTGGCCCAGGCTGTTATATTCGGTGTCGGTAAACACAGCACTGCCGTCAAAACCAACACGCTCTTTACGGGTCACGCGGCCCAGTTTGTCTGCATATCCGCTCGCTGGCGGACTACCGGAGGCTTCGGTGGTGGTGAACAGAACAGTGCCTGTGGGTGCATTGACCGGACAGCCGGTGCCGTCTTCAGCACAGATACCCCGGGTGATGGTGGTCCAGGTATCGTCTGCCCGATCTTCACGGGTCTTGCGCCCGGAACTGTCGTAACTCCAACTGGTGGTCAGCCCATTGGGGCCGGTCAGCGTAAGCATCACGCCATGAATCGGGTCGTAGGTGCGGCTTTCGGAGTGGCCCAGGGCGTTGGTGACGGTGACCGGAAAACGGCCATCGGCGCTGTAGGTTGTGGCACTGGTCCGGGGGGTGATACCCTGCCCCGAGGTAGTGGCGGTGAGTTTGTTGCCAAAGCTGTCGTTAAGTGTAGCTGGTTTCGAGTCGCAGGACAGCGCTGTCGGGTTCGATGATCTCTTTGCTTGACAGACCATCGGTATTATATTCAAAGGCGGAGGTGCGGGTAAGAGTGCCTTGGGCGTTGGTGTGGTTAACGGTGGCGCGGGTGAGGCGTCCCAGGTGCCATTCGTCGGTGTTATTGGTGTAGTCGCTCAATGTCTCATCGACTACCTGCTCGAGACCGTCGGTGGTGGTGACAATGATGCGCAGCGCATTGCCGTAGGCATCGTACGTATTCTGGGTCGTCGTGGTGCTGATGTAGGTGCCGTCCAGCTCGTAACTCTCATCAACACTGGTTGCGGCATAGGGGAAGTGAACCTTGCCGTCAAACGAGGTGATCTCGGCAAAGGTGACGTCTGTCTCACCAAGCAGAGTGCCGTCGGCAAGACGCTGCTCGGTACGTGACACCCGGCCGGCATAGGGGAAGTCCTGACGGTAGTCAGTCTTTGTGACAATACCGGTCTGTTCGTTCGTGGTTTGCATCCAGGCGAAACCGAGGAAGCCGCGGCCATGCAGGTGTACCTTACCACCGCCATATTTGTAGGCGGCGCGTCTGGTGCCGCCAAGACCATCTTCCACATCGACTGCAGTCACCACATAAGTCGGGGAACGTAAGTGTCTGACCGGATAGACCGGACTGCCTGTCAGAGTGTGGATGCCGGTATCTGTGAGCCTGGAATAGACCAGTTTGGTCTGATTGCCCAAGCCGTCGGTAATGCCAAGGAGGCGGTCGGGGTCACCGGGGTTGGCCAGCTCGACTTTGACTTCCCACCTCGCAGCAATAATTCGATCAGCTATTCCATCTCCATTAACATCACCCAGCCCAATTGCGCAATTTCTAGGGCAATCTCCAACAAGTTGCCGTGATCCAAAACTCTCTCCTGTAGAGAGATAAACACTTATCTCCCAGTCTTGGGACAGATTCTGCCGCTGCTTCTTCAATACAAGATCGCCAAATCCATCGCCATTGACATCCCTTTCCACAAAACTGTCTGAGTAAAAAGACCTTCTCCCCCAGCCATCTGGCTCCCCATAGGTTCCTGCTGTATAACCTGAACCTAACCAAGTCTGGCTGCCACCAAATAGATCCGGTTGCACACCTTCGTGCCAGGACAGTGTGGTACCTGGCAAACACTCGCCATTTTCATCACATTGCTCAACGCTCTGCAACAACGCCAATTTGCCGGTGCGCACCTGATAAACAAGACGATAATCCTGCACCAAGCCTTCTCCCGCGTAGGTCTTTATCTGGGTCAGTCGTTTGGTGGATTTAACTTTGGAACCGGCAATATAGACTTCCCCCAAGTCCGGCTTATCCACGTACTCAAAACGCACGGACGCTGAGGGGCTGGTGGCTGCATTCGTGTTACCCGAATAGTCAATGCGCGTGGGGTAATACTCGGTATTGGCATTGTTCTCCTGGTATGTGACGGCCAGATAGTTGCCCGCCGCGTCTGTGACTTTGTTTTGTGCCCAGATTAATACTTCGGTCTTGCCCTGAGCTTCCACTTTGGCGTCTGCGGTAACGCCATATTCGATGGTCTGGCCAGATTTGACCTCGACAGTGAAAGAGGAAGGGCCATTACCCTGTCGGCCATGGGAGATGATGCGGGCAAAACTATTGTCTTCAGTTTGGTATTCAGTACCACTCTGACCATAGGCACCATTCGTAGCGATCAGACGCTGGTCACCCAGGCAGTATGGGTCATTGTCAGTAAATTCAATGCTGGAGAAGGCACCGTCTTTCTTAATAGTACGCCCACAACGTCTGATAGCGGACAGGCCATCCAGAGACCAGCCCACACCCAGCATACCTCCCCTGCTTTGACTACTGTAAGACAGGGAGAGATCTGGCTGCATACCAGCAACCCCTGGAGGGACTGCAATGGGTACTTGATATATGGCCGCACCCGAGGGACTTACAGAGAGTTCGCCTGGCGTAAAGCCCGGATTGGCGGCTTCCGCTATAAGCATTTGGGGCAAAAGCCCTGCCAGAAAGCAGCAGATGAGAAAGAGGCCTTTGCCAGAGAAGCCAAAACAGACTGATTTAACAGGCGTACGAGAAGCACCGAAACGCGGAGATTTCATCTATTTTCCCTTGATCCATTCGTTATTATTTTTCAGACTGATTGAGTCCATGCATCCTTTCAGCCCTACAAAATGCGGAGATTAGCATTGCACACCCAATATAAGGGGATCAAGTTAAAAATGTGTTAACCGCTACATTGGAGCATCGGCACCGAATGTGCTGATTGTGGAGGAGTTTTTTATGGGTGTAGGGGATTACCTGAAAGAGATTCACTCTTCCAATGTGTATACATGATAGCCCACTCCCAAACGACTGATCAGCTACTCTGTGCGGGCTCTTTGCTTAGCCTTTGTTTTTGCGGACATTGGTTGAAATTAGGCAGCAACAAGCTCAGAAACGAATACGCTGGGTTCAGGATGGGGCGCCGGATCATGGTAGTTCCGGCGTCTGGGATGACGACAGCCCTATAAGGATGCCACCAAATTAACCACATACTCCATCATCAATCGCTCCCACGCATCGACTTCCGGCCCTGGGCAGCACTCAGAATGCCACGCAGGATGTTCAGCTCTTCTAGATCGGGCCGGGTCCGGAAATATAGCCGCCGCAGTCTCCGGTGCAATTTCTCCGACTGACCTGAATGGCTGAAGCCAATATCACTCAGGGCCTGCTCAAGATGGGCAAAAAATCCCTGCATCATTTCAGCAGTCACCATCTCCGTTGCAGAAGACTCCTTATCTGCAGTGGATTCAAGGGATTGAAGATGAAGCTCATAGGTGAGCACCTGTACCGCCTGGGCGATGTTCAGGGAGCTATATTCCGGATTGGCCGGGATATGAACCAGATATTGACAGCGATCCAACTCACTGTTGCGAAGCCCGGAGCTCTCTCGGCCGAATAGCAGTGCCACCTCTCCTTCGGCAGCTTCCGTCCACAAGGTCTCGGCACAGGTCCGGGGGACCAACTGGGGCCATTCAACAGTTCGCAGACGGGCACTGGCGCCGACCACCATATGGCAATCCTTGATCGCCTCATCCAGCGTGTCAAAAACCTCTGCTCCGGCCAGCAGGTCATCCGCCCCGGATGCTCTGGCCGTGGCTTCAGCACTGGGAAAGGTTTTGGGTCTTACCAGACAGAGCTTCTCCAGGCGCATGTTTTTCATCGCCCTGGCCACGGCGCCAATATTGCCGGGAAGGGAGGTCTCGATCAGTACAATTCGAATATTCTTCAACATGGTCGGGAAGGTTACAGCAACAGAGGTCTGAGCTAAACCGGGGGATGCTGCTGTACGGCTGTTAAGAATTCCTAATTTTTTTCTTTATAGCGGTGGCAGCTTGCTGTATCTTTGCCGCCCATGCA
This sequence comes from Candidatus Vondammii sp. HM_W22, assembly GCF_022530855.2. GTDB lineage: Bacteria > Pseudomonadota > Gammaproteobacteria > Chromatiales > Chromatiaceae > Vondammii. The sequence continues at coordinate 755,866 of NZ_CP099567.1, read as the reverse complement.
CCCGATGATGAATATCGCAGTACGCGCAGCACGTAACGCAAGCAATATCCTGCTCCGTTATTACGAGCGCACCAACGCCCTCTCTATTACAGCCAAAGGGATGAATGATTTCGTCTCGGAAGTAGACCGGTCTGCGGAGCAGGCGATCATCCATACACTGCGTGAGTCCTATCCCAACCACGCCATCATGGCAGAAGAGAGTGGCGCTCACGATGGAAGCGATTTCCAGTGGATTATCGATCCTCTGGATGGCACTACCAACTATCTCCACGGTTTCCCTCAATTTTCTGTCTCCATCGCCCTGAAACACAAAGGCGTATTGGAGCATGGCTTGGTCTACGACCCGCTACGGGACGAGATGTTTACCGCCAGCAGAGGCGATGGCGCTCTGGTGAATGACCGCCGCCTTCGTGTATCCAACCGAAAGGGGCTTGAAGGCGCGCTACTGGGAACCGGCTTTCCCTATCGCGATCAATCACATCTCGACACCTACCTCAGCATGATGAAAAGCCTGATCAAGGATACTGCCGGTATCCGGCGCCCAGGCTCTGCCGCCCTTGATTTAGCCTATGTTGCCGCTGGCCGTTTGGACGGTTTCTGGGAACTGGGTATGAAAGAGTGGGATTTCGCCGCAGGCGCCCTGCTGATAAAAGAGGCAGGTGGAACTGTCTCTGATATCACTGGTGGCGGCCGTTTTTTTGAGACGGGAAATATCATTGCCGGCGGATTGAAAGTCCATACCGCCATGGTTAAGATGATCCGGCCCCACCTCACTGACCATTTGCATGCCTGAGTCACACTTCGAATGTTCTGAGGAACGGCCTGTAAAATAGATTTCTAGCCAGGCTACCTTTTCAACCTTAAAATAACTCATCCATCGTCAATAGTTTAGGGATGGTCTGAAAATTGAAGTTTTTCACTTCACTTGCCATCCAATCTCAAATATTTGTAAAAATAACCTGCTTTATTCCCGGATTTCACCTCAATTTTGGCCATTCCGGGATTTTCAGGTGCAACTTGCCCAATGAAGCGCCTAATCAATACCGCTTAGCCAGTACCCGATTAATCAAAGCACACTTGGCAAAGGGAACCTCTAAAAACCCGACAAAGAGCCAATGGGTACCTTACCCTCCGGGCTCAGCCCAAGAAAACGACAAAAGCTATAGCAATCCCGAATTTGGAACTCTGTTTGATCATCGTTCAGATTGAACAAATTCTGTAGGAACAATACGTTGAATATCAGTACCTCATCGTAAAGTGGACGCCCACCTTTACTGGGATCACTGTTTTTATAAACTGAGCCCAACAATACCCGAAAAGCCTCCCAGTCTACGGTCCTTTCCAGCTTTGGCAGCGAGTCTCCCAGTTGCTCAAGGGGTTCAAGTCGGCCTTGATGATCAAGAAAAATCGGTTGCAGAGCTTTTATGGCTCTTTCCCTAACCGAGAGGGTAAGTATCACCCAACCACTTCCTCAGGATAAAGATTCAGCCCTCCAAGGTGGAGGTAGATTGCATTGGCAAACCGCCCCTTGTTGCGGAAACCTCTGCTATGCACCTTGATTATCTTGATTCAGCTGTTGAGACTTTCTGCCGGACCATTACTTACTTCCAGAACAATAGCGTTCAATATTCCCCACAGACGATCCTTGATTGTTCCCGCCACTTTCTTGATTGGCTCCAGGCCACTGCGCACTGCCCATGACAACCACCGCTCTCAGCCTTTCCTTGCCCATGTCTTGAGAGTGACATGGCAAACTCTTTGCCTACCGTCTCACCGGTGTACTTGGCGACGTGGAATTTATCAAAGGCAATCTTCTCTTCAGCCCTAGGCAGGCTTTCCAGTATGGCATTGATAAAGGCTTGGCCATATATCCATGAAGGCGCTCTCTGAGGTGCTGGTGATCGACTGATTGAAAGAGGTGTCCATCTCGGCAGTCTCCCGGTTGATGGGGCTGAATTGGAATGCCATTGATGGAATTATGCAGCGAGCGGTTAAGCGAGGACTGGCACGTAGAACAGAGATTAGCCCAACACGTATAGGTGTTGATGAGACGGTCTTCAAGAAACGTCATGATTATGTAACAGTCTTATCGGGCCAGGATGCAGGTGCAGTGCTATACGTGGGCAGTGACCGCAAGGCAACGCTCAAAGCATGGTACGAAAGTCTGGCAGAGGAGCAGCAAAAGGCGGTAGACAAGGTACGCGGCCAAGAGTGTTGGCTGAAGGCTATGAGGACCCCTAAAGACAGCCAGTATGACTAGCTCTACAACCTGGAGAATGTGACACGCAGACAGAAATTGCGGCTCAAGGCGCGCTACGTGACAGCACGCTGAAGACTGCCCGTGTGCCTGGGCGATCAAAGAGTCTCTGGCACTATGCCAGCAAGACATGAGCAAGGAAAGGCTGGGAACAGCAGTTGCCATGGGCAATGCGCAGTGGCCTGGAGCCAATCAAGAAAGTGGCGGGAACAATCAAGAATCACCTGTGGGGAATATTGAACGCTATTGTTTTGGAAGTAAATAATGGTCCGGCAGAAAGTCTCAACAGCCGAATCAAGATAATCAAGGTGCATAGCAGAGGTTTCCGCAGAAAAGAGCGGTTTGCCAATGCAATCTACTCCCACCTTGGAGGGCTGAATCTTTATCCTGAGGAAGTGGTTGGGTGATACTTACCCTCTCGGTTAGGGAAAGAGCCCTTACATTAATAAGAGATGCCCGAAGAGAATCGATTGGCGAAAGATCACTGATCTAATGCTTGCAACTGCGCTGGGAAAGCTCAACAATCGACCTCTGAAATGCCTTAATTATCAGACACCCAACGAAGTCTTTCTGAAAAAGTACAGGTGGTGCCTTGTTGTTCCATCTTCTCAGCGAATTGTAGAGCGTACCAACATCATCACCAATCTCAGTTTCATTGAATGGCCGAGTGTCTTTGGTGGCGAGAAAATGACGATTCCACTTACGAAGGAACGATAAGTGCCGCAAGGAGGGTACATGGCAGCAAGATAACTTCGACCTATCTATTGGGACAGAGAAACGGCAAGATACGTTCCTATGGGGGGTGCAGGATCTATTTAAGAGATCTACCGAGAGATCTGGTGTTAAAAATGCTCATCTGCATGACCTGATTGCAAAGAGCATTACCGATGCCAAAAAACAGGGATTAGATCCCCAATCGTTAGCCGATTATACCACCGAATCGCAGATCGTGAGATACATCAGAGACAAGGAAATAACCCGCTGTAAAGGGTCCGAATTTTAGACAGCAGTAACTGTAACTTACTGAATGAAAAAGAATAATAATCACACTCCAATGATACAGCAATACCTCCGCATCAAAGCAGAATACCCGGAGATGTTGGTGTTCTATCGGATGGGGGATTTCTACGAACTCTTCTTCAGCGATGCAGAAAAGGCCTCCCGACTCCTCAACATCACCCTGACCAAGCGGGGAAAATCGGATGGAAAGCCGATACCCATGGCCGGCATCCCTTACCACGCGGCTGAGAACTATCTGGCCAAACTGGTTAAACAAGGGGAATCGATCGCGATCTGTGAACAGATTGGCGATCCTGCCACCAGTAAGGGGCCTGTCGAGCGTAAAGTGATGCGGGTGGTCACACCCGGCACGGTAACCGACGAAGCACTGCTGGAGGAGCGTCAGGACAACTTGCTGGCCGCACTCTATGGGTCTGAAGCCCAGTTCGGGCTGGCCACACTGGATTTAACCAGTGGCCGTTTTATCATCCAACAATTAAACGCCGTTGAGGCGCTCTCAGGCGAGCTGGAGCGGCTGCGCCCTGCCGAGCTGCTGCTGGTAGAGGACTACACCCCCCCCGGTGAATTCCATCTGCCGGGAGGGATCACCCGCCGCCCGATCTGGCACTTTGACCTGGAGACGGCAGAACGACTGCTGACCCGGCAGTTCGGTACCCGTGATCTGGGTGGATTTGGCTGTACCGACCAGCCTCTGGCCATCGCCGCCGCTGGCTGCCTGATGCAGTATGTCAATGATACCCAGCAGAGCGCCCTGCCACACATCAGGGGACTCTCGGTAGAGAGACGGGAAGAGACCGTCATCATCGATGCTGCAACCCGTCGTAACCTGGAGCTGGACTACAGCCTCAGCGGTCAAAACCAGCACACCCTCGCCGGCATAATGGACCGGACAGTCACTCCCATGGGCAGCCGCATGCTGCGTCGCTGGATCAACCGTCCTCTTCGGGATATAGAAAAAGTTCGTGGCCGTCATGATGCCATTGGCCAGCTGCTGGAACAGCAGGCCCATCCTGACCTGAAAGAGGTACTCCAGGGTATTGGGGATATTGAACGCATTCTCGCGCGTATTGCCCTGAAATCGGCGCGTCCCAGAGATCTTGCAACACTCAGAGACTCCCTGTCCCGGCTGCCCGCACTTCAGGAACAGCTGACGGAACGGCATGCTCCGCTGCTGCAACAACTGGCTGCCGAAGCCAGCACTCATCCGGGAATAGTTGACCTGCTGCAACGGGCCATTATCGAAAATCCACCCATGCTGATACGCGATGGTGGTGTGCTGGCAAACGGCTACGATGCCCAACTGGATGAGCTGCGCAATCTATCCAAGAACGCCGACCAGTTTCTCCTCGACCTGGAAGCAAGGGAGAAAGAGCGTACCGGCATCTCCAACCTGAAGGTGAGCTATAACCGTGTTCACGGCTACTACATAGAGATCAGCCGCAGCCAATCCGACTCAGTGCCCGATGACTATGTCCGGCGTCAGACATTGAAGGGAGCCGAACGTTTTATTATTCCTGAGCTGAAAAAATTCGAAGACCAGGTACTCTCTGCCAGAGAACGCTCCCTGGCCCGGGAAAAATCACTCTACGACCAACTGCTGGACAAATTGCAGGAGAGCATCCCCTCCCTGCAGCAGTGCGCCACCGCCCTGGCATCTCTGGATGTTATCAGCAACTTTGCCGAGCGTGCAGAACGACTGGACCTAAGCCTGCCACAACTGGATGATCAGCCGGGCATCAGCATTGTCGATGGCCGCCACCCAGTGGTAGAACAGGTAAGCGACACACCCTTCGTCGCCAACAGCGTGGAGCTTGATGACAAACGCCGCATCCTGATCATCACCGGTCCCAACATGGGAGGAAAATCCACCTTCATGCGGCAAACCGCACTGATTGTACTGATGGCCTGTGCCGGCAGCTTCGTACCGGCAGCATCGGCCCGGATAGGCCCCATCGACCGCATCTTCTCCCGAATCGGCGCATCGGATGATCTGGCGGGTGGCCGCTCCACCTTTATGGTCGAGATGGAAGAGACCGCCAACATTCTGCACAACGCCACCAAAAATAGCTTGGTATTAATGGATGAAGTCGGCCGCGGCACCAGCACGTTCGACGGCCTCTCTCTGGCCTGGTCATGCGGTGTCGAACTGGCAACTGAGATCCGTGCATACACCCTCTTTGCCACCCACTATTTTGAGCTAACCACACTGCCTGAGGAGTACCCGGGCATTGCCAACGTCCATCTGGACGCCGTAGAGCATGGCGACTCCATCGTCTTTCTGCATGCCGTGAGAGAGGGACCGGCAAACCAGAGTTATGGCCTGCAGGTTGCAGCCTTGGCCGGAGTCCCGCGCACTATTATCGACCGAGCCCGTTTCAGACTGCGGGAGCTGGAACAATCAGCTACAAACCACAAGGGCCAGCAAGTGAGCCAGCTATCGCTGTTTGCATCTGCTCCTGAAACGAAAACAGCTGCACCACCGTCGCCTGTCGTTGAAGCGGTTGAAAAATTGAACCCGGATGAATTGACGCCACGAGAAGCGCTGGATGAGGTTTATAGGTTGAAGGCGTTGAGTGAGAAAGCAACTGATTAATAAACTATTTGGAAACACTTAGATAAAATGCCCTCCTCTATCTCACACTCTCCCGTAATCTGTACTCAACACCCGATTCAGTTGCTCACGTTCAGATCAGCCAACACAGTACCAATCAGCTGTAGTTGTCTGTTAGTGCTCTATTAGATATTTAATATCTGCACCTGATAATATTATCAACCCGGCTCGTTTGAGCTCTTTCAGTATTGAATTAGGGTTTATATTATCTTTCACGGTTCTGCATTGTGAACCAATCCAATTCTCCAATTTGTCCTCTTTTCTAGGGCGTTTTCTTCCGTCAATTGACTTTAGACGAGCAACAACAAGTTCCGCACATGGACTGAGTACCACTGCGGGAGTTTTTTTGTTTTTGTTTGAAGAATTACTCTCTTACATTTCCGGCCTATTTTTTTAATGTGGTTTACAAGTCCATCAAAACCCTTGTCTTTTGTAATGACATGGAATTCAATCTCCTGATTAGCTATCTCAGAAAATTTTCCTAAATAATATGCCATATGGAAATCAAGATTATTTTCTCCCATCGTCTTCAGCCTGATAATTTCAATGCTTAGAAATTGAGGCCATTCTGCATCCCCTAGTTTGAGTTTTGAGTTCTTTGGTCCACAGAAAACGAAAATTCGTTGATACACCTGGTAATCAATATCTTCAAGACTTCCTGTATTTTCATAATCAATAAATGCCCAAATCATTATCTAATCTCCGTGATGAAATTCCATATCCTGTATGTCGGTGCTAACGTCTAGTTGGTGAACTACCGCTCTAAGCTCGCCACAGACAATCCCGCCCCAACATTAAGACCCCAAATAGCCCTTGGTCGATCACGTAACCATTTTGCCAAAGTCGATGCAAAACAGCCTATAACAGTGAACATCAGAATCGTCAGCACCACAAGCCCCTAAAAGTAGTGTTTCACCGAGCACAGAGCCTGAATCTGGTGATACAAATTGTGGGATGAAAGCAAGAATAAAGATCGCGGGTTTAGGGTTAAGTACGTTTGTAAGAAAACCAGCGGTTAAAATAGACCAATGGGACTGTCGGGAGGAGGGAACAAATGAAATAAGATCCTTTGATCGGATCGCCTTTACCCCCAACCAGATTAAATACAGTGCGCCGATACCTTTTATTAAGCTGAAAGCCAGTTCTGAAGTCTGAATCAGCACTGCCAGGCCAAGTGCGGCAGCAAGCACATGAACCATAAGACCTGCCCCTGCGCCCAGACTGGAGATAAAGGCAGCAATACGTCCCCGACTGATAGCTAGAATATTATCCGGGCCAGGAGCCAGGAGCCAGGAGCCAGGAGCCAGGAGCCAGGAGCCAGGAGCCAGGAGCCAGGATGATTTAGAATACAGGCAAGTGTATAGGCAAAAAAGATCTCAATAGTAACCATGGAGTATCCTGCAAAAAAGTTAACCGTTTTTTCTGCGAACGCCTGGGGTCAGGCCGCTTATTTAGGTTGGCGCTTAGGCAAATATTGCAAAAAACCAATATATAATCAATGGTTATCCATAGGCAGACTGGATCCACAAAACTGAAATAATAAACGCGGGTGCCTAGTTCTATAACGAAAAATCAGGGACAGGAGAGTGTGCAGTTCAAAATATTTGTCTCTATAAAAAAAGGCGCTCCGGTAACCGAAGCGCCTTTCTGCCTGCAAGCTGACAAATTATTTAGCGTTCTTCCGCTCGTCCAATATGGCAATGAGCCGGTCTGGTGAGACATATCCGGGGAGCATTTCTCCATCCTCCAGCATCAGTGCAGGTGTCCCGGTCACGCCCATCATCTCGCCTAGCAGCATATGGCGTTTAACCGGATTTTCGCAGCTCTTCTCTTCTGGAGGATTGCCCGTTTTCTTGGCTATATTCATCGCCTCAATACGGTCATCCGCACACCAGACTGAAACCGCTTTCCGGTAAGAGGCGCTATTTACCCCAGCACGGGGATAGAATAGGTAGCGAATTCTGATACCCTTCTCGTTATAGCCTGCCATTTCACTGTGCAGTTTCCGGCAAAAGCCACAATCGATATCGGTAAAGACAGTAATTGTGTGCTTGATGGTTTCAGGCTCGAAGATGATCATATTATCCTCGCCTAGCCTTTCGATTACAGCAAGTTTCAGTTTATTCACTTTTGGCTGAGTAATGTTCTCTCTCAGCTCCAGATCGACGATACTGCCCTGGATAAGATAGCGACCATCACCACTAACGTAGACAATCCTGGTCTCGATGACCACCTCATAAAGTCCGGTTACTTCCGACTTTGCGATAGTTTCAGGTTCAATATTCGGCAACAACAGCGCCAGACTCCGCTTTACACGTTCAATGGCTTCATCGTCTCCTTCAGCGGCAACAGGAGAAGCAATCAGAACTAAAAGCAGAGGCAATGACAGCAGACTCAGTGACAGATGGGGTAATCTCATATTTCAATCTCTAAAGTTAGTAAACTGTATCGGCAGACCATAGTCTGCACCCTTTAACATGGCGATGACCTGCTGCAGATCATCACGTTTTTTTCCGGTAACTCTAACTTGCTCTCCCTGAATCTGCGCCTGAACCTTGATTTTGCCTGCTTTTATCGCTTTTACCATTTTTTTCGCAACATCCATCTCGATTCCCTGCTTGATAATGACATGCTGGCGAGCTGCATTCAGGGTTGTTTCAGGGTCTTTGATATCCATACAGGCGACATCGACTTTCCGTTTGACAAGTTTTTGCCTGAAAATATCCAACATCTGACTCAATTGAAACTCCTGCTCTGCCCGCAAGGTAATATCCGTATCACTCTGCTCGAACTTGGCATCGACCCCTTTAAAATCGAACCGGGTACCGACTTCGCGATTGGCCTGATCGACAGCATTACGGATCTCCTGCAGATCCACTTCTGAAACAACATCAAATGAAGGCATGAATCAATGCTCCTCTATATATTAGTGATCAATGCGGGAAGGCTACCAAAACGAGAGGGCCATATCCAGGATCTGAATCAACCCCTTGGGTGGTGCTGAGCATGAATGCTTTTCAGCCGCTCCCGGGCGACATGGGTATATATCTGAGTAGTGGAGAGGTCACTATGTCCCAGCAGCATCTGCACCACTCTCAGGTCGGCTCCGTGATTAAGAAGATGTGTGGCAAATGCGTGGCGCAGTGTATGGGGGGAGAGATGTTTGCTTATCCCGGCCGTCACGGCGTGTTTTTTGATCCGGTACCAGAATGCCTGCCGGGTCATGGCCGAACCACGGCGGGTCGGAAAGAGGTCGGGAGTCAGCTGATTCCTCAGCAACTCATATCGGTCAGTTTTGACAAATCGGTCGATCCAGTCCAATGCCTCATCACCCAAAGGCACCAGACGCTCCTTTCCTCCCTTACCGATGACCCGGACCAGGCCCTGATTGATGCTGACCTGCTCCAGCCTCAAGCTAACCAACTCGGTAACTCTCAGCCCAGTAGCATAAAGCACCTCCAGCATGGTGCGGTCCCGCACGCCCTCGGGCTGATCAAGATCAGGGGCATCCAACAGCGCCTCCACCTCCTGCTCAGTGAGGGATTTTGGCAGTGGCCTGCCCAGTTTGGGAGCATCAATCTGAGCCGATGGATCCGTTTTCAACCACCCTTCCCTCAGTCCATGCTGGTAAAACTGCCTGACACAAGAGAGCATGCGCGCCGTTGATCTTGCTTTTTTCCCCTCTTTCGCCATCACCACCAGATAGTCCAGAAGATCTTCCCGCCGCGCCTTCAGCAGTTCGCGGGTCCGGTTTTTATCTAGCCACTGCGCCAGCTTGCGGAGATCAGACTGATAGGCATCAAGGGTATTCCGGCTCAATCCCCGCTCCATCCAGAGGGCATCGGCAAACTGTTCAATGACAGGATAATCTGTCACAGAGTCACGCTTTCATGGGCCAGCAACCAGGATTTGACGTCCAGCCGCTCACCCTCCCGCCTGCCGGAGAAGCCACCAATTCCCCCAGCGGCGACAATGCGATGGCAAGGTACGATGATGGGCAGCGGATTGACGCGGCAGGCGTTACCTACAGCCCTTGGGCTGGTCTTCAACTCTCGGGCTATATCGCCATAGGTACGCACCTCACCCGGAGCGATACGTGACAAGGCATCCCAGACCCGGCATTGGAACGGCGTTCCTATGGGCTTAAGGGGGAGTGAAAAAGAGGCACTTCCATCATTAAAATAGCAGTCCAGCTGTTCCACCGCCTGTTGGACAGATGGGGAGGTACTTTGCAGTAGTATCACCGGCTCATCGATCTCATCTTTCCAGAAAAAATCAACGCGGGTGACCCGGTTCTTTGACACACAGATACCCAGTAGACCAACCGGGGAGGCGATAACTGCCTGATATTCTCTCTTTGTGTACATGGGGCGCTCCGGAATTTACCAACCCATGATACACGTCGCTCAAGCAGACACCATATCTCAACAAAAAGGGCCCGTGGCAAGCAAAGCCAGGGTATCAGTTGTGATTAAACACCAGGTCACCGCCAGGTGCCGCCTTGTAACAAGCAACACAGCCTACCCTGCCCACCTTGCTAGCGAGGGACATGCCCTTCGTTTTTTTCAGTATCGCCTCAGCGGGCAAATATTTAGCCCAGAACTAGTCTTTAGTCTCCGCATCATACCCTGGACGTTTAAACATCACAGTAACCGCTTTCAAGCAGTATTGTTCAACCTGTGGGCAGATCTTACCGGGCTATGACTCACGCAAGCGCCGCTGGCGGCACCTGGATACCCGCCAATACAAAACTATTCTGGTAGCAGATGCGCCCAGAGTGAAGTGTGAAGAACATGGGGTGGTCACCGTGTCAATTTCCTGGGCGAAACCGGGCTCTGGTATTTACTGCAATGTTTGAGGTGCTGGTGATCGACTGGTTGAAAGAGGCGTCCATCTCGGCAGTCTCCCGATTGATGGGGCTAAGTTGGAATGCCATTGATGGAATTATGCAGCGAGCGGTCAAGCGAGGACTGGCACGTAGAACAGAGATCAGCTCAACACGTATAGGTGTTGATGAGACGGCCTTCAAGAAACGCCATGATTATGTAACAGTCTTATCAGACCAGGATGCAGGTAGAGTACTACACGGGGCAGTGACGGCAAAAAGGCGATGCTCAAAGCATGATACGAAAGTCTAGCAGAGGAGGAGCAAGAAGCGATAGAGAGTGTCTCCATGGATATGTGGCCAGCCTTTATCATGCCACACGGGAAAGCCTGCCTAGGGCTGAAGAGAAGATTGTCTTTGATAAATTCCATAGTGACTTCGTCTTGCGTACATACGGCGGTACCAGAGCTGGTCGGAACGTCACCGGCTCGCCGGTCTTCGCGCGAACTTGGGGATCTTGACCGTGACCGGCCTCAATCCTGTCTGCAGTTTACGAGCTGGCAGGTGACCATTACGCACCGCATCCCCTTGCCATCCTCTGTCCGTCGCTCGACGTGCTCCGCCAACAGCTCCAGCAGCTCGGCCTCCACCGCTTGGTAGATCAACTGCTCTGCACCGCTTCTCGGCAACTCTGTCAGCGGATCGATAATCGTATCTCGAACTGCCAGCTTAACAACGTTATTCTTACTCATGGTGGCATATCTCCAATGGTTGTTTTGATGTCTCGCAACAACAAATCAACCAGATACCCCGCTTTTTTTCAATTCCCTTCAAACACCACTTTTAGTTATAACTCGATCCCAGTCACGTGCTATCTCAGATGCGAAGAGCTTTTCCGGTCAGACTGGTGGATGGCGCAACCGTTACGTTGCCCGATACAGAAGAGAACCAGACTGTCTATCCTCAACCCCGTAGCCAACAACCCAGATTGGGTTTCCCTCTTTGCCGGGTGGTTGGTATCGTCTGCCTCGCCAGCGGTGCTGTACTTGATGCAGCATTGGGACCTTAGGGTATCTCTTTAAGTATTACCCTGATTACGCTATATATTGTTAACGATGAATATGACTGTTTATTTCACATGTAAAACTTTCTTACCCTTGGGACGCTGCTGCTATCGCTAGTCGTTGTGATAATCGGGCCTATGACTCTAAGGCCAGTGGGAGCGTTGGCATCCTGCCGGCTCCCGCGATCTCTGCGGCACTTTTTCAAGGGCTACAGGGAAAACACTAGCTTTCTAATCGTCCGCTTTGTATTTCTCGTCTTCCTGCTGCTGCTGACGGGAAATCTCTGCCTGCCTGCGGGCATCCCAGGTCTCCTGGCGATCGTCCATCCGCTTCTGCCAAACACCCTCTTTTTCGGAGATAGTGCGCTCACCAAAGAAAACCTGTTTCATCAGCTGGGTGCCAAACTGCATCAGCGAGATATCCTCCTGGGCCAATACCTCATAGACCGAATCTTCCAGATCATAAGTTGCCTGGAATGCATCACTCATAACAAAGCGGCGAAAACGCTCCATATCAAATGAACACATGAAATACATCTGCAGCGTGGCCTCTGGGGGCTTGCCGACACTGGGTCCGCCGGAGCGCTTCATCAGCATCAACTGAGTCCACTCTTTATTCAGCTCATCGTACCGGGCGGTCTCCTGCTCTTCGAGGTATTTCTGAATGGTCTGCTCCTTATCCTCCTCATGTCCCTTACAGTGCGCCTCCTCTACCAGGAAGTAGTGGGTCTCCTCCTTGCCCGCTCCGGTGCCGTGCATCGCCATATTACCCAACGGATAGTAACGACAAGCGGTCGGGCGATCCTTATAGACACTGCACCCCTCCTCGGTCATCAGCAGGCAGGCACCTTCATCGGTGGTCCTTAACTTAATACCGGGCAGTCTATCCTGGTCCACTTGAAACGGAACCGTATGCTGCTTCAAGAACTCGGTGCTGGCCAGCTCCAGACGGTCTTTCAGGCGAATAACGTCGTAAGGTGTCAGGGTAATATCCGCATGCTTGCAACAAGCATTGAAACAAGAGATTTCCTTATGGCAGCTGAATTTCAGCTTGGAACCCAGCTCCAACATGGTGGGAACCAGATTGCTCTGGAATGGAATATCAAATTTTTCGCTCATTCTATCGCCTCCGATAAATCTTATCGGGTGAATTTTAGGTTAATAATCCGCAAACAGGTGCATTGACTAGAAAGTCATATGACGCGGCGAACCACTGTGATCACAGAGATCATCTCTAAGATAAAAACAACTATAGCCCAGACCCGGGAATACAAAAACCTTGCTCTATCCAGCTCTGTGATTCCTACGCTCTCTCTCCAGGTTCGGCAAAGAGTTACTTGCTTGCATTCGTTTGCGGACTCCCATAATGAAAAAAGTCCGGACACCTTGCGGCGCCCGGACTTTTCGAGCCACTAGGCTGTCAAGAACTTACTTGAACAACTTGGACTTGTCGACCAGATCGACATGGGCGCGCCTGAAGCAGGTCCACTCTTTGGTCTCTTTGTTGTAGATGGAGTTAACGAAGACATGCCAGTTCTCCTCATCGACAAAGTTCTTGTCCATGCGGTAGTAGAAGCCCGGATAACGAGACTCCTGACGGAACTGAATGTGCTTCATGTGAGCCTCAGCTGTGAGGATGCGGTGATAGTTTTCCCAAGCACGAAGCAGCTCGTGGAGATCTTTGGCACGCATCTTCAAGGCATCTTCCTTGAGGTCAGCCAGCTTGGCTTCAGCCACTTCCAGCATATTTACATTGGTAGTGTAGTAAGTGGCAACACCGGCAACATACTCATCCATCAGTTTCTGCAGACGGAACTGCAGCATCTTAGGGGTGATGTAGTTGGGGTTAACGTCAATGGCAGTACTATAGTCTTTGAACTCCAGGAAGGTTTTGACTGGACGATAGATCTCTTCAACCAGATCTTCAACACTGGTATCCAGCTCAGGAGCCCAATCTTTGTTGTCCATAACAAACTTGACCATGGACTTGGCACACATACGGCCTTCAGCGTGAGAGCCGGAGGAGAACTTGTGGCCAGAAGCGCCAACGCCGTCAGCAGCAGTGAACAGACCCTGTACAGTAGTCATACCACGGTAGCCCCAGTTCCAGCCTGAAGGCAAATGCTCAGGAACACCGGCTTCTGTCTCTTCGGTAGGCGCGCCTACATCTTCAGGACCGGATACCCAGATACCGCAACAGCCGGAGTGAGAACCCAGCAGATAGGGTTCTGTTGGCATCAGCTCGGAGTTCTTCTTCTCAGGCTCGATGTTCTCACCAGCCCAGATACCACACTGGCCAATACACATATCAAGGAAATCTTCCCAGGCTTCAGCTTCCAGATGCTTCACTTCGCGAGGAGTCAGAGTCTCACGCAGGTTGGCAAGGGCGGTAACCGTGTCCATCCAGATAGGACCACGGCCTTCCTTCATCTCTTTGAGCATCAGGTGGTTACGCAGGCAGGATGCAGGAACAGCAGCAGAACCGTAAGGAGGATAGTCGTTCAGCATCTCCTTGTTCCGGTCCATGTAGACTTCACCGAAGGCGTTGGTAGCTTTGGATTTGAACAGCAGGAACCACGCGCCAACAGGACCGTAACCGTCTTTGAAACGGGTAGGTACGAAGCGGTTTTCCATCAGTGTCAGCTCAGCACCAGCCTCTGCAGCCATGGAGTAGGTGGAGCCAGCGTTCCATACCGGATACCAAGCACGACCCTGACCCTCACCGACAGAACGGGGACGGAAGATATTGACGCAACCACCGGCAACCAGCAGACAGGCCTTGAACTTGTAGACAACAACTTTGTTTTCTCGAACTGAGAAACCGACAGCACCAGCAACGCGATTCTTGTCGTTCTTGTCGTTTACCAGTTTAACGATAAAGATACGCTCTTCGATATTATCGATACCCAGGGCTTTCTTGGCAGCTTCGGCGACGATCCACTTGTAGGATTCACCGTTGATCATGATCTGCCATTTACCGGAACGCACAGGCTTACCACCCTCTTCCAGAGAGGTCATACCCTTGGAGCCATCAAAACGCTCACCATTCTCGTCGAGCTTCCAGATTGGCAGGCCCCACTCTTCGAACAGATGTACAGACTCATCAACGTGGCGGCCCAAGTCATAGGCCAAATCGTCACGGGTAATACCCATCAGGTCGTTGGAGACCATACGGGCATAATCCGCAGGATCCTGATCAGGACCGATGTAGGTGTTGATTGCAGAAAGGCCCTGTGCAACAGCACCGGAACGATCCATAGCGGCCTTGTCGACTAACTTAACCTTAATGTCGACGCCCTCTTTCTTAGCAGCGTCCAACCAAGGGCCAAGCTCATAAGCGGCGCCACAAGCGCCCATACCACCACCGATAAGAAGTATATCTACCTCTTCTTCGACGACTTCTGGATTTCCAAATTCACCAGACATGGCTAATTTCCTCTAATATAATACTAAAAACTTGATTCCAGATCTGAACGCTGCTTATTTGCAGATCAGTTCGCTGGCATCACCTACACGGTAGCCGTTGTTCTGGACAAAGAAACCAGGCTCGGTAATCTTGGAGATATCGGCCTCAGGCTTGCCGCCATAAGGATCAATAGAGCCTTCAGGCGTAGTCCGGATCGGGAACTTGAAACGCTTCATGGTGCCGTTGCGAAACTTGATAGTCCACATGATGGAGTCAGTACCGCGCAGAGGCTGTACGGACGCACCAAGAGGCACGATATCCGCATAAGGGCGCGCTTCGATAGCTTGCTGAGGGCAGATCTTGATGCAAGAGTAGCACTCCCAGCACTGCTCGGGCTCCTGATTGTATGACTTCATGGCATGACCGGTTTCAGAACCATCCATATCCAGTTTCATGAGGTCATGCGGGCAGATGTACATGCAAGCAGTCTTGTCCTGACCTTTGCAACCATCGCACTTTTCGGTACGCACAAATGTTGGCATGGTGTTTTTTTCTCCTAAGTTTCACTGCAGTGAATTACCGGCCATCACACCCGATGTCCGGTTTCTCGAGTCTTAATCTACTGTTCGCAGGTATTAATTTCTGCCCGCAGTTAGCGCGGACACTGGCTTAACCCACCCGATTGAAATCTCGCTTATCAGCCCCATTTATATTAGGGCCAGCGTTGGAACAGCTTCCCGGCCATTTCGACGAAACAACCCAGATTCAGGGCTGTCAAACATTAAAGACTTGCCTGCCAAAGTACCAGACAATACTTTTGGTCACTCCATAAAATTGCTTTATTATTGTTTAAGCTGATAGGAGATGAATGCCTTATTCACAGGTAAAAACCGGTAGAAGCTACCTGAAAAATTGGTCAAAATCAAAAAAGCATTTAGAAATTAGGCTCATCCCCGCTAATTATTTTTTCTCTTCTTTGGCCACTTTCCACGTCAGTCAGGTAAGGTGGCCTGAAAATCCCCCCGAAAACCGTCAGGTTGAGCCAAAAGCAGCACCAAACACCAGATGCAATGCTATTGACCAAGCGGCCAAATACGCTTACCAGGCAGTGTGCTTTAATGTGTGTCGCATTGAGGTAACTTTTCACTCGCTCAGGCCTCTTTTGCAAGGTTCGCATACAGAATC
Organism: Candidatus Vondammii sp. HM_W22; assembly: GCF_022530855.2. Classification (GTDB taxonomy): domain Bacteria; phylum Pseudomonadota; class Gammaproteobacteria; order Chromatiales; family Chromatiaceae; genus Vondammii. The sequence goes on along the minus strand of NZ_CP099567.1, from coordinate 739,499 downwards.
ATGTTCTCTTTTTTAGCTCGTTCCTTAATGCCTGGATATCTTTCTCACAAGCTTACTTTACTGGCTTTTGAGGTGTGAATCCCAGCGCTTAAGGTAGCCGCCCATAGCCCCGCACAGGGATGTTAATTCCCCAAAACTGCTTGATAAGCTGACGAGCCCAGAGCGCAAAACTGAGTTTGTATTGATCCGGCATATGATCCCGAATCGCTTCGATGACTTTTTACTTCTGAGCTTCAGTCAGACGACGGTATGCATTTTTTTGTCCTCGCTTCGCGATGGCCAGAGCTTCTTTACCACCGACACGATAGCGCTTATACCACTGTCTAGCCGTATTTGGATGACAGTCAATACTCCACCAGCCAAAACCAGTGACTTCGTGTTACGACTAAAAGCCGGATCAGTCGACCATTCGCCAATTAAAACCGCTGGGCTGAGCCTAGTGAAGCTCAACCTGCCGCCCCCCAGCCTTCCGTCAAAACAGAGACCAACAAAGAAAAGGATATAAATGCCTTGACAGCGCCCCCCGGGCTTTGTAATTTCTGGCCAGTCAACGGGAATGATATTCTCACCAACGGACGGTCAATCAAGGACACAGCCCCCTTCCCGACCCTCCGTCCAGCCGGAGCGCACCATGCACGACAGCCAACTGCTACCGATCAAAGACGTCATGTATGAACAGGCGCCCTTCATCGACCTGGCCATCAACCGCCTGACACTCACAGGCCTCCTGATCCATGCCCCACACCGCCACAGTACCGAAGAGATCGCCGCCTGGCTGAAACAAGGCCGATGGGCCTACCTCAACCCACAACCCGAGCAACCCCTCCTTGTCTGGTACGAAAAAAATGGATTCCCAACCCCGCCGCCCCCGCCTGCCGGTTGCTCGAAGCCATACCCTACCTGCGGCGCCACGGCCGGGTGATCAAACAGAAGCGTCCCAACGAACTGCCCTTCTACAATCCCCCCTACCGGGCTAGGCCGCAGGAGTACATCCCGGAGGACCCCATCTGGCGCGTGCAGTACCGCGACGAACTCTGGTTCGCCGACTACCCGGGGCTGGCGATCATGCGGGCATCCGGCAAACAGGGGGCCCTCAACTACCAGGGGTATCTCCCGACATTCCAGCAGCCGGAGGAGAAGAAGCTGACCCTGCAATTCTTCCCCGGCCAGGGACCCGATCGCAACCACACCCAGACCATCCGCACCGGCGACGGCGCACCGGCCGTGACCTTCGATGGCGACCGCGTCGAAGAGCTGGGCTGGGCGCAGGCCAATGTCTGTCGCGACAAGCTCGATATCACCCTCAGATCCCGTGCCCACAAGGCGCGGATCCTCTTCCCCGCCCTGGGCACCCCGGCATTGCTCTGCGGGCAGGGAAAACAGCTAAAGGTCATCCTCGCGGTGAGCGATGCCTTTCACCAGGAGATCAACGCCGAGCGCCAACCCAACCCGGCAAAAAGCATCGGCCCGATGACCCTGCGGCGGCTGCACGCCCAATTCCGCCTCAAACCCTGGAGCACCAGCGACAAACACCACCCCGACCTCGACCGCATCTACGAAAACTGGCAAACCGCCCAGGAGAACATCCGCCTATACCCCCGCGGCGAACTGAAAAACAGCTCAGAGACCGGCCTGCCGGTCAGTGATAACAACGGCAAGTGCATCGGCATACTCCACCCTGACATCATCGACTTCTACCGGAAACACGGCTACACCCGGCTCTATCAGGTCAACCTCAATAAACTGCCCCCTCCCCGGGTCTCTACAACTTGGTATGGCACTACCCCGACGACGAAGAGGAGAACCCCTCACCCATTGATAAAGAGTCACACCACGGCTATTCACACGAACCCCAGGACCGCCTCCAGGCCGACTACTTCAGTCAGGCAAAAAAGCAGGGCGGCAAGCAGATCGATCGCAGCCGCCTCAACCCCTGCGACCGGCGGCGGCGCAAGCAGCCCGAACTCACCGGCGACGGGCGCTACACCGGCGGCACCCCCTTCAGCGAGGGTACCGCAGAGAGCGGCCTCTGGCTGGAGAACCGTCACCCTGTCTACATCAGCGACAAACCCAAGCTCAACCCCGGCCACCTCAGCGACCTGCACCTCTCATCCCGCCAGGCCCTCTACCCAGACAGCCCGGCGCAACTCATCCCCGGCGCCGACACCGCCACCTCGCCCCCACTCGGCCCCCAGTCCCACCACAGCGCCGCCGCCCTGAAACGCCTGCTCGACGCCATGGGCAAAGACCCGGAGATCGACCTGCTGCTGCTCACCGGCGATCTCTACGACCACGCCATCAACGTCGACCCGGCCCACGAGGCCCATCAATCCCTCAACACCCCCGGTGATCTCTAGCGGGCCATGGACCAGGCGCACCATAACGACCGCGACCGCTACCCCCGGCACATCGACGCCCTTTACGCCGTCAGCCTGATCCACCACTTCATCGACCGCTACCAAAAGCCGGTCTGCTACATCGACGGCAACCACGAGGCCTACGAAATGCCCTATGGCATCAGCCCGCGCCTTGACAAAGGGAACGGGATGTTCATGTTCCTCCACGGCCAACGCGCCAACGCCGGCATCCCCGCCGATCACGGCCTGACCATCTACGAAGCGGCACTGCTCTACGGTCCCGGTTACGGCCACTACCACACCCTGGACAACTTCAAAGCCGACAACCTCTGCTGGCTGCACCACCTGATCACCCCCTGGCGTGACTGGGTCACCGCCCACGGCAAGCAACAGACCTGGATCGGCCTCGGCTGGGGCGACGACGAGGAGTATGCCGGCTCCACAGCCACCGGTGGCGGCTCCTTGCCCCGGGCCAACCAAGCCTGCACCGACGATCAATGGGCCCTGGTGCAAAATGCCGTTGAAAAAGACCCGGCCGCAGAAAAGCTGCTGCTCAGCCACTTCACCTACGTTAACTACGCCACCGATATCCCGCTGACGACCGGCAACAGCAAAATAGACGCCGATGACGTGTCGCCGGGCGATATCGGCCCGGGGGACCGGGATAACCTCGACGAAGGCAGTTTCCACGACAACCGCAAAGCGCTCTATGAAACCTACCTGCTCCCCGGCAAAATCCACTACACCTTCTCCGGCCACAGCCACCGGGCGGGGGTTTACCGGCTCACCGGCGAGCCCGGCTATGTCACCCGCAAAATCACCACCCGGGGCGACTACCCCGATGGCTACACCCACCCGGACGGCACCGCCTGCCTGCTGGTGGCGGGTTCCGGCGGTCCCATCACCCGGCAGAACCGCGAGGGAGAGTACGCCGGTTACGGCATGGAGGCCCCTCAGGGGCTGAAGCTCGATACCGAAAGCGGCAAGGTCAACATCGTGCGCGACGCACAAACCAGACCGCGCATGGCGGTGTTGCTGGACTACCTCTGGTACGAAGGCAGGCATAAGGCGCTGCAATACGGCCTGAAAGGCGATGGCAGGCGGTTCCAGCTACGCCTCGACGAGCGCTGGCTCAAGGCCAGCGAACACGGCGGTGAGATGCTCGATGAGATCCGCCTGCACCTGCACAGCGGTGGTAAAGCAGGCTATCAGGGGTATATCCGGCTGAAGCAGACCGCCTGCGAAGCAAGCCAATGGACAGAGCGAGTAAGCCTCGGTAGCCGGTCGGCGCTCGTGCCGGTTCGTGGGGTCGATGTGGAGTATGAGGTTACTGAAGGGGAAGGGGGGATGTCGTGGGGGGATCTTGATAACGAAAAGAAAGAGATTATCATTAATGGTGGCTCTCCAATGTACTTCCTCTCCATCCACCTCAAACAGATCGAACACGGCCACCTGCATAAACACTACGACTACGACTCGCCCTGGTGTTTTCCGGCAAGTGTGTCTGAGTCTGAGAAGGGTGAGAACAGGCTCGTGACCATCCGGCGCAAGGGAGGCGGGAGAAGCGATGTGCCGGATTTTGAAGATATATTTGATAACCCAAAACTACTCGGTGAAATATATGACTACTGAGGAGAAAACATGATCACCCTGCGCCACCGACTCATCCTCATCGGAAGCCTGTTTTTTGTCTCATTAACCCCAGGAAACGCTATGAGCCTCATACCCCCGCTACCCCCCGGCAGTGAACTGAAAGCGCTGCTGCAAGATGTCGAACGCCTCAACACGGCCCTGGAGCAAAACCCCGATCTGCTCAGCGATACCCGGCTGAAAGACCTGGAGCTGACCGGCCTGGTGCTGAAAAATGTAACGCTAAGCAACCTCCATTGGCGCAACGTCAAGCTCACTCGGGCAGACTGGTCTAACGTCACCATCGAGGGGGCCACCTGGATCGGGGTAAAGATGAAAGAGAGCGAACTGGATAATGTCACCTTCAACCGGGTCTACTTTAACCTGGATGAGGCGGTTTACTGGGGCTCGACGGATTTTGTCAAAAGCCGTCTGCACAATGTGCATTTTGTCGAATCTGAACTGATCGAAGTACGTATCAAAAAACTCAAGCCCAGCCGGCTGTTTTTTGAGCACAGCAAACTGAGAACGAGGGTGAATGAATCTCATCAACAAAGATCGGGGGGTCTGGGCCATTCACAACTGGATCTGTTTATTCGAGACTCGGACATTGCGTCTTCGATCATAGGCGCGCTGAAATACCCCTCCAGCGTCCTTATCGAAAACAGCCGCGTCATCGGCGGAGTGGGTGGCGAACTCAAAAGCCTGATCATCCGCAACAGCCATTTCGACGGCAACGGACCACAGCGGGCGGACTATGTGCTGGTGGAGGATTCGGCTATCTACATCGGTTTGAAGAAGGTGCGTTTTGTCCATATGAAAAACATCACACAGATTAATCATAACAACCGCCACTGGGGCGCCGGTCTAGCTGAAAATATCATCATAAACGGCTGCCAAAACCCGCTTGGAATATCATTTTGGGAATCGAAAGTGGATAACTTATTCATCCGTAACTGCCAACTGCATGCCCCTTTCTTTGAAGATGTTCGTATCGGGCAACTGCAACTTTGCAATGTCCAGCTCTCACTGAATATAAATGATCCAGCTGATGGTGATATAAACATTGATGCATGGAACAACGCCTCCATCCGCCACCTCCAACTCCACAACGTCCAGTTCCAGGGTACATTCCCCCCCGCCACCGGACTCAAGATCGGCCACCTCCAAAGCGGACAGAGCACGCTCCCTGAAAAGCTCCGGGACGCCGCCAGACAGCAAAGCCCTCTGGCGGCCTGTCCGCCCCTGCCCGATACCGAACGCCTCAAGCGCGAAGCCCTCTCCGATGACCCCCCGCTTTCCCTGGCCGTTGAGCTCCAGGATCGCCTGATCGCCGACTACAAGACATCGGTTCCCCGTGCCAATCCCCCTTTTCATGAAGCTCTGTTCGACCACCTGCAGTGTCAGCTCCCGTTTCGCCATGAGTGGATAGAGCACTACCACAACCACTACGGCCTCGGCGCCGATCTGCTGCCACCCCCTGTACGCGGTGTCAGCCTACTGCTCTTCGACGGGCGACTGGAGGCGGTCATCGGCGAGGGCTGTGAGGGTCGAGTACACTACCGCAACCCCGTCTGGCGCGCCGTCACCGGACCCTACGGGGAATCCCGCCAGCTGCTCGAGCTGAGCGCCATCAAACCGGCCCATCAGTTCTTTATCCCCGAGACCCTCAACCACACCGGCAACAGCCGCCCGTTCATCTGTCTCTGGTTCAACCCCCCCGGTGCCCCCCTGCACTACGACACCACCGACCCCTGGATGGTCGAGGTCAGAGCCGCCGTTCCCGAGGGAAAAACCCGGCATCAAGAGAGGTACCCCCTTGTCATCGGCCCGTGCTGGAATGAAAAACCGGCAGGATACCCTCCCCTGGAGCCGCCACCCTGGGAGATGGCATGATCGTCGCTCTGCATGGCAATGCTCCATGAATTAACAGGCATAGAGCGCTATTGCCCGCATCCTGGCAAGCCTCTGTCCAAGATCAGGTCATGAACTATGAGCAACCTTGCTATTAATTTAACACCCGGAACGCGTTAACCAGACGGTTGAAGAAATTGGTGGACTTTCACTCACTACGACCACCTATGGCAGGCCCCGTTGAGTAATCATCCAAGCTTGGTTTTGACCTCTTTCCACAGGGCCTCGTAAGCCCGGCCGGCAACACTGTGGAGAGCGTAGCTGCCCAGGGGGGCACGATAGATACCCATGCGCTCCACGTCACTGGCATATGGAATATAGGTGGAGAGCAGTTCAGGATACTGTTTGGGGATATTTTCCAGCGTATCCAGATGCATACGCTTGCGCCGGTCTACCATGGAGAAGAAAGGCATTCGCTCTACATTGCTCACTTTGTGGCCATCGAGAAAATCCACCAACTGCTCATAGGTGCGCATCGAGAGCGTTGTGGGGATGTTAGGGACCAGCAGCGCATCGGCAGCGCGGAAAATATTCTCCGATACCAGGGATATGCTGGGTGGGCAATCGAGAAAAATCCTGTCGTACTCCCGAGAGAGCGGACGTAGCAGTTTCAGCAACTGCCTGACGGGCTTCTTTGCCTCACCGAGCATCAGGTCCATGTTCCGGTAGGAGAAATCTGCCGGCAACAGATCGAGGAGATCAAAGTCACTCCCTTTTATCTGGCCATCCAACTCACGCTTCCCCTTGATCATTTTACTGCCGCCACCCTTGATCCGCGGCTTGACGCGAAAATAGTAGGTGGCAGCGCCCTGAGGATCGAGATCCCAGACCAGGGTGCGATAACCGTCCAAGGCCGACATATAAGCCAGATTTACCGCTGTGGCCGTCTTCCCAACGCCCCCTTTGATGTTGTAAACCCCGATAATTCTCATGCCTTCTTCACCTTCTTTTTCATCGGGGCAAAAAGCGCCTGATAAACCGCTCTGCCACCCACCTCGGAAAAGAGTGCGAAGCGGGCTGCAAACTCTTCACGGGCCAGTCGCTGACTTTCTAGCAGCCCATCCACCAGCATGCCCACAGCCAGCAGAGTATCCGCCTTCACCTCGCCTTCCTTCACCATCTGATGAGCAAATTCACGCAGTTTGTAGGCCTGCACCTCCATATCCTGATAGTCACCCAGATTATCCAGCAGCACCTTCAGGGTTTTAATCAAAGGGCGAACCTGATTGCCAGGATAGAGGCTCTGAAAGAACTCCAGGAGATAGCGCAACTTTTTACAGCTTTTGCGCAGTTCATGGAGGTCATCTGCCGGGGATGTCGGGATGATAGCTAACCCCTCCCTGAGCACCCGTTGATAGATCCTGAAGATGCGTTTTCCCGCAACCTCAGCCACACGCCTGTCGGCATTCGGTACCCCCGGCCGTTCCGGCAAGGGGGATTCAAGGTAGCTGCGCCACTGTTCAAGTATGCCGCGAAAATGGGGCGAGTCGATCTTTCGTGACATCGCCCTATGCTCACTTTTCTGGTGGGCAATCAGAAACGCTTTCAAGGGTTCGACGTCCTCACGGAACTGCTCCGGCAGGCTCTCTCTGAATTTGTCGAACCCGAGCAGATAGACATGCATATCCCGAGTCGGGCCGGTTATCTTGCCAACCCAGGAGAAACTCTCTTTGAACCGCTCCACCACATCAATCGGAAAGACATCCTTTACCTGGGCCAATACTGAACGGGTTCGTCGCACCGCAACCCGGAGGTCATGAAGAAACTCAGAATCCAGGTCGGTACGGGTACCGGGAATATTGATCTCGATGATATCCAGTAGACGCAGGTGTATGGCTCTAGCCACAGCAACGGCTCGCATCTTCGGTTCAAAATGAAAGTTCAGTTTCGAGCTGTAATTTACCGGCTTGCTGCCGAGTGCATTCATCGCCGCTTCCAGCATACTCGCGGCCCCGCTCTTTATGCCCAGCGTTTCAGTCAGAAACTCCTCGACCCGCTCCAAAGGCTTTGGATAACCACGCACCGGCACCAGATTGATACGGGATGGCAATGGGACAAAATCACCCTTCCCCGGAAAACGGCCGCTGTTCTCCTCCATCACCAATCGCAGTACGGTCTTCTCCTCCCGGTCAAACAGCCGCAGGGTCCGCACCTGGGTTTTAACCTCTACCTGGTGCAACAAGGCACGCATGGCTATGGCAGGAGTGAGTAGGCTCTGCATTATTCCAGGCTGAAAATCCCAGGCGAAATTGGGAACAGAACCGGTAAAACGCAATGTCTCTTTTACCGCACCATCCTCCAGTGAGCGCCAGATCAGCGAGCGCTGTTTGCCACTCCGCTCCTCCAGCAACTCGCCACCAGACAGAAAAACGCGCCAGTCAAAAGTGTCATAGAAGGTACGCCGTAACACTTTTCTCGACTCATTACCCATACAAAATTCGGAGGAGAGCGCAGATATCACTTCTCCAACGGAGTCGCCATCTGCAATCTGGTACTGAAGAGCGCAGCCTGCCATGTTTTCTTATTCCTGTCCTAATATCTGTTTTTCAGCAGTAATGAAAGGGCATTAGTCTACCCCAACTTAACGCTTCTTTGGGTGTAAGCTATCAATAACATCGTGCAGATATTTGCAAAAGGGTGTGGGGTTTTAAGAGCTTACCGCTATCCTTCCAGGCTCTTTGAGGCAATTTCGAAGAGATCTTTTGATATACCATCATGCTCGATGATTCGCTGAAACTGGTGCTTCATCAGCGACTGCCGAGATGGGTCATACCGGCGCCAGCGGGACATGATGCGCAGCATACGTGCCGCCACCTGAGGATTGATGGCATCGAGCTCCAGCACCCGATCGGCAAGAAATGCATAACCCTCACCATCAGCAGCATGAAAATGGATCACGTTCGCCGAGCAGAAGGCACCCACCAGGGCACGGACCTTATTTGGGTTGGTAATAGAGAAATCCGGGTGCTTCATCAGCCGCTTTACCTGTTCAAGAGCATCAGGCCGCTTGGAGATCGCCTGAACGGTGAACCATTTGTCGAGTACCAACGGGTCATCTTTCCAGCGCTGTTGGAAACCTATCAGAACCTGCTCCGATTCAGTACCGCTTCTGTCCGCCAACAAGCTGACAGCCGCCATCACATCAGTCATGTTGTGGCCGGCGTTGTATTGATCGATACAGAGTTGGCATACCTCAGCATCATCCTGCTGCATCAGATAGCTGAGGCAGAGATTGCGCAGGCTGCGGCGGCCGATGGAAAGGGGATCAGGCTGATAGGCGCCCTGCTCGCGATTCGCTTCGTAGACAGCCATTAAGTCACTGCGCAAGGCGGCCGCCAGCTGGCTCTTGAACCCTTCCCTGGCGGTGTGAATACCGACAACATCGACTTGCGCCATCTGATCCCCAAGATAAGACTCGGCGGGCAGCGTCAGCACCTCTACCAACAGCGCCTTGTCGCTGACAGAATCCGTCAACGCAGAGCGGACAGCGTCGACGAATCCGTCGGGAAGAGGCGCTCCAGGGTTAGCAACCCGCTTTAGTATAATGCGCTGCATCAGCGTCTGTGCCGCATCCCATCGGTTAAAGCCATCATTGTCCCGCGCCATCAGGAACATCAATTCACTATCGCTATAGTCGTAACGAAGCTTCACCGGAGCGGAAAAACCTCTCAACAGCGATGGCACCGGCGCCTCAGGAATATCGATAAACGTGAACCGCTCTGTCTCCCGATGCAATGAGAGGATTCGGCTCTCTGAAACAGGCTCGGCCTCTCCCTCCAGTCGTAACGGCAGGTCATCCCCCCGTTGATCCAGCAATCCCATCGCAAGGGGTATGTGCAGCGGTGATTTTTCGTCTTGCCCCGGTGTTGGCGGGCAACTCTGCTGTACTGTCAGGGTGAAGCTTCGAGCAGTTGCGTCATACTCTCCCGTGATCTGCAGTTCAGGTGTACCCGCCTGGGTGTACCAGCGTTTGAACTGTGCCAGATCGATGCCGCTGGCATCTGCCATGCAACGGACAAAATCGTCGGTTGTAACAGCCTGACCATCGTGACGTTGAAAGTAGAGATCCATCGCTTTCCGGTAGGTTTCAGCCCCCAGAAGATTGTGCTGCATGCGCACCACTTCGGCCCCTTTTTCATAGACAGTCAGAGTGTAGAAGTTATTGATCTCGATATAAGAGTCGGGCCTTATCGGATGCGCCATAGGTCCGGCATCTTCAGCAAACTGGTGAGCCCGCAACAGACGCACATCCTCAATCCTCTTAACCCCGCGAGAACCCATGCCGGCCGAAAACTCCTGATCTCTGAAGACAGTCAGGCCCTCCTTCAGGCTAAGCTGGAACCAGTCACGGCAGGTAATGCGGTTACCGGTCCAGTTATGAAAGTATTCATGACCGATCACCCCCTCGATGCTCTGGAAATCCCGGTCCGTCGCCGTATCAGGCCGTGCCAGTACATATTTCGAGTTGAATATATTGAGACCCTTGTTCTCCATCGCCCCCATATTGAAGTCGTTCACCGCCACGATCATGAAAATATCGAGGTCGTATTCACGGCCATACTGCTGTTCGTCCCATGCCATGGAATTTTTCAGTGATTCCATGGCGTGATCACATTTATCGATGTTCTCCGATTCCACATAGATGCGCAGGTCAACATCCCGGCCCGATGCCGTAGTAAAACGGTCTTCGATAAAGCGAAGATCGCCTGCTACCAGAGCAAACAGATAGGCCGGCTTGGCAAAAGGATCTTCCCAGGTAACTTTGTGCCGCCCATCCTCCAGCAGCTCCTGATCAATCAGGTTGCCATTGGAGAGCAATATCGGATAGCGCTCCCTGTCGGCCACGATAGTCGTGGTAAAGCGGCTCATTACATCCGGCCGGTCAAGAAACCAGGTAATCTTGCGGAACCCTTCCGCTTCACACTGGGTACAGAACATCGAGCCGGATTGGTAGAGCCCCTCCAGCGCGGTGTTTTCCTGAGGTTTGATACGGACACTACTCTCCAGGGTGAAACGTTCCGGCACCTGATGGATGGTCACACCCTCTTCATCCAGGGTGTAGGCATCAGCTTTCAGTTCATCCCCATTCAGCGTGATAAAGAGTAATTCCAGCTGCTCCCCCTGCAGCCTCAGGCTCTGACCCGCATTTTCCGCTGCTGGGTTTCGCTGCATAGAGAGGACTGAGTGAACCCGGGCCTCCGCCTCATCCAGATAGAACCGGAGATCCACCTGGTCGATTAAGTACTCTGGAGGGCGGTAGTCACTGAGGTAGGTGGTTTTCGGGGTTTCCTGAAGCATCGGTTCTCTCTATATGGGTAATCGGGTATTCAGCCAGCGACTATACTAGACTCCACTTGGGCCTGTCTCCTACCGGACTGTAGACCCCTGAGGAGTCGGTTGGTAGGATGGTTCGCCCATAGTCGAGGCTGAGTGACAACCTATGCCGAAAGTCGTTATCTATAGCACTACAATCTGCCCCTACTGCGTGCGTGCAAAAATACTGATGGAGAAAAAGGGTGTTGCATACGAAGAGCGGAACATACAGAGCAGCCGGGAACTGATGAAAGAGATGCTTGAGCGCAGCCAGCGCAGAACAGTTCCACAGATTTTCATCGATGATTACCATGTGGGCGGCTATGACGATCTGGCGGAACTGAATGCCTTTGGGAAACTCGACCCTCTATTGGAACTGGCTGCAAATGATGAACCGGATATCACATGAGCGAGACTGGGCAACCAGAGAGTTTGCGCCTTGATAAATGGCTCTGGGCCGCCAGATTCTTCAAGACCCGGCAACTGGCCATAGAAGCCGTCAACGGCGGAAAAGTCCACCTCAATGGACAGAGAACAAAGCCCGGAAAGGAGGTCAAGCCAGGCAGCCGGTTGCAAATACACAAAAGCGCGCTGGAGTGGGATATTGAAGTCAGGGTGATTCCGAAACAGCGCCGGCCCGCTTCTGAAGCAATGCACTTCTATCATGAGGCTCAGGAGAGTATTGAAAGGCGCCAAAAGACCATTGAGGAGCAACGCTTGCTGCGTGCAGCCAGCCCACAGCCCTCCTCTGGACGACCCAACAAACGGGAACGCAGAATGATCCATAAATTCACCGGCAATAAGTAACCACTATGGACCAGGACGCCTACCATAAAACCTACAATGAGATGAACGAGCGCTACTGCCTGTATGAAAATGGGATACTGGCAGGCGAATGCAACTGTTCGCAGTCAGAACACTTCTATCTGGCGGAAAGAGTGGGCATCCATTGTAAAATGGATGATGCTCAACAGGGATGCAGAGAGTTTCTGGAGCTGCTCCGCCACCATGCCCGTTTCACCCTGAAAACCAGTGACGAACTCTCCTCGCTACCTCACGGCAAGGCGATGCGCCTCCAATCAGGCGGCCTTAGAGGGCTCTACGCCGCCCTGAATGACTCGGACCAGCTCCCGGCCTGCATCGAAGATGTTCATCGCCTGATCCACCTAGCAAAGGAGATGTTTGAAAGTCTGGATAATATCCCCTTTCAAGAGGTGATCAAACAGGTCGCTGCCTGCCAGGGTCACAAACGCCGCTCCAAACCCTGAGCACCCCCATTAACCTCCCAGGAACCAACAGACCGGCCGCAAACCCAATATTTCCTCTCATAAACCAACTATTGTTGATCAGGATCATAGCGCCAGAAGCCATCTTCCATTGGGATAGCTATCAGTCATTGAACTATTATCCTTAACATCCTTTAGGAGAGAAATATGCCTGCATACACCACCCACGATATCCGAAATATCGCCTTGGTTGGCCAATCAGGTGCCGGTAAAACGACGCTGGTGGAAGCCCTGTTATATCGTGCGGGAACAATAAAAAATCAGGGCAGTATCGAGCAAGGTAATACCGTCTGTGATTTTGACCCTCAAGAGAGGCAATATGAACACTCCCTAAATGCCTCACTTCCCTGGTTCGAAAAAGAGGGAAAGCATGTCAATCTTCTGGATACACCGGGACTTCACGATTTCTTCGGGCGCGCGTTCAGCGTGCTGAAAGCCGTCGAAACCACAGCCATCGTGATCAATGCCGAAGCCGACATTGAGTCCGCAACCCAGACAATGATGGAACATGCCAAAGAAGATGAACTCTGCCGGATCATTATCATCAACAAAATCGATTCACCTGATGTCGATTTGGAAACGCTGGTCAACGGGATCCAAAACACCTTTGGCAGTGAGTGCCTGCCACTGAACCTTCCATCTGCATCCCGTGACAAGGTCGTAGACTGCTTCTTTAAGCCTGAAGGAGAGGCAACCCTTTTCTCCTCGGTGGAAGAGGCTCACACCACCATAATCGACCAAGTGGTGGAGGTGGATGAAGAGTTGATGGAGATCTACCTGGAGCAGGGCCAGGAACTGGATCCCAAACAGCTGCACGATCCGTTTGAGAAAGCCCTGCGTGATGGACACCTGATCTCGATCTGTTTTGTCTCTGCAAAGAGTGGAGCCGGCATCGGCGAGTTGCTTGAAGTAATGGCAAAACTGATGCCGGACCCAACGGAAGGCAATCCACCCAATTTTCTCAAAGGAGAGGGTTCCAGTGCCGTTGCGATAGACATCGGGACCGATCCGGCGAAGCATGCTGTCGCTCATGTATTCAAGGTCAGTAATGATCCATTCCGTAGAAAACTGTGCATATTCAGGATTCACCAGGGCACTATCACCCCCAATACCCAGCTGTTTATCGGTGAAGCAAGAAAACCCTTCAAGGTGTCCCACCTGCTGCGCCTTCAGGGCAGTGAACAGAGTGAGATGGCCAGCGCCATCCCGGGTGATATCTGCGCGGTCTCCCGTGTGGACGAAATTTTCCGCGACGCCGTACTGCACGACTCCCATGATGAAGATAATTTCCACCTGCAGCCGGAGAGCTACCCAATGCCGCTATTCGGTCTGGCTCTGATCCCGAATAACCGGAGTGATGATCAGAAACTCTCAGATGCGCTACACAAACTGGAATCGGAAGATCCCTGCCTGGTATTTGAACACGACACACAGGCGAATGAGACGGTGATTCGGGGTCTGGGCGACCTGCAGCTGCGGATAGTGCTGGAGCAGCTGGAAGCACGCTACAATGTCCATGTGGAGACACGTCCACCCAGCATCCCTTACAGGGAAACCATCAACGCACCGGCAGAAGCTCACCACCGGCATAAGAAGCAGACTGGTGGTGCAGGCCAGTTCGGTGAAGTCTATCTGCGTATTGCCCCTCTCTCTCGGGGTGAAGGTTTTGAATTCGTCGACCAGATAAAGGGCGGCGTGATACCTGCGCCGTTCCTCCCGGCCATTGAAAAAGGCATCCGCCAAGCATTGGAGGAGGGATTTATCGCCGGTTACCCTCTGCAGGATCTCAAGGTAACGGTTTTTGATGGCAAATTTCATGCGGTTGATTCAAAAGAGATCGCCTTTGTGGCCGCCGGAAAAAAAGCCTTTCAGATTGCCCTGGAGAATGCCCATCCCGTTGTCCTGGAGCCGATGGTTGAGTTACGCGTAGAGGCTCAGGGCGAGGCCATGGGTGATATTACCGCGGATCTTTCCAGCCTGCGTGGCAGGATAAGTAATACCGGCACTGCCTCCAATGGCCATCTGATTATCAGTGGTCTGGCACCACTGGCAGAGCTTGATGACTACAGCTCAAGACTGAAATCCATAACCGGTGGTGAGGGGAGCTATAAAATCATCTTCAGCCACTATGCGCCTGTACCTGGAAATATCCAGCAGCAGCTAGCGAAGAAACACCAGCAGGCAATTCACGGAGGGAATTAACTGTTTTTTCTGATCCTTGGAGATAGAGGGTCAGTCAGATTAAGGGACACAGGGCATGAGAACAGGAGAAAACAACCGAGTCCTCTGCGTATTCTCCGCCTTCAAGGCACTCTCTGAGTCCCTTTCTAAGACATTGCAAACAGGCACTGCTTAACCCGTATTGATACCACGCAATACACCAAGCCGAGCCATTTGACCTTCCCCCCATCTTAATACCAAGACTTGGATGAGATAATTCATTCCAAGCGGCCCTATTCACAAAGGCCACAGGTGACAAATAATTTAATGCGCTATGAGGCCGCACGTGATTGTAGTGCTCTCGCCATTGATCAATTTCATGTCTAGCGTCATCAATGGACCTGAACCAATGCTGATTTAAGCATTCATTTCTGAATTTACCGTTTAAGCTTTCTACAAACGCATTCTGAGTAGGCTTACCTGGCTGAATAAAACCTAGCTTAACGCCACTTTCTTTTTGCCAGTAGAACATCGCCTTGCTAGTAAACTCAGTACCGTTGTCGCAGATTATTTGATCCGGAGCGCTCCTTAGCTCAATCACCTGAGTTAAAAAACGAGCGACCTGGTGACCATTGATCGAGAAGTCAGAGAGCTGGCCAATAACTTCTCTTGAGTAATCATCAATCACATTAAATACTCGAAAGCGACGACCATTAGCCAACTGATCACTGACAAAATCCATTGACCAGCGTATATTTTTACCAATGGGCATAATCATTGGCATTCTTGGTCGTATTATCTTCTTGCGTTTTTTAGTCCTCACTTGAAGACCTTCTTCGTTATAGACTCGGTAGATCCGCTTCTTGTTTTTCACAAGCCCCTCTCCTCTCAGGAGGCCATGTAAAAACAAATAACCATAACTCGGATGCTTTTTTGCCAGCTCAAGTAACCGTTTGCGTAGAGGCTCATCTTTTCCCCATTGAGTAACGTACCGAAAAGCGGTTCTACTTAAGCCTACTAATTGGCAAGCTCTACGCTCACTTAATTTGAACCGCGACTTAAGGTAGCTCACGATTTGTTTTCTATCAGCAGGCTTTACCACTTTTTTGAGAGCACATCCTTCATCGCCTCAGCTTCAAGCATTTTCTCGGCAAGTAACTTCTTAAGCTTGTTGTTTTCGCTTTCAAGCTCTTTGAGCCGTTTGGCTTCTGAGACATCCATCCCGGCGTACTTGCTTCGCCAGTTATAAAAGCACCCGGTTGAAATGCCGAACTGACGACAAATGTCATCAACTTTTACCCCTGACTCATGCTGCTCGATGGCACCAATAATTTGCTCTTCTCTGTAACGCTTCTTCTTCATGTTGAGATCTCCTAATATACAAACTAATTGGAAATCTCATCCTTGTCATGGCTCTATTTGGGGGGGGAAAGGTCAAGCTCTATCCCGGTTCTGGCAGCAGCTTGAGCATCAGTCTCGTTGTCCCATTACCGGAGTCGATCAAAGGCGGCAAAACCAACTGAAAAGATTCAATATCCTGACATGGTGGCTGTTTTTCCGGCAGGTCATCCGGAGTGGCCGCAACAAAACCAACCAGATAAGCCGTTTTTCTTGATGCTTTTTTCCACAGTTTCAAGCGAGTCTGCTGATCCACCAGTCCTGGCTTCAACGTCACTGCAGCCTCACCCTCTTGTAGCAGGGCATCTTCGCTTGAGAGTTCCATTATTGAATAATCAGAGGTCTATTTTCCGCTATTTTCGTCGGTCACTCATCACTCTTTTCTGGAGGAACGTAATTAGGATCTTGCGGATTATGGAAAACAAAACTGTAATCACCATTCTCCAGTTCGAGATAATCCATCACTGTCTGATCCAGCCGCGGCGCAAACTCCGGTGCCATAACCACTTGAATGCCACTGTAGACTTCGACGATATCATCATCCTTCATTTCATCGAATCCCATCAGGTAATCGAGGCTCTCATCCCCATTCTTCCGAACAGCCATGCGCAACGCGATACCTTCTGTTCCTCCCTGTTTGGAGGCTATTTGGATCTGCTTGGCAGCGGCATCAGTAATTTTAAACATAGACAAGCTCTCTTACTGCTTATTGAGGACCTTACAGGCCCTGACATGTTCGACAAACCTTTGGGTCCAGTGATTGCCACCCGCATCTCTCAGGTGGGTATAACTGGCCAGCAGATTTTTATATATCAGCCCATCACTACTCCCGTCAATTCCAGTTCCCCGTGTTACCTGATAGGCAAAACGAATGTCTGGATCGAGGTTTTCCAGTGCTGAGTAATGAAACTCATGGGCTGCGATTTCTCTCCCACTTCCCTCTATCTTTGGCCACAGGCTCTCCCCGGTCTCTCTCAACCGGACGTAGCCTCTGCCCTGGGGACGCGGGTACATCATAATATCACCGGGAATCGCACCCACCATTTTACAGGTTTCCCCCTGCCAAGTCAGTTTTCGGGACAGGTACATCAAGCCCCCGCACTCAGCATAAGCAGGACCACCTGATTCGATAAAGTCTCTGATCTCACTCCGCAGAGAGGTATTGGCCTCCAATTCATTCATCATCACTTCCGGAAAGCCTCCCCCAATAAACAGGCCATCTACAGCGGGGAGGTGCGGATCATTCAGCGCATCAAAAGAGACCAGGTCGGCTCCTGCTTGAGCCAGCTTTTCAAGATCCCCCGGGTAGTAAAAGCCAAAAGCACAGTCACGGGGATAACCAATCCGGACCCGCTCACCATCAAAGTGGTGATTTACAGGCTTGATAGAAGGCAGATCAGGAGTTGTCTCAGCAATGCCAAGTATCCGGTCAAGATCGGTCTGGACTGCAATCCGCTCACCCAGAATCTGGATTTTTTCATAGGCCTCACCTGACTCATTACTCGGCATTAGCCCGAGGTGACGCTCATCTATCATCAAGTCCGGTGAGTTGTGAACCGAGCCGACAACAGGCACATCCGTATAGTGATCTATGACGCGGCAAAGCTTGTCCTCGTGGCGACTGCCACCCACTTTATTGAGAATAATGCCGGCAATCCGGATATCCTGTTCAAAAGCTTGGTAACCCAATATCAATGGCGCTATGCCTCGGGTCATGCCCCGGGCATCGATCACCAGGAAGACAGGAGAACCCAGCAAAGTAGCCAAAGCCGCATTACTGTTGCTGCCGTCCAGGCTGAGCCCGTCATAAAGCCCTTTGTTTCCCTCGATAATACCGATATCCGCACCCGCCATACCGCGGCTGAAGTCCTGCTGAATTTCGTCCCGGTCCATGGTGAAAAAGTCCAGATTGACGCAGTTCCCGCCACTGGCTGCAGAGAGCCAAAGCGAATCGATATAGTCAGGGCCTTTTTTAAAAGTCTGCACCTGCATTCCACGACCACGCAGCGCGGCGGTCAGACCGATGGACAGCGTGGTTTTACCTGATGATTTGTGGGCAGCTGAGATAAAAAAGTAGGACATTCTTTTAAGGTCTGATACTAAAGTTTAATGGCGATAAGCCCTCAAAAATACGGTACAGATGTTTGCAAGAGGGTATGAATTTTCTGAGGAATTACCGAAGGCTAAAGGATTTTGGGTAAATTTTCACCCCTATTCCCAGTCCGTGTTACCTGAAATAGTCCCAACTTTTCATCTTCAGAGTCCCCAGCAAGGGATCTGTAAGCCATGGAGTTGGG
Organism: Candidatus Vondammii sp. HM_W22; assembly: GCF_022530855.2. GTDB lineage: Bacteria > Pseudomonadota > Gammaproteobacteria > Chromatiales > Chromatiaceae > Vondammii. The sequence continues at coordinate 721,145 of NZ_CP099567.1, read as the reverse complement.
CGTTGGATGCAAGCGGATTTGTCCTGAGCCTATTGAAGGCCAACACAATCCCGGTGGGATATTCACAAAAAAACCCACCACCGATTGTGCAATGGTGGGTTTCTGTTGATCACGAACCGCCCGTATATGTGCCGGTCTCTCTATTCCGCTGTATCCTCAAGGCTCTCTGGCAGTACGTGCAGCATGCGGGATGCTACCGCCACCACGGCCATGGCAACCGCCACACCCCCCATGCCAAGCAGCGCTTCGGGAACAGTTGGCACATAGACACTGACTACGCCATCGAAGAAGCTGCTCTCGAGTACCTCTTTACCTGGGAAAATATTCATCGGGTAAGCCTGACCACCGATGACGATGATGTAGATCTGGATGAAACCGCCGATCAGTACCAGCAATGAGGCTGCAACAATGGCAAAGCGGGAACTCGAAAACGCGGGTGAATAGATCAGGAACAGCGGAACGACACCACCGATAAGCACCTGTCCAATCCAGAACATGTTGGTATAAATACCGCCATCCAGCAGAATGAAGCGCTCGACTCCATGGTGTTGGGTAACGTACAGATTGGTCAGATGATAGACCAGTGCAAAGTAGAGTACGGCACCAACAAAGACGCCCATCAGGTTTTTTAGTTTTGCCAGCCTGAGATCACCCAGGGCACGCCCAGCCCACCAGTAAGCGGACATCAGAGTGATGATAAAAAACGCCAGACCAAAACTGAAAGACATGATTATAAACATCGGCGCCATGATGGCGGCATCATAAGCTTCTCGAGCCACCAGGAAACCAAAGATAGAACCGGTACCGGTAGTCAATGCCAGACGCCAGAAGAAGGCCGTATAACCCACGGTGGTCTTATGCTGCTGGACCTTACGATCGATCATGGTCCAGATATAAACACCTACGATGGCGAAGAACCCGCTATAGAGGATGATATTCCAGGCAAAAATCGATTTGAAATTATAGTAGGTCATTGCCACGATCAATCGATCGGGCCGTCCCAGGTCAAGCAACAGAACCACCAGACCGCCAGCGAGGAGTCCAATGGCCAGCAGGCCGGAGAAACGCCCCAGTGGCTTATACATGGGACCGCCAAAGACGGAGCCGATAGAGGCAACATTGAGTGCCCCGGATGCAGCCACGATCAGGAAAATGGCGAATACATGAGGCAACCCCCAAACAATCTGGTTGCTCATACCGGTCACATAGTGACCATGGTGCTCCATATAGTAGGTGGCACCCAGAGCCAGCAAAATAATGAAACCGAGGAAGGCTAAACCGCCCCAGAACCTGGGTGAACTGCACCAAAGCTCACGATAGTGCAATTTTTTCATCTAAGTCACTCCTTACCAATCAGACGTTGGTATAGCGAACGCCAGTATTCAATTCAAGATCAGCACGAATCTGTCGGCTGCTCTTCTCTTTAAGCGCCTTGGCAACCGGGCTGTCCGGGTCTCTAAGATCACCGAAAATAATGGCTTGGTGTCCATCTTTTTCACAGGCATCCTGACAGGCAGTGGTCTCTTTTCCTCTATCCAGTCGGGTTGCACAGAAATTACAGGACTCCACGCAACCTTTGCCACGAGGTGCAGATACCAGTTGCTCAGCAATATTCTGGTGAATGAAAGAACGTGCCTTATAAGGGCAAGCCATCATGCAGTAGCGGCAGCCGATGCAGGTATGACGGTCGACCATAACGATACCGTCGGCACGTTTGAACGATGCACCTGTGGGACAGACATCAACGCAGGGCGGATGCTCGCAATGCTGACACATCATCGGCAGATTGGTTATTTCACCAGTCTGCTTGTCTTTCAGTTTTACCTTACGGATCCACTGGGGACGCTGGGCATTCCACTTATCATCGGATTGCCCTTCGGGCCGCCCAATCAGATCGATACCGTTCTCTTTATTGCAGGCATCGACACAGGCAGTACAGCCATCCGTGCACTTGTTACTGTCTACCAGCATACCCCAGCGCACATCATTGGAGACTTCGTCAGCACCCTGTTTGGTAACCGCCAGCAATACACCAGGGGCTACTGTTACAGCGCCCACGGCCATTACTGTTTTACCGATAAACCCGCGTCGTTTCATATCAGGCTGGTCACTCTGTTTTGTCATGATCAGTCCCCCAGAGCCGTTGCGTGAAAATGTGCCAACTCTTCTGCTGTCAGTGCAGGTATTCCATCTGCGCCCTGCAACAGACCCAGAACAGAGCCGTTCAGTCCAATTCTATCGCCCAGGGGAAACAGTGAATAGCTCTTCTCTTCCGGCGTCTTCCGATGGCACTGGAAGCAGGCCAGACTAACCGCTACGTAGCTGTGGCAGGAGTCACAGAACTGCCCCTCCGCATTGATCTTCTGATAGCCACCACTGCCATCCTTCTCTGCATGACAATCCACGCATTCGGCAAGACTATTCCTGGAACCCCGGATACCCTTTCGTACCGTCTCAACACGTTGATGCTTGAGAAAGTCCATGTGGTTACGACGCATCTCTGCTGTCGGCGCCACACAGGCATCCAGGCCAGCAGCCTTGGAACCCTTGGTAACCGCTGAATCGCTCTGAGCACCCGTGGAGAGCGCTGCGAACAGCATCCCCACGAACAGCCCGGCGAACAACCGCTTGATGCCAGTAGAACTACGCATTACAGCTCCTATTCACCAAGACCCATCTGAATATAACCCGTTGGGCAGACGTCGCTACAGATATGGCAACCGATACATTTGTTGTAATCCGTATTGACATAACGGCCAGTCGTAGACTCATCTTTTCTCACCCTGAACACCGCATCCTGGGGGCAGAAAATAACGCAGTTGTCACACTCAAAGCACATGCCGCAACTCATGCAACGCTTGGCTTCAGCCTGCACCTGCTCTTCGCTCAGCAAAATAAGACGCTCATTGAAGTGACCGAGCACATCATCTGCGCTGGGAACATCTTCACCCCGCAGTACCCGGGGAGTGAAGCTGAAGTGCCCAAGGAACAGATCACTGGAACCAACCACCTCCTGTGCTGAACGATCTTCAAAATTGTGCACCGCAAAATTGGCGCTTGCAGTACCACGAAGATCGCCATCATGAGAATCAAACTGCTCTGGGTCCAGCCCAGCTTCGTGCAGCTTATTCATCAGGTCAAAGTGATGAACATCAACTTTAGGCCGTTTCGCCTGCTCTTCGCTCTTCATATAGTGATCGATGCTCTCGACCGCGACAGAGGCCTGGCCGATTGCCGTGGTCAACAGGTGTGGGCGGATAATATCGCCAGCGACGAAATGGCCCGGCTTGCTGGGTACCTGATAGAATTTGTCAGCATCGATCAGGTTACGATCATTGGCCATATCTTCCAGGCCTTCCATATCACCACCCTGGCCAATCGCAGACACAATCAGATCCACCTCAAGAACACGCTCAGTGCCTTCGGTCGGAATCGGCTTCATTCCGTCCATGGTACAATCACACACTTTCAGGCCGGTTGCACGGCCATCTTCACCAAGGATAACTTCCAGCGGCATCACACCATCGAGGATGACACAACCTTCGTGCAGAGCATCATGGATCTCATGTTCTGCAGCAAACATCTTGTCTTTGGTGAACAGTGAGGTCAGTGTTGCCTCGGCTGGCTCAGCAGCATCCGCCAGCGCCTGATCGTGGTTGATGCTAAAGTCGGCAACAACATCTTCAGGATTGCCGGCAGCAGCATTATAACCAAGGCGCCGGGTAACGGAGATCACATCGATAGAGGTATCACCACCGCCGATACAGATGATCTTTTTACCGGTCACCTTCATCCGGCCTTCATTGAAGGCTTTAAGAAAGGCGACACCGGAGATACAGTTTGAAGTGCCTTCCCAACCATCGATGGGAAGCCCACGTCCGTTCTGACAACCCAGAGCCCAGAGTATCGCATCGTACTCTTTTTCCAGATCGGCAACAGGAACATCTTGGCCGACGCGAACACCGGTGCAAACCTCAACACCCATGTCAACAATGCGCTGCATTTCTGCCGCCAGTTTGTCGCGTGGTATACGATAGTTGGGGATGCCGTAGCGCATCATGCCGCCCAGGTGAGGGTCTTTTTCAAAAACCGTAGCAGCATGGCCCATGCGACGCAGCTGATAAGCGGCTGCCATACCGGCAGGACCACCACCGACAATGGCGACCTTCTTGCCAGTATCTGCCTCAGCCTCGAATTTGTAGCCATTGGCCAGTGCGGTGTCGCCAATGTACTGCTCCACTGAGTTGATACCAACGAAATCTTCCACATCGTTGCGGTTACAACCATCCTGGCAAGGTGCCGGACAAACGCGACCCATCATCGAGGGGAAAGGGTTTGCATCGGTTGAACGCTGGAAAGCGTACTCTTCCCACGCCACACCCTCTGGCGGTTTCTCCTGGCCACGGGCAATTGCCAGATAGCCGCGAATATCTTCACCCGATGGACAACTACCCTGACAGGGTGGTGTTTTATGGATGTAGGTAGGGCACTTGTGAGAGGTGTCCTGAACGAAAATTAATTCGCTGAAGTCATCCCACTGGCCGTCGCCTTCATCGTATCGACGGTAGTTTAAGGTACTTTTCATCTCATCAGTAGGAGTCGCCATACTCTAGTCTCCATTAAGCCTAAATATAAAATTCTTAAAACTCCGTCGACCCACTACTGCAGTCAACGGCACGATTTCACTCAAGCCGCTCCGTCACGCTTCTTCTTCGGCACCCTCTTCATCATCCCCGTCCATTTTCTGTCCGGTCAGAATGATGGCATTACTTAATAACTGGTGAACACAGACTATCTGGTCCATATCCATGCCGAAATAGGGCAAAACCTTAGTAAACTGACTCTTGCAGATAGCGCAGATCGCCGCCATGTGGGTGACCCCTTCCTGCTCAATAACGTTTTTCAGTTCCGTCATGCGGGGCATGGCACCCTTGACTCGGATCTCCATCAGATCATCTGTGAGCAGACCACCACCACCACCACAGCAGTATGTGCGTTCTTCGATAGTGTCATGCTTCATATCCACAAAGTTGTTGCAGACTGCCTTGATAATCGCGCGGGGTATCTCAAACTGACCACCGGGCTTGTCTCCCATACGACTGGCCCGGGCTACGTTACAAGAGTCGTGGTAGGTGAGCGTCATGTGATCATTGCGAGACTTGTCCAGATTCAGTTTTCCCCGCTCAATCAGATCATGGGTGAACTCGCAGATATGCTGGGGTACCGGATAATCCGGATCCAGAAATTCAAAAGGACCAGCCAGAGTATTCAGGAAGGAGTAGGCAATGCGCCATGCATGGCCGCACTCACCGAAGACGATACGCTTGACACCCAGCTCCAGCGCCGCCTGGCGGATTCGCATGGAAACCCGGCGCATATTCTCGTAGCTACCGATGAACATGCCGAAATTACCCGCTTCTGAAGCGGTGGTACTCATGGTCCAGCTAATACCGGACTCATGGAATACTTTTGCGTAGCCGATGAGACCGTCCACGTGGGGTTCGGCAAAGAAGTCGGCAGAAGGCGTTACCAGAAGAATATCGGCACCCTTCACATCCAACGGGAGTTTGACGACAATCCCGGTCTCTTCCTCAATATCCTCTTCCAGCCCCTCCAGAGTATTTTCAATGGCCGGTCCGGGTAATCCAAGATTGTTGCCTATCTTATGCACCTTGGCGATGATTTCATTACAGTACTTCTGGCCGTATCCGATGCTGTCAAGAATCTCGCGTGCAGCCATGGAGATCTCTGCGGTATCGATACCGAAGGGACAGAAGACTGAACAACGGCGGCACTGGGAGCATTGATGGTAGTAGCTGTACCACTCATCCAGGGTCTCCCGGGTCAGATCCGTTGCACCCACCAGTTTCGGGAAATATTTACCCGCAAAGGTGAAGTAGCGGCGATAGACCTTGCGCAGCAGATCCTGACGGCCCACCGGCATGTTTTTCGGGTCTTTGGTACCAAGAAAGTAGTGGCACTTATCAGTGCAGGCACCACACTTGACGCAGATATCAAGATAGACCTGGAGTGACCGATAACGTGAGCGCAGATCGTCCAGCTTTTCCAGTGTTTTGGCGTGCCAATCATCTACCAGCTCAGCGGGAAAACCCAAATCGGTATTGTGATCAGGCTTGGCAATAAATGCCTTAAGCCCTGCCATTGTGCCTTCAACGACTTCCGGTACATCCACATATTCATGGAGTTCCGGGGTTTCGAATTTTGCCTTAGCCATGTAATGCCCTCTTCGCGGCCCAGGTTAACCTTGTTCTTTCTCTTCCAGCGCCTTCGCCCAAGGGGCGATATGCCGCTTCTCACGTGGGTTATCCACCTGATTACGACTCGGGCTAAAGAATATGCCCGGCGCATGAAGCAGTTTGCTGAAAGGGAAAAGAAGCATAAGAATCGCAACCAGCACCAGGTGTACGATAAGTGGGAAATCAACTGGCAGTGCTCCAATACTGAAAGAGAGGAGACCAGTAAAATACTGCTTGACCATCACAATATCGGTATGGGCGACGAACTTCATCATCAAGCCACTAAAACCGATAAAACCAAGCAAGATCAACCAAAGGTAGTCTGATGGGGCAGAGATATAGCGCACCCGATCAACAAAGATGCGTCGCAAGAACAGTCCGCCCAAGCCTGCCACCATGGCAAATCCGGCATAAACGCCGAAAGGCTGAATCAATTCTATAGGGAGCCAGACAGGATCCATGAAATAGCGCATATGGCGCAGCAGAACCAGGAGCAATCCCATATGGAACATCCAGGAGAAGATCCAGGTCCATTTGGTTCCCTTGAAAAGGCTCTCGAAGAACACCACTTCACGGAACATGCGAAGAACCACTCCGGAGCGGGTAACCGGCGCCGGTGTGGTAGGAATTTTTAATGGAGCAGGTATCCTCGCGTACTGAATCATTTTCCTCGCCACGCCCAGTACAAGTACTATGGCCGACACGATAAACAGCAATGCGTAAGCAGTTGACATGTCCCTGCAATCCTCAAAGGTTTAAAACACCCGGGAGGAGGAAAATTCTCCTCCCGGGTGATTCAGATCGGCTTAGATACAACCAGTAGGCTTAGGCAACCCGGCAAAACGGCAAGCCTGCTTGCCAGGACCATAGGGAAACAGCGCGTACAGGTACTTGCTGTTACCTTTCTCTTTGCCCAGTTTCTTGCCGACAGCTTTGGTCAGAACGCGTACGGCAGGAGCAATCTGATACTCTTCATAGTACTCACGCAGGAAGGTGATGATATCCCAATGCTCATCGGTCAGCTCCAGATCGTCTTCCTTGGCCATCACATCAGCGATAGTTGGAATCCACTCACTGAGGTTAACCAGATAACCTTCCTCATCAGTCTCAAAAGTCTTGCCGTCTGCTTCAATAGACATAATATTGTCTCCTAAATTATCCAGGGAATAAAAAATTGTGTATCAGGGTCAGACCCAGGGCACCACTTTGCCGTACTCTGCCGCAAGGTCGACAAACCCGGCATAGTCCACGACCTCCACCCCATCAATTAACCGCTCCTCTGGGAGGCCACGGGCTTTCATATCAGGTCCCAGTGCATAAAACTTCACACCCTGGGCAGATTTCACTTTCTCTTCTACAACTGTGCCTTTCATAACAGCATAGACACCATCCTCAAACAGCAGAACAGCACTGCCTTCGAGCGCATGCCCAAGACAGCTGTCAAAGGAGTTCTTCTCAAAAGGCGATTTATTTACAGTATGCAATTCACTCATGACAGCAACCTACTCCTCAGAAACCAAAGACAACGTCTTGGTCTTGCATCATCTTAGCCAACTCAGCACGGCTGACGAGGCGGATTGAATCCTTTTCGGCCCAATCCTCATCCTCATCCTCCCACTTGAGAGGCATCAAATCATCGATAGTGAGACCACGCTCTTCCAGAGACTCCTTCTCCACATAGAGTTTGGTTACTTCATAGTCACCCAGTGCAGAATAAGTAGGCGAGAAGTTCTTCATCCCCACTTCAGCCGTATTCTGACCTTTGACGATCTGATACACGCCATCATCCAGGAAAGCGAGGCTGACATCCTGGTCGAAAGCAGCACCAATCAGCACCACCTCAAGGGATTCCCAAGCGTAGATAGTGCCATAGGGAGCGCGACGGTTAAGGTACAGGAACTTTTTAATTTCAGACATAATCCAATACTCCTGCGCTCAATCGCCAAAGACCATTAGCCGGTCGGACTGGACAGCGGCTTCAACCAGCTGCCCCAGACCGGAAATCCGGAACCTGGGATGGATATTGGTGGCATCTTTGCCGTTACGCTCGGCTTCGCCATCATCCACCACACCACGACGCTGTGCCGCAGCCACACAGACGACCATATCCAATTCGTACTTCTCGGCAAGTTCTGCCCAGCGCTCAACGATATTGCGATCATCCTGAGGCGGCGTGGTCAAGCGGGTGCTGTTGCCAACACCGTCATGGTAAAAAAAAATACGAAAAATCTCATGTCCCTTCTCCAAGGCGGCCTTGGTGAACATATAGGCAGAATCAGACGCTTGATGCTGATACGGCCCTTCATTTATCTGAATCGCAAATTTCATTTGCTATCCCTTAGGTTATAGATCCACTGAATCAGAAGCGGATGTGTGCGGAAGCATTCAGGTTCGCGCGACCACCACGCCAGTTATCGATGTGGTACTTGGTGAAAGGCAGTCCGGTCTTCTCGAAGAAGCTCGGCCAGCCAATGCGGTCAGCCCACTCACCGATACGCTCCCAATCCTTGGCATCTTCCTTATAGGCGAAGAGAATCTGCTTAACGATCACAGACACCTCTGGCCAGCGCGGCGGATTGTTTGGAACACCGGATGCAACCAGCTTATGGAAAGCAGGTTTGGAACGGGCGTTGGAGTGCTTGCCACCAACCCAGATCGCAAACTTTGAGTGCTCTGGATCGTTGATCTGCATCGGAGGACAAGGCGGGAAACATGCGCCACAGCAGATGCATTTACGCTCATCCACTTCGAGGGAAGGCTTGCCGTTGACCACCGCAGGGCGAATAGCCGCAACCGGGCAGCGAGCTACTACTGTAGGACGCTCACAGACATTACCAACCTGATTATGGTCAATCTTTGGTGGCTTGGTGTGCTGGATATTGATCGCGATATCACCTTGGCCGCCGCAGTTGATCTGACAGCAGGAAGAGGTAAGACGAACGCGGTTCGGCATCTCTTCATGGGTAAACTCATGAATCAACTCATCCATCAGCGCCTTGACAACACCAGAGGCATCAGTACCCGGGATATCACAGTGTAACCAGCCCTGAGTGTGGGATATGTTTGATACAGAGTTACCGGTACCACCAATTGGGAAACCATGCTTGGTCAACTCGTCGATCAGCGGCTGTACCTTGGACTCTTCACTGACCATGAACTCGATGTTTGAGCGGATAGTGAAGCGGACATAGCCTTCTGCAAAGTCATCGGCAATATCCATCAGGGTACGGATAGTGAAAAGATCCATCTGCCGTGCGGTACCGGCGCGAACAGTCCAAACCTCGTCGCCGCCATTGGCAACGTGGTGCAGGACACCTGGGCGTGGACGATCATGCCATTTCCAATCGCCATAGTTCTTTTTCAACACAGGATGCAGGAACTCTTGAATATCCCTGACACCTATCTCGTCGGGCATGCGAGGTGCTTCAGCCATGCTTACCTCCAAATTCTCTATTGAATGCTAAAATTCTGTTCCACACCCCCCCGCCGGGTTCCGGCAGGAGATATGCGTATATAACCTTAAGAAAGGTTACTGAGCGGCTTTACGCTCTTCCCACTTGGCCACCTCTTCATCCCACTCATCCATACGGACATAAGGGTTGGTACGAGGCTGGGATATCATGTTCGGATCGATCTCCACGCCGATACCTTCGAGGAAGTTCTGCAGGCCGATGCGCTCGATCATCTCCCCGGTACGCTCGTGCTCCAGCGCATTCTCAGCGAAGAAGTCCAGTACCTCGGTAGCCAGCTCTTCAATCCATTCGAAATCTTCATCGCTCTCCAGCTTGTGGAAAGGAACGATCACGGTGCCCAGCAGATCGCCAATCTTCAGGGTGCGCTTGCCGCCGATCAGAATACTGACACCTTTGTCGTCGCCCGGAGAGAGTGCCTTGGTCATCACATTGATACAGTGCATGCAGCGGACACAGTTTTTATTGTCCACTTCCAGCGTGTCGTCATCATTCAGCGATAGCGCCTTGGTCGGGCAACGGGTGATGACGTTATCGACCATTTTCTTGCGGCCCATATCGGCGACATACTTCTTCACCTCTTTCTGGTCGACCTTCATATCATCACGCCAAGTGCCGATCACGGCAAAGTCGGAACGGTGGATGGCGTTCATGCAGTCGTTGGCGCAGCCGGAAACTTTGTACTTCATCTTGTATGGCAGTGCCGGACGGTGCAGATCATCCAGAGCGTTGTTGACCAGAGCCCGCAGGGTGCGGCCCTCATCGAAGTTGGATTGCTCGCAACGGGCAGCGCCGACACAGGACATACCGGTACGGACAGCCGGACCGGCTCCGCCCATATCAAAGCCAATTTTGTTGATTTCATCGAAGAAAGGCTGAACATTGGCAGAGTCGCAACCCTGGAACATGATATCGCCGGACTGGCCGTGGGCACAGATCAGGCCGGTACCGTATTTCTCCCAGATATCGCAGAATTTGCGCAGGGTACCGGTATCATAGTGCAGGCCTGGAGGCGGCATGATGCGGATGGTATGCATCTCGGCAGCAGCCGGAAACAGTGGGTTGCCCTCATCATCCTTCAGTTCGGTAAAACGGGGGATTACACCACCACCGTAACCGATGACACCGACGGTACCGCCTTTCCAGTAGCCCTTGCGGGTCTGGTAAGAGGTTTCCAGCTGACCCAGCAGATCAACAGCCATGTCATTGTTTTCAGCCAGGCGCTTGATACCGGTAATGAAGCTCGGCCAAGGGCCGCTCTCCAACTGGTCAAGCATGGGGGTATCGTGCATCGGTTTTGCCATCAGTTAATCTCCCAATTGGTCTTTATCATTAGGTGTTATGAATTGATAGTCACAAGCGGCCACCCAACTGCCCGGGCGCCGCAAACCCTGAATTTGCAAACCTCTTCGTTCAGGATAAGGGATTACTCGTCCCAGAGTTTCATAAAGCATTTTAGAGTTCCCTTATGTGTCAACAATATCCCGCTAATGGGGGGGTATAGGGGTAAAATAACATATCTCCAATGGGATATGTTTATATTCAGTTATATATGAATAATCGAATAAACTAAAATATAATACCATTAGATATCAATAACATAAAATCGGCTAATCCCTGCATAACTAATAAATCGCCATAACTGGATATTGCACTGCATCAAAAATATTTCCATCCCAGACTTGCATCAAACCTGAACTCTGGGGTTAAATAATAAAAACCAAGTTGATCACTTGGGTATTATTGGATCGGCAACATCGAACCACCCGCACCAGAAAAATTCATGCAACTCGGGGTAGACAAGCATGCTCCTGCTAAGTGAGGTAATGATCCAGAGCCCGGATGTAGAAACATTCGAGGAGTTGATCGAACTAATCAAAATACGCCGCCAGGGAACCACGTTCTTTCGCATTGACGTAAAACCCCAGTTTTCCGACACCCCAGAAGATTGGGAAGACAGGCTGGAAGCAGCCTTTACCTAGAAACTTTGGAGCCGGCGGAGCTGAGGTGATCGCAGTAGCGAGGGAAAGCCATTTTGGCCGGGCTTTTCGCATAATTCAAAGCGAACCATCATCATTTTTAACGAAATTGCTCGGGAAATCTAGCCAAAGTGTCTTTCCCGCAGCAGATTCAACCTAAGATCGGACAAGCTCCTGGGGGAAGTACCGTGAAATATCTACAATCAAAAACATTCCTTGGTGGTAACGAGTGTGCAGACGATGCTATACAGTCAAGTCAGCTGGTTGAGCTTCGCCTGGATGAACTCAGGAAAAAACTGGATGAAATTGGTACCGGCGCCCCTCTGGACACCAAGCTGCCACTGATTCTCCAGCAATGCTATGCTCTGCTGGAATTAAACAGATTTGACGAGGCTTGGGATCTAGCCCACGCACATTTTGATCAGGCAATTTCCGAAGAACTCTGGCTCTACGCGGTGGAATCCTGCGACATCATGTTCCAAACGGGAAAACCAGAGTCAATCAAGGCACTGGCACACGGTATCTGGCTGAGCGTCACCTTTCCCGTCGATCCGGAGCTCAGCGTTGCTATGCTCCAGCATATGGTGGATGAGAGTCAGGACAGATCAGACGGTGCCGCCGTGGCCGCCGCAACTGCAGGCTATATTGCAGATATGCGTGCAGAAGATAAGCAGAGGGAAAATCTGCAATTTTTTACCATCCAATTACTAGGCCAGGTAGCCCGCACCCACAGCCAAGTGGAAGACCAGGAAATTTTTGATTTTTGGGTCCAGCAGCTGGAGTTGGACAATCCCGGCAAATTCCTGCCACGCCTGGCCACAGTACTGGATATCCTGACAGGGGGTGATTGGTGGTTCGACCGAGACCAACTGCGAAGTAAAATTCCAGAATAGACTATGTATTGGCAAGAAGAGAATAACAGAGAGCAGTTCGTCGTTCCTGAAAACGTGGTTGACCTGCTGTTTCAGATAAACTGCCCCGCCCTGCCGGTGGATCATGCCTGGGTGCTCGCCGAAGAGATCAACCGGCTACTGCCCTGGTTTTCCGACGAAGCTCAGGCCGGCCTGCACGTCATCCACGTCGCAGATTCAGGCAATGGCTGGGAGCGCCCCCAAGGCGCAGAAGAGTTGCTCTATCCATCCAGGCGCACCCCACTCGTTCTCAGGCTGCCAAAGCACCGCATTGAAGATGCCGCTGCCCTGTCCGGGCAGACCCTCAATATCGATGGACACCCAATCGAAATCAAAACTGCGAGGCAGAGGAAACTCAGGGTCACCGATATCCTTTATTCGCGTTATGTTGCCTGCAACCCCGACTGGGAAGAAGAGAGATTCCTATCCTGGGCTATATCCGAACTAAAAAAGATGAGATTGAGATTTAAAAAGATACTCTGTGGCAAACAGAATCTGCTGGCTACACCCGGTGGCCCACTGCTGACCCGAAGCCTGATGGTGGCAAACCTTTCTTATGAAAATGCCGTTTATCTGCAAGAGCAGGGATTGGGTAATCGACGCACTCTCGGCTGCGGTCTGTTTATTCCTCAAAAATCTTTTTAGGGCACGGCAAAAAATTCACTATCACTAGGCCATTCCAATTTACCTAAACCCAATTTAGCATGTTTGCTATCGAGCATATTTAAGTGTTAAGTAAAAAAATAAATTACCGAGAAGGAGATATCACAATGTCATATGAATTAACAAACCATGGTTACCTGGTAAATCTGGAAGACTGGAATGAACACGTAGCCAAAGAATTGGCCGAAAAAGAAGGTGCCGAGCTGAGTGAAAAGAGCTGGGACATAATCAACTATCTGCGCGACGAGTACCTCAACAATAATGGCAACCAACCCAATGAACGCAACATGGTCAAACACTTTAAAAAAATCTGGACTGACCTGGATAAGGTAGACACCAAATCACTCTACAACCTTTTCCCAACAGGCCCAGCCAAACAAGCGGGCAAGATTGCCGGACTGCCCGAGACCAAGCGTAAAGGCGGGTACTAATTTTAGTAGATTAAAAGCCCGTGGAATTATTCTTTGCAGGCCTTTTTATATTATTGGCTCTTCCCCTGATTAAGTGGGTAGATTAACGCCTCCCCTACTAGAGATAGCCCAAACCCTGAGTATCACGAGCCCTTGGCAGTGTAGAGTTGGCTCTGTCAGAGGGAGAGGTAACGGTATAGGTTGAGCAGGAGGCAGGTGCCAAGCAGTGTTGTTCAACCTGTGGGCAGATATCTCACCGGGCTATGACTCACGCAAGCGCCGCTGGCGGCACCTGGATACCCGCCAGTGCAAAACTATTTTGGTAGCAGATGCGCCCAGAGTGAAGTGTGAAGAACATGGGGTGGGCACCGTGCCAGTTTCCTGGGCGGAACCGTGCTATGGATTTACTGCAATGTTTGAGGCACTGGTGATCAACTGGTTGAAAGAGGCGTCCATCTCGGCAGTCTCCCGATTGATGAGGCTGAGCTGGAATGCCATTGATGGAATTATGCAGCGAGCGGTTAAGCGAGGACTGGCACGTAGAAAAGAGATCAGCCCAACACGCATTGGTATTGATGAGGCGGTGGGCAAAGTACACCGCCAAGAGCACAAAGCGCTGATGGCTATGAGGACCTTAAAGGCCGCCAGTATGACTAGCTCTACAACCCGGAGAACATGATGCGCAGACCGAAATTGCGGTTCAAGGCGCTACGTGACAGCACGCTGAAGATTGCCCGCGCCTGGGGGATCAAAGAGTTTGCCATGTCACTCTGGCACTATGCCAGCAAGACATGGGCAAGGAAAGGCTAGGAGCGGTGGTTGTCATGGGCAGTGCGCAGTGGCCTGGAGCCAATCAAGAAAGTGGCGGGAACAATCAAGGATCATCTGTGGGGAATATTGAACGCTGTTGTTTTGAAAGTAAGTAATGGTCCGGCAGAAAGTCTCAACAGCCGAATCAAGATGATCAAGGTGCCTAGCAGCGGTTTCCGCAACAAAGAGCGATTTGCCAATGCAATCTACCTCCACCTTGGAGGGCTGAATCTTTATCCTGAGGGAGTGGTTGGATGATGCTTCCCCTCTTGAATTAGGGGAAGAGCCTCATTTTTCACCAATGCGAAAATCAATGCGACTTGTAATCACACCCGATTTATAGCCTAACTGGTTGATTTTTTTGTAATTTCAATTTATAAATTTTATAGCTAATTGAAGTCTCCGACAAAAGAAAGGATAATCCATTGACTCACAAGGCTAGAAAACGATTCGGCCAAAACTTCCTCCACGACCCCTCCATCATCAGCAGAATCGTAAGGAGTATCGCTGTAAAGCCAGCAGACTATCTTGTCGAAATCGGCCCCGGTCGGGGCGCCATCACTAAAGAGCTTTTGGCGCTTAACAAGAAACTGATCGCCATAGAGTTGGATCGCGACCTGGTCCATCCACTGGCCGAAATGTGCGCTGACTTGGGTGAGCTGGAGATCGTCAATACCGATGCACTGAAATTTGATTTCTGCAGCCTCGCCACAGAAAATGAGCCACTGAGGCTTATTGGTAATCTACCTTATAACATATCGACACCCATCCTGTTCCATCTGCTGGAACACTCCTACTGTGTCCATGATATGCACTTCATGCTTCAGAAGGAGGTGGTGGATCGTATGGCGGCTGAGCCAGGGAG
This sequence comes from Candidatus Vondammii sp. HM_W22, assembly GCF_022530855.2. GTDB lineage: Bacteria > Pseudomonadota > Gammaproteobacteria > Chromatiales > Chromatiaceae > Vondammii. Next base: position 705,780 of record NZ_CP099567.1, on the reverse strand, counting down.
TAAAATCTATGGCCGGCTTACTGTCATGCTCCAAGCTTTGTGCAAAATTGAACATCTGTTTGATATCGGCCCCGGCGCATTCAAGCCAGCACCCAAGGTGAACTCATCTTTCGTCCGCCTGGTCCCGCACCGGACGCCGCTTTACCCGGTGGATGACAAGGTCTTTTTTGCCCGGATGATCACCGCCGCTTTCTCACAGCGCCGCAAGACCCTGCGCAACAGTCTCCGCGAATTGGCAGGCACTCACCTTATGGAAGAGGCAGGCATTGATCCCTGCCTCCGTGCTGAGCGGCTGGCATTGGAAGATTTTGTGAAACTCTCGAATCTCGCTTGTAAAACGGCTTCATCGGCCTGATATAGTTCGGAACATAGCAATTAAGGCGTTCTGAGGCCGCGAGGAAGTGTACTGTGTTTTTCGAAACACAATCTTTGCTTATCTCTGTGAACGCTGCGTCCAATCGACCTGATTTAAAACTGAAATCACCACTACAATCTGTTCGGGTATTAAGCGCATGAACGAAGACTTTATCGACGCAGATAGCATTGACATCATTACCGACCACGCCTTGGCACGCCAGGACAATATGCTGCCCGAAATCATTCACCTGTTGCCGGTGACTACCCGTCCCTTCTTTCCAGGACAGGCCGTGCCGCTGCTGATGGATGCCAAATACTGGAATGACACCATCACGGAAGCCAGAAAAAAAGGCAACGACATCATTGGCATCGTGATGACCGATGCAGCCATATCTGAAGATGCAAAACCCAGTGAATTCCGGCAGATAGGGACTGCCAGCCGGATTCACCGGGTTCAGATGATTGAGGGTCGACTTCAGGTTCTGGTGGAATGTCTTCAGCGTTTCCGGATTGAGAAAATGGTCAGCAACAAAGCACCCTACAAAGCCCGGGTTCACTATTTCCGAGACCATACCAAGCCAATGAATGATGAGATAAAAGCCTATGCCATGGCTGTTATCAACACCATTAAAGAGCTGGTACCACTTAACCCTCTTTACGGCGAAGAGCTTCGTATGTTCCTCGACCGCCTGGGACCCGACGATCCGTCCCATCTGGCTGACTTCGCCGCCAGCCTTACCACGGCTACACGAACCCAGCTCCAAGAGATACTGGAGGCAGTCAAGCTGATGCCGCGCATGGAGAAGGTGCTGCTCCTGCTCAATAAAGAGCTGGAAATTGCCCATGCACAACATGGAATCCGCAAATCTGTCGAAGAGAAGATGGATACTCAGCAGCGGGAATTTTTTTTGCGCGAACAATTGAAGGCAATCCAGAAAGAGTTGGGGTTAGCCAAGGATGACCGCACGGCAGAACTGGATAAATTCGCAGAGCGGCTAGAGACGCTCACGCTCACAGAACAGGCAGAAAACCGCGTGAAAGAGGAGATGGAGAAGATGGCGATTCTGGAGACCGGCTCTCCTGAATACGCATTGACCCGCAACTATTTAGATTGGATAAGCCTGCTGCCCTGGGGCAAACACTCTCCAGACAAACTGGATATAAAGCAGGCACGAGAGGCACTGGATAAAGATCACTACGGTCTGGATGACGTAAAGAAAAGAATCCTGGAGTTCCTCGCGGTAGGTATCATGAAAGGCTCGGTGAGCGGCTCTATTATTCTGCTGGTGGGCCCTCCGGGCGTCGGTAAAACTTCTATCGGTAAATCTATCGCCAATGCACTGGGGCGGAAGTTTTACCGTTTCTCTGTTGGCGGCATGCGTGATGAGGCCGAGATCAAGGGCCATCGCCGTACCTATGTAGGTGCAATGCCGGGTAAATTCATTCAGGCGATGAAAGAAGCCGGTAGTTCAAATCCCGTTATCATGTTGGATGAGATTGACAAAATCGGCGCCTCCTATCATGGCGACCCGGCCTCTGCCCTTCTGGAAGCTCTGGACCCGGAACAGAACAGCGATTTCCTGGATCACTATCTGGACCTGCGTTTCGACCTCTCGAAAACGCTTTTCGTCTGTACCGCCAACCAGTTGGACACCATCCCTGCCCCGCTGCTTGATCGCATGGAGACCATCTCCCTGGCTGGCTACATTGCCCAGGAGAAGCTGCAGATTGCCCGCAAATACCTGCTGCCCCGCCAACTCAAGCGGGCAGGGCTGAAACGGGGTCAGTTGAAAATCAATGCCGCCCCTATGCGGGCTATTATTGAAGGTTACGCCAGAGATGCCGGGGTTCGCCGCTTGGAGAAGCAGATTGGAAAGATCGTGCGCAAGGTCGTCGTCAAAATGCTGGATGGCGTAAAGCCGCCGATCAATGTCACTGAGGGGGACTTCAAAGAGTACCTTGGCAGTCCTGTCTTCCGCGACGACCGTAACCTGAGCGGCCCCGGCGTAGTAACCGGCTTGGCCTGGACCTCCATGGGTGGCGCTACCCTCAGTATCGAAGCGGTAAAAACACACAATTTTACAAGGGGATTTAAGCTCACCGGCCAACTTGGGGATGTAATGAAGGAGTCGGCAGAGATCGCCTATGGTTACATCGTTGCAAATGCAGAAAGCCTCGATGCAGATCCCAAATTCTTTGAAAAAAGTTTCATACACCTCCACGTTCCGGCAGGAGCAACACCGAAAGATGGACCCAGTGCCGGCATCACCATGGCCTCGGCCCTGCTCTCCCTGGCACGCAACCAGCCGATACGCCATATTGCCATGACCGGCGAACTGACACTTACCGGGCATGTTTTTCCCATTGGTGGCGTTCGTGAAAAAATGATTGCCGCACGCAGAGCTGGTATTCGTGAACTGATACTTCCAGAAGAGAATAAAGGTGAATTCGAAGAGGTACCGAAACATATCCGCAAGGAAATAAAAGTGCGCTTTGCCAGCACCTTCGAAGATGTAGTGCCCTACTTGTTCGCTAAAAACAGGTGACCGAGAGAATTAGTAATTGACTTATTAAGCAATTACTAATATTGTATAGCCCAGAAAGCGCATCAACTGTAACATCGCTTATCAGCGTTTTTCTGATAAACAACACAATAATTGGAGAAGGATTATGAATAAGATTGTAAAAGCTGCTGCTATCGCTGCTATGCTCGCCGCTTCCGCTTCTGCTTCCGCATGGTGGGGTGGTAATCCTTGGAATAACGGATGGGGCAACAACAACAGCGGTTATGGCGACGGATGGAGCGACGGCTCTGGTGACTTCAGCTTCGGCATGAACGGAAATGCTCGTGGTTCTGGCCGTGGATACAACGACTACTACAACCGTGGTGGCTATGGCGGCGCTGCTCCTTATGGCTATGGCACTACTCCTTATGGCTATGGCGCTGCTCCTTATGGCTATGGCGCCGCTCCTTATGGCTACCCAGCACCTGCAACTCCTGCACCAGCTCCTGCTACCAAGTGAGATTTTTTAATCTTGCTTTAAAGTCAGATGCCCCAGGGCATTGATTAAATGCGGGCTTCGGCCCGTATTTTTTGCCTGACAAAAATGCACAGAAGATCCTCTCTTGACTAGCATCAAAGACTGCTGCTTCACGGTCATTAGGCACCATGCCGATACCGAAGAACCTTATAAACCGTGCTAAAAGTCCGCTCTGAACCAAAAAAATCTGCTTTATCCCCCACTGGACTAGCCCTCCTGGCACTGGGGTTCAGACCCTTCTTTATTGTGCAGCAGGCCCGTCGGCAGTCGCGCTGCTGGAGCGACTAGTCCCACTGCTCACCGGCCTGATATCCGGCGTCAAATTTTCCAGTGATGTATGGGATCGGAATGTATTGTAATCATGGTGCCAGCTTTCAATCTTTTCTTGCGCATCTTTCAGTGACAAAAAACAATGGGTATTTAAACATTCATCCCTAAAACTCCCCTGGCCGTCTTCAGCGCTTTTTTCGCACACGACATCCTGAAGCATCTGCTTTACAAGAGACGATTTTCGTCCTCTAATTGACGTAAACTCCGTCGCTCTGAAATGCCTAAACCTCCAAACTTCTTTTTCCAATTGTAAAATATCGCGTCCGATATTCCCATCTTGCGGTAGACCTCTGAAATCCGTATTCCCGTTTCTGCCTGACGCAATGCGAATCCGAGCTGTTGTTCCGTGTACCGCGATTTTTTCATGGCTCGTCCTCTTGCTTTCAGCTTAACGGATTTGCCAGAATTCTCTAATTTAGATCGGTACGGTTTTCAAGGAGAAGGTCATGACCTGCTGAAGGGCCAGTAGGGAACAAGGGAACAAGGGAACAAAGGAAGTGATAGACGTGGCATTATTAAGTGTAATGAGGAGGCGGCGATAAGATCAGCATTCGGCAGATAGCCGAGAGAACCGGACTTTCCCTTAATACCGTCCGTAAATATCTGGCCAGCTAGCTGCATCGGGAGGCACGGCGTAAACGCAAATGGATGAAGCGCCGAACCACTATCGAGCCGGTTATTGGGCACCTTAAATCAGGTAATATGGGCGGAGAATTAGATCTAACAAGGTTCAGAACCAGATCCTCAGTCTGATACTTCAGGGACGACTATGTATCCTTGATCAGATCCTGACCAATTAGCACGGAGCGGCCTTGCGGCCGGCCTATTTTTTTGCACCGAAGACATCGGTATCAGATACTCGCAGAAATGCTATTTTTTCTTTTCTGTGGATGTAATGCAGTATCATCACCAAATGTAAACGCATGCCCGCCCACAATCTTTGATTGACCTGAATGCGATCAAATCTTTGGGATACGCAATACCTGACCTATCCGGATGCGATCATTGGTAAGATTGTTAGCCACACGCAGCGACTTCAAACTGATATGGTACTGCTGTGCGATCGCGCCCAGAGTATCGCCCCTGTTGATGGTATGTTGACGGGCCTTCCGTTGTGCCAACAGGGTACCGGGCGGTGGGCTGGTTAGGAAATAGCTGCGGAGACCACTCATGATCGCATCTGCCAGTTTTTTCTGATGACTAGAGCTCTTTAGATTACGCTCTTCCGATGGATTGGAGATGAATGCAGCTTCAATTAGCAATGAAGGAACATCCGGCGATTTCAACACAGTAAAACCTGCCTGCTGCACGGTTCGCTTATGGGTACGTCCAATCCCCTTGAGTTTTGCCAAAACCTTGCCAGCCACTTGGTGGCTAGCAAGGCGAGTTCCAATCTGTGACAGATCAAGCAGCACGGATACCAACACATCATCTTTATCAACAAGTTTTACCCCGCCGATCGCATCTGCACTGTTCTCCCGTTCGGCCAACCAGCGGGCTGCCTCGCTCGATGCTCCCCGCTTCGATAAAGTGTATACCGATGCGCCTCTAGCCCTGGGGTCACGAAAAGAGTCTGCATGGATGGAGATAAAAAGGTCTGCCCGATGCTTGCGGGCAAGCTTCATACGCTTACGTAGTCCAAGATAATAATCACCCTTGCGAATCATCACCGGCTTCATGCCCTGCTCTTTCTCAATCAGTGCAGCCAGTTTTCTGGCAATAGCCAACACCACGGTTTTCTCTTGCGTACCTTTGCGCCCTATGGCACCAGGATCTTCACCGCCATGGCCAGCATCAATGGCAATAACAATATCTCTCAAGCTATTTTGGGTCGCTCTTTTTATCGTTTCTTGCGAACGTTTCCTCTGAGTTGCTAAGGAATCGTAGAGGTCCACCACCAAGCGGTGGCCATACTGTCTGTTTGGGTTAAGGACAAAACTCTTGGGATTTATGGTTTTTTCCAGATCCAGCACAACCCGCAAGCCGCCCCCTTTACGCTCCGCACTGCGTAAACGCTTGATCAGAGGGTTATTGTTTGCTGCCGGTAGTTTTCCCCGGAGTTTTGCATTGCTGATGTCGATCACCAAGCGATCCGGCTTTTTCAGGGCAAAGAGTTTATGGTTGACCGGACCACTGGTATCAAACACCAGTCGGGTGTGATCAGGGGCCGACCAAACGCGTAGGTTATCGACCCTGATCTGTTGTGCATGTAGCGGCAGGCAGATCAATATCAGCAGTAGTGCGGTAATTTTTCTCATATCACACCTACACGAGGACTCCGTTCAATCCAGTTCCTCGGAACATAGCACGTGATATTTTTATTTTCCAGTAATATCCGATAGATAGGATAAATATCTATATATTTGCATTAACTTTAGAACTGCAGATCAAGTTTAACCTTCTGAATCAATTCCTCGCCAATTTCCGACATTGCCAGAAGCTGGAGTTTTCTTCCCGTTTTCCGGTAGCTGATCCGAACGATCAAATCTGCGGGTGGCAGCCCACCTTCACCTCTATCCGGCCACTCCACCAGCAGTACCGCATCCTCCACCAGCAGATCTCTGACGCCCAGATACTCCAGCTCGCCCGGATCAGCCAAGCGATAGAGGTCAAAATGAAAACAGCGTCGATCCTTTAGCCCATAAGGTTCAATCAGTGTATAGGTAGGACTCTTTACTGCACCCTGGTGACCCAGACCACGCATGAAGCCTCTGGCCAGCGTGGTTTTCCCTGCACCAAGATCCCCCTCCAGGTAGATCACGCAGGCAGGCGGAACCGCCTTGGCCAAAGCCGCCCCAACGGCTTCCTGCTCTGATTCACTGTTTGCCTGCAGAATCATCATGAGGCTGCCCCGGGGTTGAGCAGTGAGCGGATGCAGGGCATCAGGTCGCATGCCAGCATACCTCGCTCACCCACTGCAGCGGCCAGATCAGCAGCCCCCCCGTGCAAAGATGCGCCCATAATGGCAGCCTCCTCCTGGTCTGAGCCTTGAGCCCGCAGCCCCGCTACAATACCGGTCAACAGATCTCCCATACCGCCGGTTGCCATCCCTGGATTGCCATCGCTGCTGAGAGTAACTGGCCGGCTGGATGGATCGGAGATAAGAGTACCGGCACCCTTCAGCAGAATGACTCCGCCGTAGCGTTTTTGTAGTTCATCCACTGCCTGAAAGCGATCTTCCTCTATCTCTCTGACCGAACACCCAAGCAGGCGGGCCGCTTCTCCGGGGTGAGGTGTAAGAATCCAGTTATCCCGTCTGGCCGGCTCTGCGGCCAACAGATTCAGCCCATCGGCATCCACCACCATGGGCAGACCGGAATCCATTGCCCGCGACAGCATCGACATTGACCATACGCTCTGCCCCAAACCCGGGCCGATAGCGATCACGGAAGCCCGCGACAGCAACGGTGTCAAGGTTTCTGCCTTCTCAACACCATGACACATCAGTTCCGGCCGATTACCGGCCATGATGGCCGCATGAGCCTGACGGGTAGCGATACTCACCAGGCCAGTACCGCACCGGGCCGCAGCCTCTCCCGCCATTCTGGCGGCACCTGAATACCCGTGGTCTCCACCGATCACCAGAAGATGACCAAAGTGACCTTTATGTGCCGTACGCGAGCGCGGAGCCAATCGTGTCGATTGTTGCCGCCAGTCCGCACGACGGGCTGAGATAATCTGACTGGAAAAGATGGCTGCCGGTACCTCCAGGGCATGGTATGAGACTTTACCGCAATATTCGGGGCCATCCCCGGTAAACATGCCCTGCTTCAGTCCGATAAAGCTGATGGTTGCCGCCGCCTTGATGGCAACACCCAGCATCTGACCGGTATCTGAATTAATACCGGAAGGGATATCCAGCGCCAGGACCGGCGCCGGATGACGGTTGACCGCATCAACAGCCTCTTTCCATATTCCGGTCACTTCCCTCTCCAGACCGGTACCAAATATCCCATCGACAATCACATCGATCTTTCTTCGCAAACCCTGATAGGGGAACATTTCGCCTCCCACAGAGCGGAAACTGTCAGCACTGGCCAGTGCATCTCCCCGCAAACGGTCGGTATCGCCCAATTGCAGAACGCGTACACTCAACCCCGCCTCACTGGCCAGTCGCGCCAGGATAAAACCATCCCCCCCATTATTGCCAATTCCACATACAACAGTGATATCACAGGCATCGGGCCACAATTCCCGCAACAGATTGAATGCCTCGGCACCGGCTCGCTCCATCAACTGCAGTCCTGGGATGCCGTACTCTTCTATCGCCATGCGGTCCAGTTCCCGCACCTGCTCTGCCCGGTAGAGGGCATAGGGGAGTTGGTCGGTGGTAGGCATCAGTATGGTCATATGTGGATCCAGATTAGCAAATTTGCAGGTTCTCAATAACACCGCGCAGATGTTTGCGAGAGGGTATGGAGAGTTCAGTTCCAAGAGTGTTGGTGGCGGGGATGCCGCCTTCAAACGTACAGGGATGTATTCACAGCATCTCTTGGAACTGAACTCTCCATACCCTCCTGCACATATTTATAGAGAATTTACCCGAATCTCGGATTATCCCTCTCTCTTGGCCATGATGCTATAGTCCCACGCCATGATCAGGCAACAGACATCCACCGATTTGGCAACACTTGCCACCGATATCAAATCCTGGGGGAAAGCGCTTGGATTTCAACAGGTAGGCATTGCCGATACCGACCTCACTGTGGCGGAAGAGCAATTTGAGCGGTGGCTCTCCAAGGGACATCACGGCAGCATGGAGTATATGGCGCGGCATGGCCGGAAACGCAGCCGACCCGACCAATTGGTCCCCGGAACGTTGAGAATCATCTCTGTCCGCATGAACTATCTCCCGCCGGATGATTCACCTCAGGAGGTTTTGGACAATCCTCAGCTCGCTTTTATCTCCCGCTACGCGCTGGGACGAGACTACCATAAGCTGATGCGCAACCGGCTACAGAAGCTGGCCCAGCGTATCGAACAGGCAGCAGGGCCTTTCGGCTACCGCGCCTTTGTCGATTCAGCCCCGGTGCTGGAGAAACCCCTTGCGGGGAAAGCGGGGCTCGGCTGGACGGGCAAACACTGTAATATTGTCAATCGCAATGAGGGGGCATGGTTTTTTCTCGGCGAGCTATACACAGATCTGCCACTGCCGGTGGACAATGCCGAGACCGATCACTGCGGTCGTTGCACCGCCTGTATCGACCTCTGTCCCACCGATGCCATCATTGCTCCCTATCAGCTGGATGCACGACGCTGCATCTCCTATCTGACGATCGAACATGAGGGCGCCATACCAGTGTCTTTGCGCCCACTCATGGGCAACCGTATTTACGGTTGTGACGACTGCCTGATGGCCTGCCCCTGGAACCGTTTTGCCCAGGTATCGGAAGAGCCGGATTTCCTCCCGAGGAACGGTCTCGATTCAGCCTCCCTTATCGCGCTTTTTCGCTGGAGTGAGGAGGCGTTTCTCAGGCGTCTGGAAGGTTCACCTATTCGCCGTATCGGTCATATCCGCTGGTTAAGGAACATCGCAGTTGCACTGGGCAACGCGGAAACAACAGATGAAGTTGTTCTGGCCCTGCAACTGCGCGCAGATCACCCCTCTGAGACTGTGCGGGAACACGCAATCTGGGCAATTTCACAGCATAAACCGGCCAATTAGCCTTTTTTCTGCTACCTTACGATGCAGCTATCTATAACCAGCACTCCAATTTCTTCAGTAAATATCTGACACAGTAAGCTCTTCAGTTTTCAATATTTTTGGATTGTTATGCAGATTAGTTCCATTACCACCACCCAAGTGTACAGACCCCAAGGGGCTGCTGTGGGTGTGGAAAATGGAACTGAACCCGCTGCTCAGGCAGAAAAACCAGCCACAACTTCCGATTGAAAAACAGCAGGCGCTGGGCGATCCAAACAGTGAAGAGGCGATTGAGCTGAGAAAGCTCCAGGTCAGGGATCGTGAGGTACGGGCTCATGAGCAGGCCCATCTCGCAGCTGCCGGCCACTCCTATGCCTTTGGTGGTGAAATAAGAATTGATACCTCCGTTATTTCAGGCGATCCACAGGCAACGCTGGAAAAGGCTGAAACCATCAGACAGGCCGGACACCGCACCGGCAAACTCATCGTCCCATGACCGACAGGTGGCTGCCAGTATGGAGGCAGAAGCCCGCGCAGGGCCGCAGATCGAGAGGAGCAAGGATTCGGGATCAACTTCCGCGAGTGATGAAAACCCACCTTAATCCGGCTGCAACAACGTCTTACTGAGAGCGGCGCAGTAGCGGTTGCAGAGCCGGTCACACTGATGAATCTATTCGCCTAGGAGTCTACCCGAGTGGTTATGACAACCGTAAAAACGTATCCCGGTAGTGAATTAATTCATTAATGGAATCCCGGGTATCATCCAGTGCCAGATGGTTACCGCTCTTCACCATCCCTTTGGCCACTTCTGGTGCCCAACGTTTGGCAAGCTCTTTAATGCTACTGACATCCAGGTTACGGTAGTGAAAAAACTCTTCCAGTTCCGGCATCCAGCGGGCAAGAAAACGGCGGTCCTGGCAGATGCTGTTGCCACACATGGGTGACGCCCCAGCTGGAACATACTGCTGCAGAAACTCAATGGTTATCTTTTCCGCCATAACCACATCAAAGCTGCTCAGCTTAACCCGCTCGGTCAGACCTGATTTACCATGTTGTTTGGTGTTCCACTCATCCATCTCAGCCATCACATCATCTGGTTGATGTATGGCCATAGTAGGACCCTCCGCCAGAATATTGAGGCTACTATCGGTGACAATAGTGGCGATCTCGATAATTTTATCGCTCCAGGTATCCAGCCCCGTCATTTCAAGGTCGATCCAGATGAGATTGGTTGAGTCCTGGGCCATAGCCGCTCCAATAATTTAACAAGAGAAATATTTTTACCGATTCTAGCAGATGCCCTTTCAAGCCTGTATCCTCTCACCATGTTTATTTTTACTTCACTATTCCTCACCGTTCTGGGTATCGGACTGCTGATACAACTCTGGTTGCTTCAGCGGCATCAACACCACGTGCAGATGCACCGGGACAAGGTGCCTGAAGCTTTCTCCAGAAAAATCCCGCTGGATGAGCATCAAAAGGCCGCAGACTATACGGATTCAAAAATCAAAATTGGCAGGCTGAAGCTCATCTATGGCACCGTTCTGTTACTGGTCTGGACCCTGGGTGGCGGTATTGAGCTGCTGGATCAGCTGTGGCAGAAAGCCTCTCTGGGAGAGATGGTATCCGGCATTGGTCTGATCCTATCCCTGTCTCTTCTATCCGGCGCTCTTGAGCTGCCTTTCTCCCTCTGGCAGACCTTCGTACTGAAGGAGCGGTTCGGTTTCAATAAAACCACACTGAAGCGATACATTCTCGATCTACTGCTACAGATAATGCTGATGCTGCTTTTGGCCGTCCCTCTGCTCTTGGCTGTACTGGCGCTGATGGAATCGGCAGGCGCATTCTGGTGGCTCGCCGCATGGGCGGTGCTGATCGGTTTTATGCTGGTGATGACCTGGACCTACCCTACGCTCATTGCACCGCTGTTTAATAAATTCACCCCGCTGGAAGAGGGTGAACTGAAAACACGGATCAATGGACTTCTCAAGCGCTGTGGCTTTTCCAGTAAAGGCATCTTTATTATGGATGGGTCTAAACGGTCCGGACACGGCAACGCCTATTTCACCGGGTTTGGCAAAAACAAGCGGATTGTCTTTTTCGACACCCTGGCAGAGAGCCTGGAAGGGGATGAGATGGAGGCGGTCCTCGCTCATGAACTGGGACACTTCAAACGACGCCATGTACTCAAACACCTGATACTGATAACTCTGTTTACCTTAGTGGGCTTTGCTCTGCTGAGCTGGCTGGCAAATCAACCCTGGTTCTGCCGCGCTCTCGGTGTCAGCGGTCAATCAAATGCCCTTGCCATTTTATTGTTTATGCTGGTAATTCCTGTGTTTACCCAGTTTCTGCAACCGGTTATGGCGCTGCTCTCCCGTCGTCATGAGTTTGAAGCTGACGACTTTGCCGTTAGCCAGGCAGGTGCAGAACCTATGATCCGGGCGCTGGCCAAACTCTATCGAGAGAACGCCAGTACACTGACCCCTGACCCACTCTACTCGGCGTTTCACGACAGCCATCCGCCGGCATCGGTGCGGGTGGCTCATTTATCAGCTAATATTGCTGCAAATCAGCAACATGGAGAGAAGCGCCAATATGAAACCGTTCATTTTAATTCCACTGCTTATGATTTTTATATCCAGTAGCAGCCAGGCTGAGAAGTATGACATTGAGTCTGGAAAAGCACTGGTAGATAAAAACTGCGTTGCCTGTCACGGCACTGAACTCTATACACGCAGCGACCGCCGTGTGACCAGCCGTTCAGGACTCGCCACTCAGGTCCAGCGCTGCGAACTCGCCCTCGACCTGAACTGGTTCGATGATGATGTGGAAAATGTCGCCGAACATCTGAATATTCAATTTTATCACTTCAAAAAATGATCAGACGAACCTGATTCGTATGGCAAAACGCAGACTAACACAGCGCCAGAAAGAGCGCATAAATGCCATACAGGAGCGCCGCCGCCAACAAGTGGAAGCGCGAGCAGAACAGGCACTCGCCGGTACAGAAATAGAGCAGGCCTGCAAAGGTCTGGTGATTACCCGGCATGGGCAGAATCTGGCGGTAGCCGATAACACCGGAGCCATTTTTCACTGCCTCTCCCGGCAAAATATTGGACAGGTGGTCTGTGGTGACAGAGTTGTCTGGCAACCAACGACCAAGGGCGAAGGTGTTGTCACTGCACTGCTGCAAAGGGAAACAGCACTGGTCCGCCCAAACTTCAGCGGGGAAGAGAGGGCGCTGGCAGCCAATATCACCTGCTTGGTCATTGTTCTGGCTCCCGAACCCACACCCAGTACTTATCTGGTGGATCAATATCTGGTTGCCGCAGAAAAAATCGGCGTCAAAATCCTGATTGCGCTCAATAAGCGGGATCTGCTGGATGCCGCTGCAGAACAGACATTTGATGCCAAATTCGGCCACTACCCAATTATCGGCTACCCAATCATCCGGATCAGTGCAAAATATAAGCATGGGCTGGATCCATTGATAGTGCATTTGCAGAGAGAGACCAGCGTTCTCGTGGGTCAGTCAGGTGTCGGTAAATCCTCCCTAGTAATGGCACTACTGCCAAACATCGACATCCAGATAGGCCGCCTCTCAGAATCCTCAAGGCTGGGCAAACACACCACCTCTACCACCACCCTTTATATTCTGCCCCAGGGTGGAAAACTAATTGACTCTCCGGGTGTACGCAACTTTCGACTGGGCAAGCTGACCCAGCAACAACTGGAATACGGTTTCAGGGACTTCAATCAGGTGCTCGGACATTGTAAATTCAGTAACTGCAGTCATCAGCGTGAACCTGGCTGCGCACTTATCGAAGCGGTAAAGAAAGGGGATATTCATCAACAGAGATTGAACAATTTCCTGCACATGGCTAAGAATCTCTAGGAGCATGCTGAGGTAATATTGAATTAGGGGCTCTCCTAAATAATATGGCTCTCCCCCTAATCGAGAGAGTAAGTATCACCCAACCACTCCCTCAGGATAAAGATTTAGCCCTCCAAGGTGGAAGTAGATTGCCTTGGCAAACCGCTCCTTGTTGAGAAAACGAAACAGACCCGCTTCTGTTGCGGAAATCTTGCTACGCACCTTGATCATCTTGATCCGGCTGTTGAGACCTTCTGCCGGCAAAATAACAGCGTTCAATATTCCCCACAGATGATCCTTGATTGTTCCTGCCACCTTCTTGATTGGCTCCAGACCACTGCGCACTGCCCATGACAACCACCGCTCCCAGCCTTTCCTTGCCCGTGTCTTGAGAATGACATGGCAAACTCTTTGACCGCCCAGGCACAGGCAGCCTCCAGTGTGCTGTCACGTAGCGCCTTGAACCGCAATTCCTGTCTGCGCGTCATATTCTCCGGGCTGTAGAGCCAGTCATACTTGCTGCCTTTAGGGTCTTCGCTTTGTGCTCTTGGCGGCGTACCTTGTCTACCGCCTCACCGAGGTACTTGGCGACATAGCATTTACCAAAGACAATCTTCTCTTCAGCCCTAGGCAGGCTTTCCCGTGTGGCATTGATAAAGGCTGGCCACATACCATGGAGACACTCTCTATCGCTTCTCGCTGCTCCTCTGTCAGAGCCAACTCTACACTGTTAACCTGCCAAGGGCTCTGATACCCAGGATCTGGGCGTATAGATCTTTATCTCTCATAGGGGGTACGTTAATCTATCCACTCTTATTAGGGGAAGAGCCATTTCTATCAGCTGTATTATCTGAGCTGGGATCGCTTTCTTTTCAGATCTCTTCCATTTTTTACAAATTCAGATGCCGGTCTCTCTCTGCATTTTTTGCCAGCGCCTTCTACAAGAAGCTTACTCTTATCGACAATAACCGCTTTGCGGTTTTTCTTCTCCCTTTCTCCCTGGATTTTGTTCTTTTTTCGCTTTGTTCGCCTGCGCGTCAGTTACTAGCCCCATCTTCTTCAACTGGCTCTGTAATGAGTTACTCACTCTTTACCACTCCTGCATCGCTAATTCGTATTCAGAAGATATTACACGATTACCTCAAATCTACTCTCTGGATATAATCGTGTACAACTATCTTCTAAACGCATGTGTTGAACTTAGGAAGCCTCTGATCTATGGATAAGAACAGCATGCCGTTCTCCACTGGTTTGTGGAACAAACAGCCTGACAGTCTCAACCGTCATTCCTGTCATCTTTAGCTCATCTCTCTCTTCCACTGGGTCCACACCCTTCATGGCAACCAGACGACCAAGATCAGCCATAAGATAGGAAGTGAGCTGGACTATTTTTGCCAAAGATGCAAAAGCCCTGGATGTAATGGTGTCGTATCCTATTCCAGGCTGAAACGCCTCAACTCTTTCGCGAACGACATTGGCATTTTTCAAACCCAGTGATGTAATTGCCTGCTGTACGAAGCGGGTCTTTTTTCCATTGGAATCGAGCAGAGTAAATTGTTTCTCGGGTAGCGCAATAGCCAGAGGTATTCCAGGCAAGCCAGGTCCGGTACCTATATCCAGCACATGATTACCCTTCACCAGTTTTAGAATCGAGAAAGAGTCCAGCAACTGCCGGGAGACCATCTCTTCAGGATCGCGAATGGCGGTAAGGCTGAAGGCTTTGTTCCATTTCACTAACAGGGCAAGATAATCCAATAGCTTTTGCTGCTCCTCCCTGCCCAGCGAAATTTCCATTTCATCCAGACCTGTTTGTAACTGCTGCTGCCATTGAGATTGAGAATAGGACATATCTGCTGTTCTGCTCTTTTCCTAACCCGCATCTTTGGAAACAAGGGAGGGGGATGATTTACGTTTGAGATGGATTAACAGCAAGGAGATCGCTACCGGAGTCATGCCGGGGATACGGCCTGCCTGACCGATGGTGGCAGGGCGGCCCTTGATCAACTTTTCCCGGGCTTCAGAAGAGAGGCCGCGAACTTTTTCAAAATCGAAACTCTCCGGCAGTTTCACCGCTTCTTTACTGCGCAGCCGATCAATCTCTATCTGCTGCCGTTGAATGTAGCCGGCATATTTTGCCTGTATCTCCAGTTGCTCCGATACCCGGATATCCGCCACGCCCGGCCCAATTGCAGACAGGTTCATCAGCCCGGCATAGGTCACTTCCGGCCTGGCGAGCATATCAAGTGCTCGGGTCTCTTTAGAGACAGGACTTTTCATCTCCAACACTGCTTGTTCCGCCTTGCCGCTGCCTGGCTGTATCCAAATATTATTCAAACGCTGCCGCTCCTGTTCGATCGCCTCCCGTTTCTTTTCGAATAATTGCCAACGCAGATCGGGAACCAGCCCAAGCTCACGCCCTTTTTCGGTCAGGCGTAGGTCAGCATTATCTTCCCGAAGCAACAGGCGAAACTCTGCCCGGCTGGTGAACATGCGATAGGGCTCTTTTGTCCCTTGGATGTTCAAGTCATCGACCAATACGCCTAGGTAGGCCTCATCACGACGTGGGCACCAACTCTCCTGGCCTCTGATCTTCAGCACCGCATTCAGACCCGCAAGAAGCCCCTGAGCTGCCGCCTCTTCGTAGCCTGTAGTGCCATTGATCTGCCCGGCAAAAAAAAGGCCATCAATGAATTTTGTTTCAAGGCTGGAACGCAGGTCCCTCGGGTCGAAAAAGTCATATTCAATTGCGTAACCGGGGCGGGTGATGCGCGCATTCCCAAACCCTTCCATGGAGCGGACAAGTTCATACTGAACATCAAAAGGGAGAGAAGTGGAGATACCGTTGGGATAGACCTCATTGCTGGTGAGGCCCTCAGGCTCAACAAAGATCTGATGGCCTGTTTTGTCGGCAAAACGGACCACCTTGTCTTCGATAGAGGGACAGTAGCGGGGCCCCACACCTTCGATCACCCCCGTGTACATTGGCGAACGCGACATACCACCGCGGATTATTTCGTGAGTGCGCTCATTAGTGTAGGTGATATTGCAACTCACCTGCTGCGGATGTTGATCCGCCGAGCCGATAAAAGAAAATACCGGCAATGGCGTATCTCCCGGCTGCTCCTGGAGTTGGCTATAGTCGATACTGCGACTATCGATACGGGGAGGCGTCCCTGTTTTCAACCGCTCAACATTAAAGGGAAGCTCACGCAGTCGCACTGCCAATGCATTCGCAGGCGAATCACCAGCACGTCCACCCTGATAGTTGTTGAGGCCAATGTGGATACGGCCACCAAGAAAAGTACCCGTGGTGATCACCACCGCCGGGGCGGCAAAGCACAGACCCATCTGTGTCACCACACCGGTCACCTGCTCTTTCTCAATTATCAGGTCATCCACTGCCTGCTGAAAAAGATCGAGATTTGGCTGATTTTCCAGCGCATAGCGCACCGCTGCTTTGTAGAGCAGACGATCCGCCTGGGCGCGGGTGGCACGGACTGCCGGTCCCTTGCGGGAGTTGAGGATGCGAAACTGGATGCCCCCCAGGTCGGCAGCATGACCCATTATCCCACCCAGGGCGTCCACCTCTTTTACCAGATGGCCCTTGCCAATACCGCCGATTGCCGGATTGCAGCTCATCTTCCCTAGAGTCTCGATATTATGGCTCAGCAGCAGGGTTCGGGCACCCATCCGTGCCGCGGCCAATGCCGCTTCGGTACCGGCATGTCCGCCACCCACTACAATCACATCATATCTATCGGTATGTAACATCGCTCTTTTTATAAAGTGGTAGATTCAAGTTGTAAGTACATCACCTACACTCTTCAGAAACTTCACTGAATCTGATAATTGAGGCATTTTCGAGGTCGATTGTTGAGCTTTTCCACCACAGTTGCAAGCATTAGATCAGTGATCTTTTCGCCAATAGATCCCTTTAGAAAAGTAATGACGTAGCAACCCATTGGCATTCTCATTGGTACCCCGTTGCCGGAGGGAATAAGGATCAGCAAAGCAAAGGAAACCTCTAAAAAAACCGACAAAAGCCAATAGTCTCTAGCAAATCTGGAGAGTCCGGTATCTTCACGCTCATTTTTCTGGCAGCATCCATATCCATGGTTCGCTTTATCCGGCCAGCTACACCAATCGACCCATGCTGCACACCAAATTCATCATACCCATCTTCACGTCGGCCTGACTTGCCCGATGCTGTGCACTAGTCGATTGGCCTGCTGGGCAAACACGTGCTCAACTCGAGCCCGGACTTTTGATCGTTTTCGGTCTGCCTCTTGCTCCCGTTCATTCAAGGGGCGTTTGCGTGTCGACTTGCGATGAATATGACTGCGGTAAGCAGAATCGGCCCAGACACTGCCATTACTGTTGTTCTCATCCAGCAGTTACTCGAAGACTTGGCTACCATGAGCCTCAGCTGATGTGATGGCATACTTGCGAGTGACCTTGTGCTTCCGGTCTATGCTGATGTGTTTTTTGTACCCATGGTGGATTTACCATGCTTCTTAGTCCAGCAGGCTTCAACATCCTTTTGGCGGCGTTTGTTATCACTCCATGCCTCAGGGCTGTCCCCATATTTGATTTGCCTATTTTCCTCTCGCGTATTGCGTTGCCCGGGTACTGGAACGATAACGGCATCTGCAATCTGTCCCTTCCGAGCACTGAAACCTGCTGCATCAATCTGGATCAACAGTTCTGAAAAGAGTTTATCAACAAGGCCCCGTTCTTTCAGGCGCTCACGATATACCCAAACCATTCTGGCATCGGGCACCTTACCTTCCGGGCTTAACCCCAGAAAACGACAAAAGCTATAGCGATCCCGAATCTGGAACTCTGTTTGATCATCGTTCAGATTGAATAAATGCTGTAGTACCCGCACCTTGAACATCAGTACCGCATCGTAAGGTGGACGCCCGCCTTTACTGGGATCACTATTTTTACAAACTGAGCACAACAATACCCGAAAAGCCTCCCGGTCTACGGTCCTTTCCAACTTTGGCAGCGGGTCTCCCAGTTGCTCAGGGAGTTCAAGTTAGTCTTGATGATCAAAAAACTCGGTTGCATGGCTTTTATCAACGGGTTGAGTTGGTTACTACATTTATCGCTGGTTTTGGAAGGTTTTTAGAGACTCCCTTATCTGAATGTATGGTATCTGGATGAAAGGGCTGAAGATGTTGCTGCTTGGCCGGCGGTTATCGGCTGAAGGTCTTGCTATTCACTACCTTCGCCACAAATCATTGACGGAGCCGCCACCGGCGAATGCCCGAAAACTGGCGGAATTCATCCAACGGCTCGATGCAGAGACTGTTCATCTGGCGACCTATAGTTTGGGTGGACTTGTTTTGCTGCATCTGTTTGATCTTTTTTCCGGGCAGCCGCCAGGTCGCGTGGTGGTGCTTGACTCTCCCGTTCAGGGAAGTGGCGTAACCAAGAATATGCCGAATCATGACTGGCTGAAGCCTCTGCTGGGCCGCAGTCTGGACCGTGGATTGCAGGGAGAGAGTAATGGCACAGTCGCGGTTGAGGAGACATATCTTCCCGGCGCAACAGCTTTTTGCAGCCTCAATGTGGGGCATATGAGCCTGCTGTTTTCTGGCGAGGTTGCCCGATCTATGGCTGGGTTCATACGACAAGGGAATTTTTAGGATGGGAATGGTAAACTCCCGGCCAACTGAATTATAAGAGGTAATCATGGCCGGACACAGTAAATGGGCCAACATCAAACACAAGAAAGCGGCCAATGACAAAAAGCGCGGAAAAATCTGGACCAAACTCCTGCGGGAGGTGATGGTTGCCGCCAAGGCGGGCGGAGGCGATGCTGACGCCAACCCGCGTCTGCGGCTGGCTCTGGACAAGGCCAATGGTGCGAATGTGCCCAAGGACACCATCGACCGTGCCATCAAACGTGGCACAGGCGGCGATGACATGGATAGCTATGACGAACTGCGTTACGAGGGCTATGGCCCTGGTGGGACGGCGGTCATTGTTGACTGCATGACCGATAACCGCAACCGTACCGCCTCCGAGGTACGCCATGCCTTCACCAAGGCGGGTGGCAATCTGGGCACTGACGGCTCTGTCTCCTACATGTTCAGCAAACAGGGCATTATCAGCTTTGGTCCCGATGCTAACGAAGATACCATCATGGAGGCTGCCCTGGAGGCAGGTGCAGAAGATGTTATCACCCATGACGATGGTTCGGTGGAAGTGGTGACGTCGCCGGATAATTTCAGCACGGTTAATGATGCCATCGTTGCCTCCGGTCTGGCGCCGGATCATGCAGAGATGACTTTCAGCGCAACCACTCTGGCTAAACTGGATCGGGATACGGCAGAGAAACTGCTGCGGATGGTGGATGTGCTGGAAGATCTGGACGATGTCCAGGATGTCTATACCAATGCCGATATATCCGATGAGATTCTGGACGCCATCGGTTGATGCACCGAATACTCGGCATTGACCCCGGCTCCCGTGTCACCGGTTATGGCGTGATCGAGAGCGATGGTAGTCGCAGCATTCATGTCACCAGCGGTTGTATTCGCCTTTCCGGGGACGATTTTCCCCAGCGGCTCGGCCAGATTTTTTGTCAATTGGCAGCCGTGGTTGCCGATTACAAGCCGAGATGAGATGGCCATAGAACAGGTATTTATGGGGAAAAACGCGGCATCCGCACTTAAACTGGGCCAGGCCCGGGGGGCGGCAATCTGTGCCTGCGCCACAGCCAAGATCCAGGTATTTGAATACACCCCCAGAATGATCAAACAGTCGTTGGTGGGATCAGGCGGTGCAGACAATCAAGTGCAGCACATGGTGAAACATATCCTCAACCTGAATCAGAAGATGGCCGTAGATGAATCCGATGCCTTGGCAGTGGCACTGAGTCACGCACATGCCAACACAACGCTGCAGCAGTTACCCCGTAGCCGGAGCCGGGGAGGCTGAGGCTGATGATCGGTCGATTGAGAGGTGAGATCGTCTATAAGCAGCCACCCTATATGATGGTGGATGTGGATGGCGTGGGTTACGAACTGGAGCTGCCCCTAGCGGCATTTTACGATATGCCAGCCCAGGGAGAGCCGGTAACACTTTCCACCCATCTGGCGATCAGGGACGATGCCCATGTGCTTTACGGTTTTGCCAATGAGTCAGATCGCGCACTGTTCCGCTCTTTGCTG
This sequence comes from Candidatus Vondammii sp. HM_W22, assembly GCF_022530855.2. GTDB lineage: Bacteria > Pseudomonadota > Gammaproteobacteria > Chromatiales > Chromatiaceae > Vondammii. Next base: position 685,346 of record NZ_CP099567.1, on the reverse strand, counting down.
AAAGTAAGCGGTGTCGGTGCAAAAATGGCCCTGGCGATTCTCTCCGGTATGAACTCGGATGAGTTTGCCAACTGCATTCACAGTGCCGACAGTGCGGCACTCGTACGTATCCCCGGAATCGGCAAAAAGACCGCAGAGCGGTTGATTGTCGAGATGCGTGACCGGTTGGACAAGCTGGAGTTGAAAAGTGGCGGCATGGCCATCAACAAGCTCCCGGCAAGAGGGGCGGTGGAAAACAACCCTGTTTCCGATGCCGTCGGAGCGCTGATCGCCCTGGGCTACAAGCCCAACGAAGCGAGCCGGATGGTGCGTTCGATAAACAACGAAGGACTCACCAGTGAAGAGATTATCCGTCAGGCACTGAAGTCGATGGCGGTGAGCTAGCATGAGTGGAGTCGATAGAATTATCAACGCCGAGGCAGATAGCGACGATGCCGCAATGGACCGAGCCATTCGCCCGAAAAAACTGGAGAACTATGTCGGTCAGCCAGTGGTGCGGGAGCAGATGGAGATCTTTATTCCGGCTGCCCGTAACCGGGAAGAGGCCCTTGACCATGTGCTGATCTTCGGTCCCCCCGGGTTGGGCAAGACAACACTGGCCCACATCATCGCCAACGAGATGGGCGTTAACCTGCGTCAGACCTCAGGGCCTGTACTGGAGCGTCCCGGAGACCTTGCGGCACTGCTTACCAACCTGGAGCCCCACGATGTCCTGTTCGTGGATGAGATTCACCGTCTCTCTCCGGTGGTGGAAGAGGTGCTCTATCCCGCGATGGAGGACTATCAGCTGGATATCATGATTGGCGAAGGGCCCGCGGCCCGCTCCATTAAGCTGGATCTGCTGCCTTTCACCCTGATCGGCGCGACAACCCGAGCTGGGCTGCTGACCTCGCCGCTGCGTGATCGTTTCGGCATTGTTCAGCGTCTGGAGTTCTACTCTCACGAGGATCTGACCCACATTGTTAAACGTTCGTCGAGAATTCTTAATATCGAGACGGATGAAGAGGGTGCCAGAGAGATCGCCTGTCGATCCCGTGGAACCCCGAGAATTGCCAACCGCCTGCTTCGCCGGGTTCGTGATTATGCACAGGTCAAGGCCGAGGGAAAAGTGACGGCCGATGTGGCCGACAAAGCGCTTGGCATGCTGAAAGTGGACGGCTATGGTTTCGATATTATGGATCGCAAGCTGCTGTCAGCGGTGATTAAAAAGTTTGATGGCGGTCCTGTCGGCGTGGATAGCCTAGCAGCGGCTATTGGCGAAGAGCGGGGTACCATAGAGGATGTCCTCGAGCCCTATCTGATTCAACAGGGTTTTCTGATGCGCACCCCTCGCGGCAGAGTGGCCACCAAAGCAGCCTATATCCATTTTGGTCTGATACCGAAGGATGACGGAGTCGGGACTGTTCCCGGTGACGCAGATTTGTTTGAAGAGTAAATGCATGTCAATTCAGAGCAATCCACGAGATAACGCTGAATAAACCTTAAAATTGTGACCTCTATGAAGGAATTTCTTTGGCCGGTCAGGGTCTACTACGAAGACACAGATTCCTGTGGTGTAGTTTACCACGCCAATTATCTTAAATTTATGGAACGTGCACGCACCGAGTGGCTGCGGGCTCTGGGGTTTGAGCAGGATGAACTTCTACAAAAAGAGGGGATTCTGTTTGCAGTACGCCGTGTAGAGACAGATTTTAAACAACCGGCCCGCCTCAACGATGCCTTGATAGTGAGTGCCAGAATTAAAACAAGGGGAAAAGCTAGTTTGACGTTCCAGCAGAAAATCACCAGAGAGGCTAATGGGCAGCTACTCTGCAGCGGCGAGGTACAGGTCGCCTGTATCGATGCCGCCCGTTTCCGTCCCAAACTTATCCCTGAAACTCTGTTAGCGGTGATTGCCGATGCCCAATGATCTCTCCTTCATACAGCTGGTAATCAATGCCAGCCCCCTGGTGCAACTGGTGATGGCTTCTCTGCTTCTCGCCTCGGTGATTTCATGGACAATGATTTTCGACCGGGCCAGAGTGCTGAAAAAGGCCCGCAAGGCGGCTGACGCATTTGAGCAGCGCTTCTGGTCCGGTGGTGATCTGGGCGAGCTGTATCATGCAGTGGAGCGAGAGAGCGAAGATAAATCCGGTATGGCGAGTATCTTTCACGCCGGTTTCAGAGAGTTTACCCGGCTGAAGAAAAACACGGATATTGAGCCTATGGCTGTGGTGGAAGGGGCGCGGCGCTCCATGTATGTCGCCCTGAGCAGAGAGATGAATGGACTGGAGACCAACCTCTCTTTTCTCGCCACTGTCGGCTCCACCAGCCCCTATGTCGGACTGTTCGGCACTGTTTGGGGCATTATGAATTCGTTTCGTGCCCTGGGTAACGTGAAACAGGCCACTCTCTCACTGGTGGCTCCGGGTATTGCAGAGGCGTTGATTGCAACGGCCATGGGCCTGTTTGCCGCGATTCCTGCGGTGGTGGCCTATAACCGCTACTCAAATGATGCCGAGCGGCTTAACAGCCGCTATGAAGACTTTCTTGACGAGTTCACCAGCATTCTGCAAAGGCAGGCACATGTCTGATCAGGTTTTCTTGCTTCAGTCTCCCCTTAAGTGGGCGGAGAGCCTATGAGCAGGCAGCACAGAATTAAGCGTAAACCCATGGCTGAGATCAATGTGGTTCCCTACATCGATGTGATGCTGGTGCTGCTGGTGATCTTTATGATTACTGCGCCATTGCTGACCCAGGGTGTGAAGGTGGATTTGCCATTGGCGGATTCCGAGCCTCTGCCCGCAGAGGCTGATGACCCGGTGGTGGTGTCGGTCAACGCCACTGGTGACTTTTTCATTGATGTGGGCGAAGGGAAAAACGCCCCGGTGGATGCGGATACCCTGATGGCCCGGGTGGCTGCGGTACTCCGCTATAAACCCCGGACCCCGATTATGGTGAAAGGGGATCGAAATGTAGACTATGGCCGGGTGGTGGAGGCGATGGTGTTGTTACAGGCTGCAGGCGCACCCAATGTGGGCCTGATCACCGAATCGCCGGAACGGTAACTGCTTGATGTTGCAGATTCTCAAACGCAACCCTCTGGCGGCGATGGTTGCCGTGCTAATGCATCTGGTTATCGTCACCTTCATGGTGGTAGGTGTCGACTGGCTGAAGAAACCCGAACAGCCAAATTTGAATGTGAATGTGGTTCAGGCGCAGGTAATCGACCAATCGAAAGTGCAGGCTGAAGTCAAAAAGCTGGAACAGGCTGAGGATAAACGGAAAAAAGAAAAAGCATCAGAACGCCGGAAAGAGGAGCAGAAACTGGCGGATCTGAAGCGTAAACAGCAGGTAGAAAAGAAGCACCTGGCTAACCTGGAAAGTAGGCGGAAAGTAGCGGAGAGCAAAAAGAGACAGGAAGAAAAACGGCTGAAAGAGGCAAAAACCAAACGAAAGGCCGAAGAAAAAAAGCAGAAACTGGCTGAACAGAAACGCAAGAAAGCGGAAGCACAGCGCCAGGCAGAACAGAAGAAAAAGAAAATGGCGGAGGCAAAACACAAAGCCGATCTTGAGAAAAAGCGCAAGGCTAAAGAAGCCAAACGCAAAGCGGAACTTAAGAAAAAGCGTAAAGCAGCCGCTGCGAAGAAGGCGCGAGAGGATGAACTGCTTGAGGCCATGGAAGCTGAACATAATGCCCGTGAGATTGACAGGTATACTATTCAGATCCGTCAGAAAGTGATCCTTAACTGGCTGAGGCCTACCGGCATCAGCGATACGCTGAAGTGTACCTTGCGGGTGCGTCTTGCTCCCGGGGGTAACGTCATAGCGGTAAGCGTGGTAAAAGGGAGCGGTAATGGCGCGTTTAATCGTTCAGCCATTGCCGCTGTCTATAAAGCTGAGCCGTTGCCCGTTCCAACCGGCAGGCTGTTTGAGAGTTTCCGGAACATTAATTTTGAATTTGATCCAAGCAAATAAAACTGAAGCGATGATGAAAAAATTATTAATGCTGATATTTCTGGGCTGCTGGTATTTTCAGGCTGCCGCTGCACTCACTATTGAGATCACCGAAGGTTCGGAGGGTGCGCTGCCCCTGGCTATCGTTCCCTTCGGCTGGGCAGGTCCCGGTGCCGGCCCCAGCCAAGATATCGCTGAGATCGTGCGGAATGATCTCGGCCGGAGTGGCCGATTCAATACCATGCCGGTGCAAGATATGCTGGCACGCCCGCAGGTCGGCGCTGAAGTGGAGTTCAGAGACTGGAAAGTGCTGGGAATGGATAATCTGGTGGTTGGACAGATCCGGGCCAACGGCAAGGGTGGCTACATGGTCCGCTTCCAGCTGTTCGACGTCTTCAAGGGCGAGCAGTTGACCGGCTACAATATCCCGGCCACTGAGCGCGATCTTCGGTCTACCGCCCACCACATTGCAGATCTGATATATGAGAAGCTCACCGGTAAGCGGGGTGCGTTTGCCACCCGCGTGGCCTATGTGATCACCTCCGGGAGCAGTGGAAACCAGAGCATCGCGCTTAAAGTGGCCGATGCCGATGGCTTTAATCCCCAGACTATCGTCACCTCTTCTGATCCTATCATGTCTCCCGCCTGGTCTCCTGACGGTCGTAAACTGGCCTATGTCTCCTTTGAAAAGAAGCAGCCCTCTATCTATGTTCAGGAGGTCTTCACCGGAAGGCGCCAGAAAATCACCTCGTATAAAGGGATCAACGGCGCACCCGCCTGGTCACCGGATGGCCGGAAACTGGCGCTGACCCTGTCCAAGGACGGGAGTCCCGATATCTATGTCTACAGTATCAATCGGAAGACACTGACCCGGCTAACCCGTCACTATGGCATTGACACCGAACCGTCCTGGTCACCGGATGGCCGTCATGTCATTTTTACCTCAGACCGGGGCGGCAAACCCCAGATCTATCGGGTTCCCTCTTTTGGTGGCAAGGCCATACGAGTGACATTCGAAGGAAGCTATAATGCCCGCGCCTCCTACTCGCCAGACGGCAAGATGCTGGCTCTGGTGACTCGGCAAGGCAGAGAGTTCCGCATTGGTGTGCTGGATCTTCAATCCGGGGCACTGCAGGTGCTGAGCGAAGGCGCGCTGGATGAATCCCCCAGTTTCGCCCCGAATGGCAGCATGATAATTTACGCCACCAAAATCAACGGCAAAGGTGAACTAGCCGCGGTTTCGGTGGATGGCAGGGTCCGCCAGCGGCTGGCACTGCAGGAAGGTAATGTCCGCGAGCCGGTCTGGTCACCCTATACTAAAACCAACAGGAGAAACCCATGAAACTGAGCATGCTCAAGTTTGCCCCGATATTGGCACTGTCGCTGCTGTTTGCAGGCTGTTCCAGTATTCCCGGCATGTCCGATGATACAACCAACGAGGCAGCTCCCGTCTCTGAAGCAGGGCAGAGAGAGACTGGCGCAGACGGTGCCCAGATCACAGGTGCAGATGAAACCGGCGCCTGGATGGGTAACGAACTGGATAATCCGGATAGCCAGCTATACACCAAGACCATCTATTTTGAGTATGACGTTGACCAGATTCGCGCTGATTACCAGGATGCAGTGATTGCCCATGGTGATTACCTAGCGGCCAACCCTGCCATTACAGTGACAATTGAAGGTCATGCCGATGAGCGGGGATCACGCGAATACAACGTTGCACTGGGTGAGCGTCGTGCCAACAGTGTGAAGCGTGTGCTGCTGGCTCAGGGTGCTGCTGAGAGCCAGATCATCACTATCAGCTATGGTGAAGAGCGTCCTGCATTCATGGATGTCAGCGAGGCAGCCTGGTCCCAGAATCGTCGTGCCGTCTTTGTCTATTGACAGGAATAATTGCTGATGAAATACCTTGTTGGGCTTCTGCTTTCAGCGATGCTGGCGGGACCAGTACTGGCAGCGATGCCACCGTCCCGGCAGGCATTGCCTGTGAAGGGTGTAGAGCAGCGGGTCGATTTGCTGGAACGGAAAGTGAGAGCGCTCTCTGACCTGGTTCTTCGACTGAATACACTACAACGGGAAGTGCAGCTGCTGCGTGGTGAGGTTGAGGTGCAGAATCATGCATTGGATGCCCTGAAAAAGCGTCAGCGTAACCTCTACCTGGATGTCGATCGACGCTTGAGCAGTATCTCAACAGGCGTGGTACCTGCAGCCCATGGGACAGCGATGCCAGCACCAGCCGCCATTCCATCTGCACCCTCTGCATCCACTCCCCCAAGGGAGCAGCTGATGCAGACACCGGCCGTGGTCCAGCAGCCTACCGGAGGTGCGGCTGATCCTGTGGTTGAAGAGGCAGAATACCGTGCTGCCTTTGAGATACTGATGCAGCATCGCTATGGCGATGCAAGCAAGGCGTTCCGGGGTTTCCTGGGGAAATATCAGGGCAGTGCTTTTTCTGACAATGCCCAGTACTGGCTGGCAGAAGCGAGCTATGTCACAAGGGACTTCGATGCAGCGCTGGTCGAGTTCAGGAAGGTTATCCAGGATTACCCGGAGAGTTCTAAAGTACCTGACGCGCTGTTGAAAACCAGTCTTATCCAGTATGAAAAACAGCAGTGGTCGGAAGCCCGCGAGACATTGGAGACGCTGATCAATAACTATCCCAGCTCTACTGCCGGCCGCCTGGCCGGTAAACGCCTGGAGCGTATGCGAACCGAAGGACGTTAGCGCCCTTATCTCTATGTCCCATTTGCGTATTACCGAAATTTTCTACTCCCTCCAGGGTGAGTCGAGCAGCGTGGGATTTCCCACGCTGTTTATTCGTCTTACCGGCTGCCCCCTGCGCTGTGGTTATTGCGATACCATTTACGCCTTCAGAGGCGGTGAATGGATGGCCTTGCCTGACATTCTGCAACAGGTGGCAGATCATCAGCCCCGATACATCACCGTTACCGGCGGAGAGCCTCTGGCTCAGCGCGAATGCCTGGAACTGCTGATTCAGCTTTGTAATGCCAATTACAAGGTGTCACTTGAGACCAGCGGTGCTGTGGATGTGTCGGCCGTTGATCCACGGGTGGTGAAGGTGATGGACATCAAGACTCCCGGTTCAGATGAGGTTGAACAAAACCTTTTCGAAAACCTGGAGTATCTCAGCCCGGTAGATCAGGTGAAATTTGTCATCTGTGACGAAGCGGACTACCTCTGGTCAAAACAGCAGCTGGAACAGCGATACCTGACAGATCGTTGTGAAGTTCTCTTCTCACCAGCGTTAGGTCGACAGGATGCGACTGAGCTGGCCGACTGGATCATCCGCGACCATCTTCAGGTGCGTTTCCAGATACAGCTGCATAAATATCTGTGGGGTGATGTAGCAGGTAAATAGTGCCTGTATAATGCTGGCAAATTACGCCGCCAGATAACGCAAAATGAAAAAAGCAGTCGTCCTCCTCTCCGGCGGTCTTGATTCGGCCACCCTCCTCTCCATTGCCCATGACCAGGGATATGAATGCTACGCCTTGAGCATAAACTATGGGCAGCGGCACTCCACCGAACTCAATGCAGCAAAGCGGCTGGCCGGTTTACTGGGTGCTGTGGATCATAAAATCATCCCTATTTCTCTGGACTCCTTTGGCGGCTCGGCGCTGACGGACGAGAGCATCGACGTGCCGGAACAGGAGAGTGAAGGCATTCCGATCACCTATGTGCCTGCCCGAAATACCATATTCCTCTCATTGGCCCTTGGCTGGGCCGAAGTTCTGGAGGCAAGGGATCTCTTTGTTGGGGTGAATGCAGTGGATTACTCTGGATACCCTGACTGCAGGCCGGAATTTATCAACGCCTTTGAGCAACTGGCCAACTTGGCGACCAAAGCCGGAGTGGAAGGGGGTAAATTCCATATACGTGCCCCTTTGATCGACCTGACCAAGGCAGAAATCATCAAACAGGGAACTGCGCTGGGTGTGGATTACGGCCTCACCATCTCCTGTTATCAGGCGGATGGCCAGGGGCGTGCTTGCAGTCTGTGTGATTCTTGCCGCCTGAGAAAACAAGGATTCGAGGATGCGGGAGTGCCTGACCCTACCGCCTATTCTCATATCTGAGTTTTTCCTTTACCGCACTGCACAACCTTTTCAAGAGCTTATCTCACTGCGGGGAATGGCAGTGAATCAAGCTAAGGAACCTCTGATCTATTCCGTTCGCAACTCTCTCAGATCTTAAATCTCTCGCACCCATTGTCGCGATTACCCGAAAAGATGAACGGGGAAAAACTCGAGGCTGACATTGATATCATTTACAACGAAGGTACTGGCCAGCTCCCGTTACCCACTCGTTTACTGGCGATACCTCAAGTACACCTTTAATGAGAGCGATTAAAGCGTTGTGAAACGCTGGGTTAAAAACTCATATTGGCCGTCTTTACACCCCTCCAGGCTGGTTCGTTGACGCAACCGGATCGGTAATAAATTTGACGCGCTGTTGAAACAAACCATCGAGCTAGCGCTGAATACTAAAGCAATGAGCTTGCGTGAGTTAGAGCACGTCAATGTGGACACCACCGTTCAAGAGAAGGCCATCACCTTTCCAGCAGAGATGCAAAGCTCTACCATAGAATACGTGACCTATTGGTGTCTGCGGCTCAAAACAGCGGCACCAAATGACGCCAGAGCTATGTCAAGGTAGGAAAGAACGCGTTGATCATGCAAGGACGATATTCTCATGCTCAGCAGATGAAGCGTTCAGCGAGGCAGACTGGAAAACCCAAAACGTTTGGGCCAAGTGATGAGAGACATTGAGCGTAAGGCACAGTATAGAAGCGCTACGAGTTTGGCAATAAAGCCTCATTCGTGACCAGATCCAAAGGCAACTGGTTAGTTGGCGCATAGCGTTTGGGCGGGTAACCCCTGTGATGAGCATACACTCTTGGCGGCCGATTGAACAAGCGGAGAGTTTAAACAGCCGAAAACTCAAGAATGCATATTGTGCATCCGGGCTACTCTGGGTACCGCGTAGGCGATAAAATTGACGTTAAGCTCTGTGGCGGGTTCCTTAAGAGGGCGACTCGATCAACCTGAAAATGGGTAAAGCGTCGAACCGCTATCGAGCCGGTTATTAGGCACCTTAGATCAGACAATAGGCTAAGTCGAAACTACCTTAAAGCTGAATGTGGTAATGAAGCTAATGTGGTTTTGGCGGCAGCAGGATATAATTTAGCCAAGTTGTTAGCTTGGTTTTATTGTGCTTGGATAAGGTTAGCGGGAAATCGTATGATTATTCCAAAATGGGCGGAGAATCAGATCCTTAGCCTGATACTGATACTGATACTTCAGGGACAACCAATTATACTGATAAAAGTCATATCCGGAGGTTTCAATGGAGCTTGAGATTACCACGCAGGTAGTCCTGCTGGGTGGCGTGCTGGCATTTATTCTTGGCGCGGTAGCCAGTAAAACCAACTTCTGTACCATGGGTGCAGTTTCCGATTGGGTCAACATGGGCGATACCGGCCGCATGCGAGCCTGGTTCATGGCCATGGCTGTGGCGATTATCGGCGTCACCGTCCTGGAGGCAATGTCGCTGGTCGATGCATCCGCCTCGCGTGTACCCTATCGCGGCAGTCTCTTCTTTTGGCCACGTTATATTCTTGGCGGTCTGATGTTCGGTGTCGGCATGACCCTGGCCTCGGGTTGTAGCAATAAGAACCTGATCCGCATCGGTGGCGGCAACCTGAAATCGACTTTTGTCCTGGTAATAGCCGGTGTCATGGCTTATCTGATGACACGCACCGATTTTTACGGCGTTGTCTTCCATAGCTGGATGCTGCCCATCAGCCCTGATCTTGCCGGGATGAACATCAATGATCAGAGTGTAGGGACCATCATCGGCTCCCTGGTCGGGCTGGAGAATCCGATTCAGCTCAATTTCTATATCGGATTTATACTGGCACTGGGACTCTTGGCTATTGTTTTCCGCTCGAAGGATTTCCGCTCCAGCCTGGACCTGGTTCTGGGTGGGCTGGTGGTCGGCCTGGTTATCATCGGTGGCTGGTACATCACCGGCGGCCCTATGGGGCAGGAGTGGATGGAAGCCGTTGAGTTCATGGACGATCCACCACCCAGCACCGGCACCCAGTCATATACCTTTATCAACCCAATGGGTGAAACCCTGAGCTACCTGGCAAGCCCTGCCAGCTTCGACCTGATCACCTTCGGTGTCTCTGCCCTGCTTGGGGTTATCCTAGGGTCATTCGTCTATGCCATATTCAGCAGAAGCTTCCGTATCGAGTGGTTCGTCAACCTCAGTGACTTCACCTACCACGTGGTAGGCGCCGTGTTTATGGGTATCGGCGGTGTTCTCTCTATGGGCTGCACCATCGGCCAGGGAGTAACCGGGGTATCAACACTTGCCATCGGTTCATTCATCACCATGGGGGCCATTATCCTCGGGAGTGCGCTGACCATGAAAGTGCAATACTACAAAATTGTCTACGAAGAGGAAGCAACCGTAGCCAAGACCCTGGTCACCGGTTTGGTCGACCTGAAACTCCTCCCTGAGAGCCTGCGCAAACTGGAAGCCATCTGAGCGTTGACTGCGGTGCAGGGTACTGTATAATTCCGCGCTTTCATTGGAAGGGCCGTTAGCTCAGTTGGTAGAGCAGTGGATTTTTAATCCATTGGTCGGGCGTTCGAGTCGCCCACGGCCCACCAAATTTAATAGCATTATCAATAAGTTAATGTGATTCTAAAAATGCGGAAATTGCGAATTCCAAAAATAAATATGATTTTCCCAAAACAACTCATTTCGTTGGCTCAATATCGATGGGCTTTCTGTCGTAGACATGGACCATCCTGGGGTCTTTGTGGCCTCCAGCTCTCTGCTTGTCGCCCGGGGTGTCGGTGATCCCCTTGGCTTTTAGGTCGTGTATTGTGAACCGCTCTCCCTGCCATTTTTCCCGCATAAATCGACCCCAGGCTGTCTGTACCGTGGACTCTGACAGCCGGTCACCGCAGCGACCTTGAATCAAGTGTTTTCCGAATAGATTTATCCTCAGAATTTTTGCCGCATCAACCGCAGATTTGAGCGCTGGGGACCACCGGGTAATGGCGTCCCTGCTGCCCTTCCGTCGGTGCAGATAGATGCCCTCGTCAAGCACGTCATCCCGCGTCAGATCCAGCACCTCTGACAGTCTGGCGCGCAATAAATATGCCAGCTCCATAATTATCGGGAGATATCCAGACAGTTCGGATTTTGCGGCCTCGAACTCGGCATCAGTAACGTAGCGAGTACGTGCACGTTCCTCGTTTCTCCTGACGCCCTTGGCCGGATTGATTGTGACTCCCCCCAGGTCCCGCTCAATTGCCCATGAGAATACTAAACTGATATATGATTTTTCCCGGTTTCCACCGATGCATGCATCCTCTTTTTCTCGTTGATCTAAATATTTTCGTACAGTTGGAATAGTCCAATTTTTTAACGGGATGTCTCCGAAATATCGCCCATCCTCCAGCATTTTTGAACAGATGCGACGATGATACCCTCGGTAATCCTGTTGAGTAGATGCCGCTTTTTTTAGGAACATCAGGGAATCTTGATATTGTTTTGACAGCCAGCGGAATGTTTTTGTCCTTCCGCCAGCGGGGATAGTCATTTTTTCGTATACGGCCCATACTTGGGCGAGCGTCGCTTCTCCGCTGCACAATCGTTTTTCTGTTTGTTTCCGGGTCTCTGGATTGTATTCAACGAGCACATATCGCCCTTTTTTGAGATAAACATATTCCGGCAACTTCTGGTTTTTTCTTGATCGCGGGCGGGGAGCCATATCTAATTCTAGACAAATTCAATGTCTTCCGAGTGGTTATCATCATTTCCGACACCCATCGCGGTATTCACAGCGTTAATTGTTGTACATACCGTACCACCAGCACCGTACAGCACAGGTATCCCCTGGGCGCGCAAATTTTTCTCTAGATCTGCTCTGCGTTTGCAGTTCATCCAGACCATTAGATCGGCTTCTGTGACTAATGCAATGTTCAAAAAATCACCTTCTATTCTCTCTACAGCGCCAGACTAAGTTGTATTTGCCCGTTTGCGCAATTTTGGTTTAGCCAGATGCATTCAGTTCGTACCGCCGTGCCTCTGCCGGCACTTATCCGCGCTGACGTTGACCGCTTTTCCCAGCTTCTCAGCAGGTCGTTATAGATATCGCTGTCGTAACCAGAAACAACCACCATCCCGGTAACCTGATTCAGGTGTTCCAGCAATTGAACATGATCATCATTAGTTAATTCATGGTTATAACATCTGTTTTTGCCCATCTGTCTCGTGGAATGGACATAGGGCGGATCAATAAAAAATAGTGTATCCGGTCGGTCGTGATTTTTAATGCATTCAATCACAGGTTTGTTCTCGATAAGAACACCATGCAGACGATCCAAAAAACCTATAATCAGATCTGGATACCTGGCCCATAGGTGTGCCGCTGGCCCGTGTTTACGCGCGCTATCGATGCGGAACCCCGTTTTATTTTTGGTTGATCCAGCCGAGCGAAATCCCATGTGTGCGCGGATCAATGTCCGTCGTGCCTGCTCTACTGGGTCGTCCGTGGATTCATAGCTGATATTGAACTCAGCACGGGAGAAGGGCGTTACCAATAACTGTCGCTGAAGTTCATCAGCTAGATCTTTGTCCTGCATCACTCGGAAAACATTAACGATATCCCCATCGAGATCATTGTAAACTTCGCTCATCGACCGTGGTTTTTGCAATAAAACACCAGCAGCCCCGCCAAATGGTTCTACGTACGTGTAGTGGTCCGGGAAAAATGACATGATCCACGGTGCTAATCGATATTTAGCGCCGTGATATCGCATGATTGGGCTAGTGATCATTACATAACCCTCACGGCGTATACGGGTTTGACCCCCGGTACGAACTGTAGCTCCGCTCCATTTTGTTCTACTGCCGCCTGACATACTTCAATGGTCTTGTAGGCTTTCGGTACATAATCTAGCGCTCGTTCATACCGCATTACTGCCGATAAGCACATTTTTCGAGTTTTGAGAGCTTCAGGGACGAATTCTAGTGCCAATCCATTTTGTCGTACGGCCTTCCGGCACATCTTTGAGGTTTTGAGAGCTTCAGGTACAGATTTCAGCGCTAACCCATCTTGTCGTACGAGATTCAGATACATTTTTTCAACACCATCTTGGGTAAAAACCTCAACAATGTTGATCATATCAATTGCTATTAAAGCGATTTCTGTAGACATTATTTGCTCCATAAAATAGTCAGTATTTCGTCGCGCATCGCAATTACTTCATTGATTCCGAGTTCAAGCGCTTTATGCAGAACTGGATCAGCTTTCACTCGGTAAACAAATAGAGGTAGATCAGGATGGTATGAAACGTAATCACACCACACACGCCCTGCTATCCACATCTGTCCTTGAATCTGCGCAATGTTTTCAGAGTGAGGCACACCTTTAACAATGGTATTAACTTGAATTTCTGCTTTCCGGCATTTGATCTCCACCATGCCACCTGTGCCGATCAATCCATCAGGCGAACAGCCGTAAAGCTCTTTGTCATCAGTGATAAATCCAATCTGTTCCACAGAGAGTCTCTTCGTATTCAGCGCGAATTATTTGAGTACCGTTAATGAATTCGGGTTTTATATTCATTGCACTGCCTCCTATTAAATGCCTGAGCCGTAGCCGTTGCAGAAGCCTGGGTCTGAGCCTGAGCCGGTTTCAGAATATCTATCTCTAATCTGCTTGAACGAACTCCCCATTTTCATCAAGCGAATACCACGTGTCAGGTTTTATTCCGTTATCTCCAACTTTGCTGGCACGGATGTGGATTAACTCACCGGTGCTGTCTCTGTAACACACTACGATAGCTCCGGTTTCGCCTGATTTGGCTCTGCCTTTGTAACCACTGCTAAAGGCAATGCCAGATATACCGCTATTTGATGCAGTGCCATGCGTACCACTGTTTGTTGCAGTGCCATGCTTACCACTGTTTGATGCAGTGCCTTCATACCCTCTGTTTGATGCAGTACCCTGGTAGCCGCTGTTTGATGCAGTGCCACGCGTACCACTGTTTGTTGCAGTGCCTTCATACCCTCTGTTTGATGCAGTACCCTTCTCACCAGTATTGAATGCAGCGCCACTCCATTCGCTATTTGACGCAGTGCCCCGGTAGACGCTATTTATTGCAGTGCCCTGCTCACTCTCATTATGCGGGTGTTTTAGTTCCTGTAGTTCCTTGTTTGTTTGGCTGCTGTTATCATCATCATTATTTTTAATGGTCATTTCCTTTCCCTTGTCTATTCTGCTGATGTGGCTAGGGCTGAGCCGTTGTAATATTCACTGATTAATTTATTAGCTTTAGCCACTGATTCAGCGTGTTTGATTTCGACTATGTTGAAGCTTCTGGCATCTCAATGAACTCACCATCTTTATCGAGTGAATACCACGTATCAGGCTTTATCCCGTCATCTCCAACTTTGCTGGATCGGATGTGGATTAATTCACAGTCTTTATTTCGGTAACAGACCACGATAGCTCCAGTTTTCCCCGATCTGGCTCTGCCTTCGTAACTCCCATTAAAGGCGATGCCGGACGTACCACTATTAGATGCAGTGCCTTGCTTGCCGTTATTGGACGCAGTACCCTGGTAGCCGCTGTTTGATGCAGTGCCATGCGTACCACTGTTTGATGCAGCGCCCCACAGACCACTGCTTAAAGCCGCTCCATACACTCCGCTGTTTGATGCAGTGCCGTGCTTACCACTGTTTGATGCAGTGCCTCGGTAGCCGCTGTTTGATGCAGTGCCTTGAAACCCGCTATTTGATGCAGTGCCTTGACCACCACTGTTTGATGCAGTGCCGTGCTTACCGCTGTTTGATGCATTGCCCTGGTAGCCGCTATTTGTTGCAGTACAGAAATTACTCTTGTTATGCTGTTTTTTAAACGGCATTACAAATTTTAGTATGTATTTAACAGCTTCTCTGAGTAGTTCCTGTAGCTTAATTTTCAATTGGCTGCTGTTATCATCATCATTATTTTTAATGGTCATTTCCTTTTCCTTGTCTATTCTGCTGATGTCGCCAATGCTTTAATGCCTGTTCGCTGCGCTTCAGGAATTGCAGAGCCCTCAATAGCTAGATCACGGGCATCACACAGATCCTGCAATGATTTCTGTACAGCTATGTTGTGATCGGGTCGGCTCATTTTGTGGCCTCTGTGGGATGTATCCTCGATGTCTTGATTCTCTCGACAGTCGAAAACTTGAAACCGCAGTCGCTACAGGTTCTCCGACGCCACTTTCCTTTTCCGTCTGGTTTTGTAGAAATCACGGAAGATTTACCGGAACCGCATTTCGGGCAGGCGATCATGTGCGCATGCCATTGGATGAAAGTGTTATATGTAGTAAAATGAGCAGAGAACAAACGCGTTGTTTAGCGTTTAGTGATGAAAACGCATTGGTGGAGATGCCGGTCTTTTTCTTGTCGTGCTCTGAAGCATCTGCGCCTTTGATAAACGGCGAAGGTAATAAGTATCTTCGGAGAGACAGACTTAATCTGTCGGTTGCGAAAGGAGAATGACCATGGCTACAAAACCATGTCAGCCTTGCAAAACACCACCGAGAGAGCCAAAGACCGTGCCTGTCAAGCCCCATCGGCGGAGTTCGCCAAGAAAGTGCAACTGAAATTAAGTAGGTTGTAAGCGTGACCGGCGTCTCCACCAGTGCGTTTTTAGCGTAGCGTATTTCGACGCCATCTTCCGCAGCCATAAAATCCCTGTCTGCTTTCGGGCATTGATTCATCTCTGCATCAATATCGGATTTCGTGATCTCAGGTTTCAGTCTCGATGGTTCCATTGCGATACCCTGTGGCGTGGCGGTCATTTGTTGTATGGAATAGCAAAATACTACCATGGTATTATTATACAGTCAATACTATAGTAGTATATTTTCCATATGGCACAAAAAAGCCCCACTTAAGGGGCGTGTCGATCATATTTATGAAATATCTTATTGATCTAGATCAAACAGTTACGGCTAACTGTTATGTTAGTCCATTCAGTGTCTGGAAATACTGTTAGTTCTATTAATGTAAAATGAGGTAAAAGGTGATGGTAAGATATTGTATTGACCTAGATCAAACAGTCCGGCTAACTGTTATGTTACAAAGAAAACTTCCAATAGAATGATAAAAGGGACGTGATAATGAAAAGGCTACTTTTAATCTTGGCAGCACTGTCATTTACAGGTGTGGTATGGGCGCATAGCGGTGGGACGGATGCTTTTGGATACCATATGGACCACAAGACAGGCGTGTATCACTGCCACTAATTCTCTGCGTTGATGAAGATAAAGAAGCCCCGTATTTACGGGGCTTTTTATTACCTCTAAAGTTTAAGAAATACTTGCAGGATGATGAAAACTCAAGATTTTCCAGCTTTATTTCTATTTCACGCGCGGTGGGTATGGAGATGAATATCAGACCTGGTGTTTAGCCAGTTGAATCAAGCGGCGACCTGATCGACTCTTGCTACCTCAACACCCTCTTTAAATTTGATTCCGGTTATCACCTTCGCCAGATAACCGAAACCCCGTAATCGTCTCCACTTCTTCTCGGCACACAGGCCGAGTTTGAACATCATGTGTAGCATGCTGCCACGCGATAGGCAGCCCTTGGAACGCTTAGTTCGATGGCGGATTGTTCCGAAGGTGGATTCAAGGTCTAGCGGCAAAGACAAAGTTCAAAAGAGAGTAGGAGGTGGGGGGATAGGCAGGTGTAGATAGCATGCTTTTTATTCGAGCAATGTATCTTAACTTTTCACGGAGCGCATTGTTTTACTGGGTTGCGCGCTTGCACCCTCGAAAATTACGACCTTCGAATAGGCGTTGCTTTTGATTCTTGTTGCACTTCACCATTGCGGCTTACCTGGGTTTTACGAACAACATCTTTACCCCTATTTTTTACCTCAAAGGCTACAGAATTAACCTCTTCGTCCAACCCTTGGAAACACTCATGGAAGGCTTTGAGGATTTCGACGTTTTCAATTTTTTGAGGCTGAGGACTTGGGTTATTTCGCTGGCTTGGTATTGTCGCTGGCATAACATATATACAGGGAGGCGGAAGTTTAAACGGCCCTACTTCTGTCATACGTCCAGCATCTTCTTCGATTTTAGGACAGGGACGCCCTAACGTGCCACATACCATGTCCCAGATAATGACCCCATTAACAAGCTGACTGCGGTGTATAATCTCTGCACTTAACCTTGTATGGATGCCAGACCAAGCATTACGCTGTGGATCAGCCCCTAGATTTGTACAGAGACTCCAGAGCACAAATTCTTCAGCATGAGGCGGGCGTTCAAAAATATTAGTGTTATTCCCGTCAAGACAGCCTTTAAGTTCTATAATTGCTGTTTTACCAGAATTGAGTTGTACCGAATAATCATGGCGGTTTGCTTCGCTCGCAGACCCCCACTCGTCGATAAAATCGTTATCTTGCATGTGGTTTAATACATGTTGCACAAACTCGCGCTTACCACGCATTGTGGCTGAAAACTGGCCACGAATACGTTCAATGGAACCACGAAAAAGCCCACTATTATAAAATTCGCTCTCAGACAAACCATGGGAACCTAACGTATGGGACTCGGTTTTTAATACTTCCGCGAACTCTTCGATCTTTTTTCGAAGTTCCTTATTCTGCCTGCAAGGTATAATGTTCATGCAGCTTCCCGTGATTTATTATTTTGATGATGAAGAACAGCCTCAATAATATTTGAGGCAAGATGTCTAACTACAGGTACAACTACGCCATCTCCCATTAAGTGGTAGGACTCGTTGTAATTATCTGGCAGTTGATAATCATCGGGCAGCCCCATTAAACGTGCTGTTTCCCTGCTTGAAATCAAGCGAGAGCGCACTTTTCTGCCTTCAACTATCATAATAAGTTGGCGACTTGAACCTCCTGCTGGCGTTCTTAAGCAGCCAGCGACATCATCAAAGCGCACCTCTGCACGCTGCACTTTACATCTATTTTCATCCATTCTCGTGCGTTTGTAGATCGCACCAACCATCTTCTTTCCTGCCCGTTTGGCCTGCTTGACTTTATTGAGGTTTACTTCGCTCATCATAGAAAGAAGCTTGCGAGTTTCAACAGCAGAATGCCAAGGTACGCACTCTGGGTCTTCTTCGATAAGATCTGAAAAATTGGTCTTGCGCGCTGAAGGTGTTTCTATATCCCACCATACCCAGCTTTTCTTTGTTTTGGCTGACAAATTTTCGTAGGCTCCTATTAAAGCGCGTGTATGCCACAGAGATGAAGGTGAATTAACTTTAACTTTCTCAGGAATATCAAGTCCTTGCTGAACACCAATAACAAAAAGGCGTGGACGCGATTGCGGTACAAACAAGGCCGCATCGATAACAACAGCACCAAATTGATAGCCCGCACGCTCAAGCGTTGAACATATAGCCTCGAAGTCTTTGCCCTTATGCGAAGTCAAAGTGCCGCATACGTTTTCAAGCACAACAACTTTCGGAGCTCGATCCTCTTTGCCTAAATCAATCATCAAGTCCCAAAAAGGCCAGAATGTCCCGGAGCGCTCCCCTTTAAGGCCCGCGCCACCGCCGGCCAAAGACAAATCTTGGCACGGAAATGAGGCCCACGCCAGATCACTTTGGCTTGGTAAGTCCTTCGTTGTTACTGTACGGACATCTGCTGTTTTAAGGTCATCATCACCCCAGTTATTACGGTATGCTTTGCCTTTTTTATGATCAAAATCATTGGCAAAGAGGCACTCCCAGTCCGAGCCAAGCCCTGCTCTCGCCATACCGCCCCCGGCAAAAAATTCATAAAATAAGCCGATTGATGTCGTCATCGACTGCCCTCCCTAGATGAAACAGGTCGCAGAAAAGGTAGTTGCAACTCCTGATGTTTATTCTGTTCTAGCAGCTGTCCAATCGCATGCCGCCCAAGCCAAGCCATGGAAACGTTATTCTCTTTAGCCAAGGCTGCTAGCGCTATGTATTCGCTCTCTAACAAATTTACAGATACTCGATTTTTAGAGCCCACGGCTTGTTCACCATTCCGTCCCGTAAAGTGCAGCAAAGTGCTGCACTTTACGGGATAATAGACTGAACCAGTTTATAGTTCAAGTTGCGTGCGGGCATTATGCAATCTATAGGAAATCATAGACCCAAGAAATGAGTTATAACTGAAAGTGGTGTTTGAAAGGAATTGAAAAAGAGCGGCGTATCTGGTTGATTTGTTGTTGCGAGACATCAAAACAACCATTGGGGATACGCCACCATGAGTAAGAATAGCGTTGTTAAGCTGGCAGTTCGAGATGCGATTATCGATCCGCTGATAGAGTTGCTGAGAAGCGGTGCGGAGCAGTTGATCTACCAGGCGGTGGAGGCCGAGCTGCCAGAGCTGTTGGCGGAACACGTCGAGCGACGGACAGAGGATGGCAAGGCGGGTGTGGTGCGTAATGGTCACCTGCCAGCTCGTAAACTGCGGACAGGATTGGGGCCGGTCACGGTCAAGATCCCCAAAGTTCGGGCGAAGACCGGCGAGCCGGTGACGTTCCGATCAGCTCTGGTGCCGCCGTATGTACGCAAGACGAAGTCACTGGAAGCGGCGCTGGCGTGGCTCTAGCTGAAGGGGATTTCCAGTGGAGAGATGGGTGAAGCCCTGAAAGTGCTGGTGGGTCCGGATGCAACAGGCTTGTCGGTCGGCACGGTGTCGCGTCTGTTGCTTGCGACTCACCCATGCGCGATCCATGTTAATTCCTCGATAGCAAAACCGCCTCAGATCTGATCTTACTTGTTATAGGATATTGCAGCAAAGGGGGCGTCTACCGCTGCAAAAATCCAGGTGAGTGTCAGGATCAATATTGTAAGCGGAACCGGAACCGGAACCGGAAATAATAGTGCTGCTATTTGAATAAGAATAATTCCATATAATACATTTACATACAACAAACCAATAGGGCCAAGCAAAACTGCAAGCACGAAAGCGAACACAGCAGATTTCTCCCGATCTTTAACATCATGCAGGACCGTTTTTGCTTCTATTTTACGCGCCGCAACATTAGAGCGGCTAGACCTAGAATGACAGCGCCAATTAGCCAGATAAAAAGAATAAATACAGCGCTGAAAATAAGTGAAGGATCAAATGTGCCAAAATAATCAAATGTGCTAATTGAGGATAGCGTAGCAACAAACCATAAGGCTCCATCCTTATGTTGTTCAATAAATTGAACTGCCAATAAAGCCATTGCTATGTTGTAAAGAAAAAACAGAATGATAAATAAGATCTCAAGAGCACCTTTTGCAGGTTTGTTAACCTGGTTTCCGCAGTTTTGGCACACTTTGGCGAACTGACTAACCTCTTTGCTACATTCATTGCATGAAATAAGGGCCATTACTTCATCTCCGTGATTGAGTCTGTAAAGTTTTCTGTGTAACTGCCTAAGGTTAAATATATTCTGCTGTTTGTCTGAGAAAGGAAGTGCAGATTTAGTAAGCTGCAATGGCTTTTTCCTTTTGAATACAACTATCGATCTCGTTGAAACGTTAGTG
The DNA here is from genome assembly GCF_022530855.2 of Candidatus Vondammii sp. HM_W22. Classification (GTDB taxonomy): domain Bacteria; phylum Pseudomonadota; class Gammaproteobacteria; order Chromatiales; family Chromatiaceae; genus Vondammii. The sequence goes on along the minus strand of NZ_CP099567.1, from coordinate 664,808 downwards.
TTTATCTCTAATTTCCGCTACAACTATTAGACAGCGTATTGGTCGTCCTCAACGCCACCAGCGGTCGAGATTGACTAGTGCCCAGTTGCTTGCGACTCACTCATGCATCCATTGTGTCACCTCAATAATTCCCCGTTTATCTTTGATGTTAATATTTCTAACGATTCCGTTCTTTTTACCTGCATACTGAAAAAAAGAAATAAAATCATTTAATCCGGGTAGGTTAATAGAAAAGTAGAAATCGAGGCTGGATACTAAGAGTAGCCTATCATGCGCTGAACTTATTATAAGATACCTTGAAAAAAGAGAAGGGCTAAGTGTATGAATGTTAATTTTAATGGTCATTTCTATATCTTCCGGATGCGCATTATCACTAATCATGCTACCCGCTAAAAATAACTGTGCATCTTGAAATACTGCCAATTCCTGGACGGAAAAATCATGTGCATTTCTTATTAACATAAAGCGATCAAATGTAAATCCAAATCGATAATAGACATCATTCCATCCCGCTTGATATATGCCTGGTGGCAAGAGTCCCCTATTATCTATGGACGGAATCGTCACCGATTACTTGTAGTATTTCGAGCTTATAGATTGAAGAACTAACAGCATTGTCGCCATTTCATCCTCTGGCAAATTAGCCATTAATTCCAGCGCTTTCTGCTTTGCGGCTCCCCCTTCATTGTAAGCCACAAAAAGCACCTTCAGTTCTTCTGGCATAAGGTATTGGTCTGGGGTTTTTCCTTCAGTTTCATGCGCCGAATCGATTGGCATCCCAGTATGTTCACGATCCATCCAATCAGCAGGTAAAGACAACTCCTTTTCCATCTTTCTGGCGGTTTCCTCAGTAATTTGGCGCGTCCCGAGTTTTAGCTGACTTATATACCCCGGTGTTTCGTTCAAAGCGGCGGCAAGTTTCGCTTGATTATTACCATATTTCACAATCAGGAGCTTTAAGTTTTCGACTCGTAATATTAATTTATCCATATCGATCTTGGTATCTGAGGACTCCATTTTGCCTTCTTCAGACGAAAGCCATGCAGGACTTATATTAAGGGCTCTAGCCAATGCAATATCGAATGTAGAGGCTTCTTGGTCGCCACGTTCTATTTTTGAGATTGACCCCTGTTTTACCTCTGACTTTTCTGCCAATTGATTTTGAGATAGCCCTCTGTCTTTGCGCGCATAGCGCAGTCGTTCTCCATATTTCATAAAGGCAATCTTACTACGTAAGTAGTGGTTAGTATAACTACCAAAGTATTGACATAAATAATACTTTGGTAGTATTCTGGCATGGAACTGAAAACAGCGGGTTGTGTGAAATGGCAAAAAAAGTACTAAATGAGGCATTAGCCAGAGCAATTGATCTTGCCGATGGCCAATCTGCTCTAGCTGAAAAAATCAGTAAACGACAGGGGGATATCTGGTCATGGCTGTACCGTACTGGTGTCGTTCCCACTGAATACCTGATTCCTATCGAAAAAGCGGTCAACGGTAAAATTACGATCCGTGAACTAGCTTCCGGCCATATCAAAGAAGCCGCCCGATGATTTTTCCGTGCCGAAAATCCGATGAACTGTGACCTTTGTGCCCATGGGCTCCCCGGCCATGGGCTTTTTTTATAGGAACTACGATGAATACAAGAGTGAATTTAAGCATGAGCGCCACCCGTTCCTTAGCTAATGGAATGCACGAGTGCCACACGGGTATTACCCGTGCCATCTACGCTCTAGCGAAAGACGGCAAGAGAGATACAGAGGTATTCAATGAGCTTTGTGAACTGAGTGAGGCCATCGAATCATTTATCAACAGCTTACAGCCATCCATTGTCTTCGAGGGTTTTGCGTCGATCGTCCGGCCCAAAGCAGGCGTGACAACTGACCTCAGCAGTTAGCGTGCTGTTTTTTAATACATAGGTAACGTCATGAACAAGCAGTTCGGTGATGCCCTGAATAGGATCGGCGTCTTGCCCAAGTGTAATAGTTTCGCCAACACGCGGAACAGGGCCGTTAGGCACTTCCACAGTGTAGGCGAGCGCATAGGTTTTGGTGAATACGATAATGATCATGGAGCCCTCCCTCAGGGTAGGTTTTTAAGGAACTTATATGGATTCAAACACCATCACAATGAAAATCGACGGCAGTGAGGTATCAATTCTGCTGGATGAGGCCAAGGCAATGCTAGAGCAGCTTGCCGATATCCCTGACGCCCTTCTCAAAGTCCGCGATCTGTTTTCTGAGCTTTCGGAATGTTTCAGATTTGACACTGACAGTAATTTTGCAGCCGGAACAGGTGAACTCACGGTGACTCTCAAGCCATCGGATCGTTTTCTTGGTCTTATGACCACACTCCGGGCAATCAAACGGAACTTCTGTGTTATCCATTGAGCTACGCATAAGGAGACTCCTTTCATGTTGATTTCTGAACGTTGCAATTCTGATTTTGTCCCGGATGGGGTCTCCGCCTTATTGGGTATTTTCATGGGTTATTTATATCTCGAAAGCGGGTGTAAACAGAAAAATGAAAAATCAGCTCTCAATAGACTTCAATCCTGATATTTACGGGCAGTATGATACCTGTAGAGAGTTCATTTTAGAGGATGACGTTCCCAGGGTATGCCGGGAAAATAGGGTGCTGAATAAGGCCATAGCGGCAGATGAGGGTCACCGGTTCACTCTGGATGACCTTGAGCTGTTCATGCAGAAAACCGGGAGTATCGAACCGGTCAAGTACCTCATTTCTAAATATCTCTACAAGCAATCTCCCGACGAAATCCAGAAGCAGATCGACGAACTTGAGCGACTGAAAGCGGAGATGCAGGGATGACTGAATTAATCAGATATGACGCCATGTGCACCGCCATTGCTTCCTGTTACCAAGTAGATGAAGTAAAGGACATCAGGGACAAGGCGCTGGCAATGGAAGCCTACGCAAGGCAGGCATTAAACACCGATGCAGAACGGAAGGCGACAGAGATACGAATCAGGGCAGAGCGTAAGGCCGGGCAGATGATGTCTGAGATGGATAAGACAAAAAACCCATCAGGCATTAACCAGGTTAAGAGCCACGCTAGACCTAAACCTAATGAGTTCAAAGAAGCCAAAGAATCAGCAAATATCTCGGACACCCAGGCCAAGCGCTGGCAGAAACTTGCCGCTGTACCAGAAAATGATTTTGAACAGGCACTCAACACGCCGGCAATAGCATCAACTACCGGAATTATAAAAGCCAACGGACCAAGAGCCGAGAAGCCAATGAACGAAGATGCTCTGTGGTTATGGGGAAGATTAAGAGATTTTGAATCAAAAAAGATATTCAGTTCCGACGTCTCATTTCTTATGAACGAGTTTACCGAATCAATGTGGTCTGATGTGCGAAGAAACGCTGAATCAATGATAACCCTGTGTCAGGAGATTCTATCCGAATGAAACATCTGGATGAAAAGCTATCGAATTACGTTTTACAAGCCATAGATAAATCGAAATCTGAAATAGGAATATCGCCTGCTTATATTGCCTCAAGGGTACTCGCGCTTACTTGATGCTGAATCTATTTCTCCAACGCTTGTAGCATATGGCTGCAACATAAAAATTCGAGATTCGGCAAGGAAGATATTGGGTAAGAAGTTCGGTGTAGACGCAACCCATAATGGCGATCAAGTGGAGATGTTTGAAGGATTGCAGGAGCGTTACCCGGCAAAAAGACATGATGACAGTATGTATATTTTACGGGCTGAAATGACGCTAGACGAAAGACTCCTGATTCCGATGAGACTGAGGAAAGAAGCAAACGAAAAGCTAAAGCATGCCGATGCGTTCGAAGCAGAAACCCTCTATCTCATGGAAGAGGGGTATTTTCTGAAGCAGCCGGATAGCGTAGTCGGCGAATGAACCAACCTGGTCAAAGCACACCATTGGATTACCCGATTACAGGTCAGTGTAACGATTGTGGAGATTGGGGTGAGCTGTATCAAGGACAGTGCCTATGGTGCCGGGATCTTCAAGAGGTGCGGAAGGATCAGTATCAGAGGGCAATGGAGTCGGATATTTGATCAGTTCAAAGACAATGGCTCCCGGATGTAGATCAATAATTCAAGGTTATTGGGCTTGTTCTGAGGGAAGACCAAGAAAGCCGCCAGATTGGCATGCAGGCCACAAAGACAAGGCATGGATAGCGGATTGGCTGAAGGGTTGGGACGATAAAGAGGCGCAGCATGAATGCAGAACAGAGAAACAGGAATCAGCGAAAGCATGAATTAAAAATAAACGAGGCTTATTTCCGACTCTGTACGGCTCTTAATCAACAGGATAAGGCTAATGCATGGGCTGGCATGAAAGCGCTTGTTGATGGACGTTCTGAGAAGCAGGTAAAGGATATGGAGCAAGAGTGGCAATGACTATAGATACTCTTCTATCCCTACTGGAGAAGGTGAGGCGTACAGGTGACGGAAAATACATTGCCTGCTGCCCCGCACATGATGACTCTGACCCTTCCTTAGCCGTAACTGATCTACCAGATGGCAGAATCCTCATTTATTGTTTTGCCGGATGCTCTCCAGGCGCTGTTGTTGAGTCCCTTGGTCTGTCCCTAAACGATCTATTTCCCGATGGTGGTATCGCACAGCATATGCACGGCGGAACACCAGGGTATCGGAAGCAGCAGATACAGAAAGCCAACGATATTGAAACGGACAGATTGATTCTGAGGATGGCAGAGGAGAGCAGGAAGAAGAGGGAAACACTAAGCAGGGATGATTTAGAATTGGAAAAACAGGCATTTTTAAACGTAAGAAACCACGAAAGAAAACGTAATGGAGAGACTCAGTGGCAAGAATAAGAAGCACTCATCCTGAGCAATGGGTGGATGACCAGTTCGTAACCTGTTCTCCACTGGGGCGACTTCTGGCTATCGGAGTTCGGAACTTCGCAGATGATAACGGGGCATTTGAATGGAAACCGATCAAGATGAAAATGCAGATTTTGCCTGCTGACAACTGCGACATAAACGGCCTACTTGATGAGTTATTACAGTCAAATCAGATCATAAAATATTCAGTAAATGGGGGTGAATATGGCCTGATTCGTAACTTCAGAAAGTACCAAAAACCAAAGAAACCATCCTGTAAATTTCCGAAACCGAGTCTCTTGAATGAGTCCGAGTTCGGAACTGAAGAGAGTTTAAACCGGTATCTTTTCGGTACTGGTTCGGAACGAGTGGGTGACTGGTGGGAGAATTTTGAATCAGAGGGAATAGGAATAGGAATAGGAATAGGAATAAAGAAACGCAAGCCGGTTAAACCGGCGTTGCATATTTCGCCTGATTGGCAGCCCGGTGAGAGGTCAGTGGAGATGATTCAGGGCTATGGCGTTGATCTTCGGGATGCAGGAGGTGCAATAGCGGATTTTAGGCGGTGGGCTGCGGAAAGCGGAACAAAGCGGAAAAACTGGGATTTGGTATTCCAAAAAAACCCAGTTGTTAAAACCGCACTCGCAAAGATCGGAAGAAACTCTCACCAGCAGCAAGACGATTTGGCTGGGGCATTATGAAAAAACTCACCAGCAAGGATAAAGATTTTATCGAATTTCTTGGAAGGCAGGAATCGCAGTACCTGATGACCAAGGATACTTGGCGTGATGGCGTAATTGATATCTTCAGTGGCAACGTGGTTGCACTGGGAGATTTCCTACCCTGGAGCAAAACTCACCAAGCGGTCAGGTTACGTCCAGGTGAGGTCAGTGTATGGGCGGGAATCAACGGTCACGGAAAATCAATGGTCACAGGCCAAGTTGCGTTATGGCTGTCACGGCATAGCCGGGTCTGTATCGCCAGTCTTGAAATGAAACCGGAAGCCACGTTGACGCGAATGGTTAGGCAGGCTTCAGGGCTTCACAATCCGTCCGAGGAATGCATCCGGCGTTTTTTTGCTTACGAAACCGACAAGATTTGGATTTATGACCAGCTTGACACGGTTCAGGTAGACCGGCTTATCGGGATGCTGCATTACTCAGCACAGAAACTTAGCGTAAAGCACATTTTCATTGATTCGCTGATGAAGTGCGGGATTGGTACGGATGATTACAACGGGCAGAAAGACTTTGTTGACCGGCTCTGCTGGGTCGCCAAGTCAGAGAATATCCACATTCACCTGATTCACCACATGCGTAAGGGCGATAAAGAGACACATCGCCCTGGCAAGTTCGATGTTCGCGGGGCGTCTGAGATTGTCGATTTAGTGGACAACCTCTTCATTGTTTTCAGAAACAAGGTGAAGGAAGAAAAAATCAGGCAGAAAAAAGAGGTAGATTCGGATGATCCAGATACGGTTCTCACGGTAGCAAAGCAGCGGCATGGCGAATGGGAAGGCTCGATAAAGTTGTGGTTCCATCCGCCGTCACAGCAATTTGTTCCGTACGAAGGCGCAGGCGCTATACCGTGGCCGAATCCAGATTGAGATTCAGCATGAGACCCAATCAATTCAAAACCAAACACGAAGCCCAGAACAAGCGAAACCATACTTCGGCCTGCCTGACCTGCTGGGCGGAATATAAAACAAAAATAAAACTCTGTGATTGTGGCAATGGCGATATCCAATTTTTCCAGAATTGCCAGAATGGCAAAGCCGATGCAGGGGGCGAGATGACAGAAATAGCACTAACATTCCCATGGGCACCACCTGTAAACACGTATTGGCATCACGTTATGGTCAATGGGCGGCCGGTCACGATGATTAGCAAAAAAGGGCGGGAGTTCAGAAAAGTAACGGCAATCGCCATTCTGGGGCAGGTGGCTGTGCTAAATAGGCCGTCAGACCGTCTCACTGCGCACGTACTGGCATATTTACCAGGCAGGCATACCAAGATAGCCATAAGGTCATTTTTGACTCTCTCGCATCATCCCAGGCCGCGTTGTCAGATGCCGGGGGCGAAATGACGTTCTACCGAAAATACGACATAAACCCACAAGCAAAGCCACGCATGACAAAGCGCGATAAGTGGGCAAAGCGTCCAGCCGTGCAGCGATATCACGCATTCAAGGACGAGATCAGGTATCGGAAAGTGAAATTACCAGAATCTGGATGGCATGTTGTGTTTCAGATTCAGATGCCTAAATCATGGGCTAACAAAAAACGCCTTCAGATGGCAGGAAAACCTCACCAAGTTGTACCAGATAAAGATAATCTAGAAAAAGCCCTGCTTGATTCTCTCTTCCTTGACGATTGCCGTGTATGGGACGGAAGAGTAACGAAGATTTGGGGATGGAAAGGCGTGATATGGATTTGTGAGAATGCCTGAAGCTCTTCTCTCAAAAACACCCGATGGATTCATCCCGTTATCAGATGAGGATAGCGAGGCCATGCGCCGGGTGAAAATAGGTGAGGTTATCCGGGTGAGATGGACCAAGCCCAGGAACCTGAGGTTTTTCCGAAAATGGTGGGCACTGGTCAATTTCGCGTTCGATCACTGGGAAACGGGAGAGCTGGTAGACCCGAAACTAAAGGGAATTTTCCCGGAAAAGAATATGGAGCGCTTCAGGAAAGATCTGACGATATTGGCCGGGCACTACGATTCATTTTACCGGATAGACGGCACGGTCAGGATAGAGGCCAAGAGTATATCGTTTGCTCAGATGAAAGAGGGGGATTTCGACAAATTTTATTCAGCAACGATTGACGCAATACTAAAATATATCCTCACTAATTATCAGCGTGAGGATCTGGAACAGGTTGTAGAGCAGTTGTTGGCGGGGTTCGGATGAGAAGAATTACGCCCATCAGAAAAAGTGCCAGAGGGCGTGAATGTCAAATACGCATCCCTGGGATTTGCTCACTCAATTCTGGCTGTTTCAGGGGTATTTGAGTGAAAAATGACTTCACCGAAAGATGGCTGATTGACTGGAGTATTTGGTATTCCCAGTGGATAGAGCGATCCTCCATCGGCTACCCCTCCAGCACTCTAGAGCACAGAGCTGCATATGGACCTGGGAGTAGTGGCGTACCTAGCTGTATCGTGCCGAAAATTGATAAACCATGGCATGTGGGGATAGTAGACCGGGTCATTGTCGGATCAGACAAAATGACAAAAGAGGTGATTTATTGGCGATATCAGTTTCATGTGCCAATGATAAAATTAACTGAAAAGCAAAGGGAACTATGTTGTCTACTGACAACAGGAAGATCGTCGTCAACATATCGAAGAAAGATCAGGAGAGTGAAGGACAGGATCAAACATGCAAGGCTTCGGAAAGATTTTCATTTGTGATAGCCGATCGGCCGAAGATACCCAGGCCGCGAAAGCGATCCATAGCGTTGATATTGACCGAAAAATGGAGTAATATTAGTATTGTGTAGTATTGTCACTGAATAGATATCATATAAACCCGCTCAGCGTTTTGAGGCGGGTTTTTTATTGCCCGAAATAAAGTGAGGAAAAATGGATGATCGGTTTAGCTGCATTACTAGGCCCAGTGATTAACACACTGATCGACCGACTTATTCCAGACAAAGCTGAGGCGGATAAGGCTAAGCTTGAGATGGAGAATAAGCTGGTCGAGACCGCTAACCAGGTGAATCTGGCTCAGATCGAGGTCAATAAAGCCGAGGCTGCTCATCGGACGATATTTGTTGCAGGCTGGCGACCAGCGCTTGGTTGGGTTTGCGCCGCCGGATTTACTTGGGCGTTTGTTGGCGCTCCTATCGCTGAATGGATAATGGCAATACAGGGCATCAATGCGGAACTCCCTGTTATCAATACTGACATCCTGTTAGAGCTGGTTTTTGGCATGCTTGGATTAGCCGGACTGCGCTCGTGGGAGAAAAGCAGGGGTCTAACAAAATGATCAGGCGGATCATCAATACAAACAAAAAGCTCATTACAATTACATGAATGTACTTGAAAGACAGATCATCAGACACGAAAAACAGGAGTTGCATCCCTATCGTGACAGCGTGGGGAAATTGACAATTGGCATCGGGCGAAACCTGACAGACAACGGCATAACAGAAGAAGAAGCCATTTATCTCATGCGGAATGATATTCGTCAGTGCTATGACGAATTAGAGGCGAGATTCTGCTGGTTCAACGATTTGGATATCGTCAGACGTAATGTTCTGCTGAATATGTGTTTCAACATGGGGCTGCCTGTTCTAACTGGATTTAAAAAGATGTTGGCTGCAATAGAGATCCAGGATTGGAATACGGCGGCTGTAGAGATGATTGATTCAAAATGGTCGGCCCAGGTAGGTATTAGGGCTGATGAACTCGTGGTTCAAATGAAAACAGGGCGGTATCAATAACGGAGAACAATAGTGGGAGAACCATGCCGAATACAGATCCAACGTCATATTCAGCAATTACGTACCTATGGGTTGGTGGGCTCGCTGCATGGGGAGGGCTGGTGAACTATATCAGTAAGGCCAGAGAAGAAAGATCAAGACGATTTTCGATTATGGAACTCGGCGGAGAACTGGTCACCTCTTCGTTCGCTGGCGTAATCACATTCTGGATGTGTGAGATATCAAATATTGATGCGCTGTTCTCCGCTGTGTTGATTGCTATATCAGGGCACATGGGGGCCAGAGCGATCAACCTATTCGAGGCTGCGCTTGAAAGGCGGTATGGAAAGAAAAAGTAAATGGGTCCTTCCCAAGGATGCCGGAATATACGAGTAACAACGGCGCAGGTTTTGCGCAGATGAACAGCTCTATGGGGGGTTGTTATTATTCTCTCACTGGTGATCACTGATGTTTGATTGTCTCGACAAGCCTGCTACCCAGACCGGATTCGGTCGCCTGGTTGGAATAACCCAGCAGGCCGTGAGTCAGCATCAGGGTAAGGGAACGATTCCAAAAAACGGTTCATACATTATCTGTCTACTGGCGTATATCGAGCATTTGCGAAAAGAGGCCTCCGGTAGGGGAGGAAATGAACAGGAAGCTCTTGCTAGGGCTCGGACGCGGCTGGCTGAGATTGATGCGGATAATAAAGAATTGCAGTTTCATCTGGCTGTGAAAAACCTTATTCCGGTTCAGGAGATTGAACCCATCTTGAGTAGTTGGGCAATGTCCGCCCGTTCCGAATTTATGCATGCACTGGAGAGGATCATTGCCGGGATAGAGACTAAACACGGTATTACTGTGGACCCGGAATTAATTGATGAACATACATCCGCTGCCTTCGAATCTATTGCTGCTTACCCAACATTCGCTGCACAGAGTGATGATGAGGGTGACGGAGAGATGGATACCGCCGCCTGACATTCCAACCCGGCAGTGGGCAAAAGAGTATTTCAGATTACCGGAAGAGGGTGCAGATCTTCCAGGTTGCTATAACCCGGACTACGTACCCTATCTCTGGGGAGTTTTCCATGCTCTGGATGATCCTGATGTTCGTGTGGTTGTTTTGCAAAAAGCTGCCCAGATTGGGTGGACGTTCGGACTGATTGCGTTTCTCGGGAAACGGATCACCTGCATGCCGTCAGCTATCCTGATGATGTTCCCAAAAGAGGGTGCCGGACGGGAATTTGAGGACGAGAAGCTGACGCCATCGGTGAAGGCGACGCCAGCTCTTTCGGCAGTAATGGATGTCAGCACCAGCCGCAAAGCTGGTAATCGCGCCATGCACAAAAAGTTTGTAGGCGGTTTTCTCAAATTGGTTGGGTCAAACTCAGCCAGCAGTGTGAAATCTACGCCGTGTCCGCTGGTGATTGTTGAGGAGCCAGACGATACGAGTGACAACGTAAAGGATCAGGGCGATGCAATCCGGTTGGCAAAAGAGCGGCTGAAGCGGTTTCGGCGCAGCAAAATGGTATTGGGTGGAACGCCGGCGGTCAAAGGGTTGTCCCGTATTGAGGAGAATATCAACATCTCCGATCAACGGGTATTGCCGATTGCCTGCCATGACTGTGGCGATGTGCACGTACTCGATTTTGAACACGTCAAATGGTTGGAAAAAGAGAGCGGGCCAGAACATCCGGTTTTTGGTCGTGCTGATCCTGACTCAGCCGTGTATGTCTGCCCGCACTGTGGATCGGCGTGGGATGACTGGAACCGCCAGCAGAATGTTTTGAATACCTGCCGTGCCGCTGATGAAGCGGATGATCCCTGGTGTGGTTGGGTTCCAACGGTGGAAACCTCTGGCAATGTGGTGGGTTTTAAAGAGCTGAATGAGCTCTACGTCTGCATGCCTGGCACCCGGCTTGCTGATGTGGTGCGTGATTACCTGGAGGCTGAGCATGATGCGGCGAATGGTGATGAGTCGGCCCGCATCGTATTTCAGAACAGTAAACTTGGTCGCCCATATGAGTATAAAGACGAGCAGGCCGACAAATCGGTTCTGCGCGATGCAGCACAAAACTATCCGGAGATGGTTGTTCCCGATGGCGGTCTGCTAATCACCGCCAGTATAGATGTTCAGCATGATCGTCTGGCTCTGATTATTCGGGCGTGGGGTCGGGGGGAAGAGAGCTGGCTGCTGACCTGGCGCGAATTGATGGTTGACAATACGGCGGTTGATAAAAATGATGCTGTGTGGAACGCACTGGATGAGGTTGTGTTTTCAGTAATTCCGCATACCAACGGTCAACAGATGTTTGTCTCTGCCGTGTCGATTGACTCGTCGGATGGGCAAACGAATGACGCTGTTTATCATTGGGTGCGGACCCGGCAGAAAAGGCGCAGTAGTGTATTAATCATGGCGGTAAAGGGGTCCAGCATGCAGCAGGATCCAGAGATATTCAGTACGCCTCGGGCGAAATCAATTGACCATCGAAACCCCAATCGGCAAACGAAAGCGGATCGTCACGGCGTCAAAGTTTATATGGTCGGGACAAATAAGGCCAAGGATTGGCTGGCCGGCCAACTGAATCTGGAGGCATCCGGCGGCGGACGATTTCATTATTTTGCTGATGTGAGAAATGATTATTTCAAACAGATAACCTCCGAGGTGAAAGCGCCGCATCGGAGTATCCGAGGCCGCCGGGTGTGGCAGAAAAAGAGCGGCCGCCGCAACGAGGTTTTAGACTGTGAGGTGTACGGTTTACACGCAGCAAGGGCGTTGCGAGTTCACCTGATGACACCTGAAAAATGGGATAATTTGGAACACGATTTAATGCAGTCTGATCTTTTTACAGGGCACCAGTCGCCAGAGAATACGCCGCGCAAAAAACGCGACCGAGGGGCACTGGCCAACAAATTGAATAGGTAATTTATGATGGATTGTGTAACGCGGTTGTCTGAGGCAAAAACAGCACTGCATAACCTGCAGATGGGCGAGAGCATAGTCAGTGTGAGTTACAACGGGAGACTGACTACCTATACCCCGGCAGATATGGACAAACTGAGCGCCTATATCAGTAGGTTGGGCGTTGAATGCGATGAGAGTAGCACCGGTGCTGGCCGCCGTGGCGCGATTATGTTCAGGGACTAATCAATGACAACATCAGTAACGACCAATAACAAAAATGGTGATGTTCATCTGCTGGATGCCAGCGGCCGCCCAATGGTGATGGGGAATGCACATCGTGGTGCTCGATATGAGCGGGAAATGATGTCGTGGTCGCCACAGTTGCGTTCTGCTGATGCAGACCTGCTGCCAGATATGAAAACGTTGGTCGCCCGCTCCTATGATTTGGCGCGGAATTATCCGATGGCCTCTGGTGGCATCCAGATCCATCTGGATAATATTATTGGTGCAGGTCTTCGGCTATCTGCAAAACCTGATTATCGTGCGCTCGGTCAGGATGCCGAATGGGCTGCTGAGTGGTCCCGCCGCTATGTTGAACCGAAATTCCGGCTGTGGTCAGAAGACCCGGGGTGCTACATTGATGCGGCACGCCGATTAACGATGGCCTCAATGTTGGGACTGGGATATCGCCAGTTTTTAATGGCGGGAGACATCCTGGGTACTGCCGAATGGTTGCCTGGTCGCGGAAATCGTTATTCAACCGCAATCCAGATGGTTGAGCCTGCACGACTGAGCAATCCTGTAGGCAGGTTTGACAGCAACCGTTTACGTGCCGGTGTAGACCTGGATCGGATGGGCGCTGCCCGGGGCTACCACATACGTTCCGCGATGCAAAGTGACAGTCGATTTGCCGGTGCGGAGACACAGACCTGGAAACGTGTTCCACGAGAAACTCCCTGGGGGCGCACGCAAGTTATTCATATTTTTGAGCAGGAACGTGCTGGGCAGACGCGTGGAAAAACAGGACTGGCAACAATTATCGCCAACAGTTTCAAGCTGGGAAAATTCCAGGATATCAGCATGGAAGCGGCCACGGTCAATTCAATGTTCGCCGCAACCATCGAGACTGAATTCAATTATGCCCAGGCGGCTGAGGTTATGGGCAACGATGATGCAATTAAAGTTGCCGATGGCCTTATTGACGCCATGGGTGATTTTCATAGTGCAAAAACGGTCAAGATGGACGGGGTAAAGGTGCCGCATCTGTATCCCGGCGAGCGGTTGAATATGTCGTCTGTCAATCATCCAGGGCCAAATTTCGCGGAGTTTGAAAAAAGTTTTTTGAGGAATCAGGCTGCCGGGTGGAATTTGACGTATGAGCAGCTCGCGCGGGATTACTCAGAAACAAACTACAGCGGTGCTCGCGCAGGATTGCAAGAGGTGTGGAAATTTTTTAATGGTCGCCGTCAATTGATCGGTGGCCGATTTGCATCGAGTATTTATGAACTATGGCTCGAAGAGGCGATTGATAAGGGCGACGTGCCACTCCCGCCCGGCGGCCCGGATTTTTATGAGGCAAAAGCAGCCTATTGTAGATCGCGATGGATCGGCCCAGCTAAAGGGCAAATAGACCCGCTGAAAGAAAATAAATCAGATGATCTGGAAATGGACATGGGGACGCTAACGCTAGAGGATGCCTGCGCTGCCCGTGGTAAGGACTGGGAGGAAAATTTAGAACAGATCTCCCGCGAGAAAAAACGCATGTCTGAGCTGGGACTAAACCGTGCTGACATACGCGGCTACCAGACACCGGAACAACCATTGCAGGAATAACGGTAGAAATTACCCGACCAACAGGGCACCACAGGTGCCTTTTTTATTGGATAAAAAATATGGATCTGACACACATCGCATCGCGTATTTTCAATACGCCGCTGTTGGTTCATCCCGGCAAACTGGATGCCATTGTTTATGGGCTCCAGGATCGGCTAGGCGTACATACGAGTAAACCTATGCCTGGGATGTTTACAACTGACGCTGGAAAGAGAAAAGACCCTGGGTATCGTGTCATTGGAAAAGTTGGTGTGCTTGATATTTTTGGGGTAATGGCACATCGGGGAGGAATGGCTGCTGACTCCTCCTGGGTGCTGGGTTATCAAGGGATTTCCCGGATGCTGACCGGTGCAAAAAATGACAGTCAGGTCGAGTGTATTGTGATGAATTTCGACAGTCCTGGCGGTGAAGCGTCGCCGGTTCCAGAGCTGGCTGATCAAATTCGCGAGATAGCCAGCAACATTAAACCGGTGCATGCAATCGCCTCATGCCACATGCATTCGGCGGCTATGTGGTTGGGTGCAGCGGCCAACAGTATCTCGATCACACGAATGGGCTACGCGGGATCTATCGGCGTTGTCCTACGCCATGTGGATATGTCTAAAAAGCTAGAAAAAGCCGGTCTTTCGGTTACCCATATTTACGCGGGTGATCACAAAATAGACGGCCATCCATACGCTGCACTGCCTGATGATGTACGTGAGGATCTACAGAAAGAGATTGATACTATTTACGGCATGTTCGTCACATCGGTAGCTCAATACCGCAATATTTCAGAGGAGCAGGTGCGCGATACCGAGGCGCGGTCATTCATGGGGCTGGAGGCAGTAGCAGCAGGGCTAGCTGATCGCACCGAGACACCGGACCACATGATAGCCCGATTGAACAAAGGATTTTCAACCACCGCCAATTCGGCGCGTATTTTTACAACAAATGAGGACAAAGGCATGACCAAGGAAAAAACGCCGGATACACCGGTAGAAAAAACTGAACAGCAAGCGGCGATTGATACCCCTAAGGTTATCGCAACTGATTCTAAAACCACCATCACCACTGAGGATCTGTCTCAGGCTGTGGCGGATGTCCGTGTTGAGGAGCGTACGCGGTTTGCAACAATTATGTCGAGCGAGGCAGCGAAGGGGCGCACTGCCTCGGCGGTTAGCCTGGCGACCAAAACCGACATGAGTGTGAATGACGTGCTCGGCATGCTGGCTGAGATGCCGGCCCGGATTCATGGAAGCGGAAAATTGGATGAGGCCATGGCGAACATTGATCAGCCTGGTATTGGATCTGAGGGTGAGGGTGAGGGTGAGGATTCCCAATCAAGCACCATTCTCAGAAACTACAAAACGGCTACCGGCCGTAAATAGTAGCAATAACGTTTAACGAAGAGGAAAAATCTGATGATTGCAGAAAGCAACGTAGAAACTGTTGTTTACGATAATCTTATTGCCGGTAGCGTTCCACAGATCGCAACTGATGATGAAACCCTGATCACTGGTCAGAACCTGTCACGTGGCGCATTGGTCGGCCGCATCACCGCCAGCGGAAAAATTACCGAGTGCGACAATGCCGCGTTAAATGGCAGCGATGTGCCGCTCGGCATCATGGTACATCCAGTGAATGCCACTACAGCCGATAAAACCTGCCAGATTTACGTGGCAGGCGCGTTCCATTCCGACGAACTGACCTGGCATGCCAGTTTCGATACCGATCCGGAAAAACTAGCCGCTTTCGATGGCACCGCCATCGTTCTTCGATAATTCATCCAAGAGAAATAATAGAGGATTCTGAACCATGAATGCTTACGATACAGACACCCTCCTGGGTGTAGTCCGTGAACTCGATCCGTTTGAGCCGTTCCTGCTGAATACGTTTTTTCAGCAGGAGGTCAACTTCGATACTGCAAAAATCGACTTCGATCAGGTGGCTGAGGATACCACCCTGGCACCGTTCGTTAGTCCGCTGGTAGCAGGTAAGGCGAACAAAGCCATCGGTGGCGAGGTGCGCAGTTTCAGGCCTGCATATGTCAAGCCGAAAGATATTGTGGATCCGGAGCGTATTCTAACCCGCCGCCCGGGTGAGGCCATTGGTGGTGGTATGAGTGCCGGTGCCCGCCGTGACGCCATTATTGCCGACATCCTGGATATGCAACGAAAAAAAATCATGCGCCGCAAAGAGTGGATGGCGGCACAGGGACTGCTGACGGGAAAAGTTGTGGTAGAGGGTGATGATTATCCCTCCGCTGAAGTGGATTTTCAGCGCGCCGCCGGCAACACGATTACCCTCACAGGACAGAACGTCTGGAGTGATACGGATAATGCCCAGCCGCTGAATCAGATCGAGGATTGGAACGACCTATCAGAAGCGCCGATCACTGAGCTGATAATGGACTCCAGCGCGTACAAATTGTTGATCAAATTCCAGTCTGTTAAAGATCTGCTCAATACGCGTCGGGGGGATAACAGCAGCATCAACATAGGCCCTGGAAATGAAAAATGGGTGCAGTTTAAGGGCTATCTCGGGGACTATCGGGTTTGGGTTTATAAAGGATATTACACCGACGATATGGGGGCAAAACAGAATTTCATCCCCGTGAACACCGTACTTGCCGCTTCTGCTGCAGTCGATGGAGTTCGTGCTCACGGCGCGATTCTGGACGGTCAGTCTGGTTATCAGGCACTGTCATTATTCCCCAAAAATTGGGCGCAGGAGGATCCTGCGGTGGAATACGTAATGACGCAATCGGCACCGTTGATGGTCCCCTCGCGGCCCAATGCGTCACTGGCTATTACGGTCGCTTAATGTAGATTGTCTATGCCTCGCAGGTGCAATTTATGCTGATCTGCGGGGCAGCAATCGGAGAATACAACCGTGAAAACATTGATATTGACCGGTCTGGTGCTAACCACTGTGAATCGAGAATCTTTCAACTTAGGTGCAGGAACTGATATAGATCGCATTGAACTGCCCGATGAGAAATACGGACTCACTGAAAAGGATGTCGAGAGAATTGTTCGGTCTTGTGTTGGTAGGGTTGAGAGTTCACCGGGACCCCGCGAAGAAACATTTGTGCCACTGCATTTATCCAAATTGGTGGATGCTATATATCAGATGGATACCGAAAATCCAAAACATTGGATCGGCGATGGTAAACCCGATATAGCATCATTAGAAAAAATTACTGGCGGTCAGATAACTGCCGACGACCGAAATAATGCATGGAAGTATTTCCTGATGCTAGCCGACCAGAATGAGGTAAATGGAGGATAATAAAATGGCATTTCCTACTTTTAATAAAATTACAGGTCGAGCGGAGTATCAGGTTACCGTGCTCAGCGGCACCACCTGTGAACCTGTTTTTTTGCGCAGGGAGTTCGATAGTTGTTGCACCGTTGCCATCGGGCCATCTGGCACGGCAACGGTGCAGTTTACTCTGTCACCAGAGGCAAACGTGATTGCTGATGCTGATGGCGAAAATGTTAACTGGAAGAACTGGTATTTGGGCGATGTAACCTCATTCGAGGCGGCGACTATCGTCGGAAAAATTACTGCGGTAAGAGCAATATCAACCACCGGTGATGCTGTTTTTGAGGTTCAGGCGTGACCCTCCAGCTACCTGTGACCGGTGCGGTTACAAAACGCGTCATCTGGCCGGTGGATATATCGGGTAACAGTGCGGCAGTACCAACAGTCGATCGATTAATTACCAGTAATACCGCACCAACTATTACAGGTACAGCGGATCTGGGAACAGGGGGGGTATTAACTGTAATAGTTGGAATTTACATTTATGAAAATGTAGCGACTGATTCAACCGGTAAATGGAGTGTCGATACCGCAACTTCCATACCAAAAAATTTAACTGAGGCTGCGACAAATGTGTTTGATGACCCATTGGTTGTTGGAAAAATATTTAGCTTCACCCTGCACTATTTCGAGTTTTCTGAAAATATAAACTCCACTTTGCCACCTGGATTTAAATCAGGTAACACTGTATGGGTTTCGTCTCCTCTACCCAGCGGTGCAAGTTACACGTCAGGCATACAATTTAGACTGACAAACACTAATGTAGGCATTAAGGTTGAGATGTTGCAATCTCGTTACGCAAATGGTACGCGCACTTACGTATTTAGTGATAGCAATCTAGGAGACCGCGATAGTGCTGTTACGAGTTATCCATACGGGGGTGGTAGTGATTATCAGAACGGCATCGGGGTTAGCAAATTTACAATTGGCGGACAAACAAGACCAGGATACATCGGTGATAAAGGTGACCATGAAACGTTGCCGATATGGTGCAGCATAGCTAACACTGTAATCCCAGATCTTGACGTAACGGCAACGGTGACAGATGCGAATGGGAATAGTGTAACGGATAGAACCACTAATGAAATCACGTTCGACGCACCGGCCCCGTGAGCAATTCCTGATGTTCTGCCTGGATGAGCCGTTTTGGCATGGAGATGATCGATGAATTTTAATGAAGTTGCTCAGAAATCAGCCGAAATCTGTTTCAAAAGACTGGGATCAACGGCTATATATACGCCTGATGATACCGGTATACCTGTTGATTGTACGGTGATAGTTGATAGAGATCGTACCGTTTTCACGGATGGATTTGAATCACACGTCAGCGGGGAAATCATCGTTATCGCATCATTGATCTCAGAGATAGGCGAGCCAAAAAAACGCGATACGTTTACTGCCGACGGCACAACCTGGCGGGTTGAAGGTCGTAGTCCAGACACGCCGGATGACGGTATTGAAACCAGGGTGATTGTGAAATGACCACCACTATTGATCAGTTAATAGTTGATGTTTTTGCTGCCCGCCTTGCGCTGATAACCATAGCAAACGGCTATACCTCATCCGCTGGCGAAAACCTGCATGCAGATAATTTGTCATCCGATGCCGATCTGGACAGTTTTCCACGATTGATTTATGGAGACCCGACTGAGGAAACGCTGGAGATGTACTCAGAGAGCACGGGCAGGAACGCGTTGACACTAACAGCAACAATGCACGATAAAATCCCGGATGGTTATATAGCCGGGTCTGTTGCCAGACGACATGTGGGCGATATCAAAAAAGCAGTTGTTCAAGGTACGCGGCGTTTTGATGGACTGCTGTTTGAGGAGGTGGTTTATGCCGGTCGCATCATCGATCTACCGGAGACCGGCGAGAGCACGGTGAGCGTTGAGGTCAGTTTTACAGCAACATATATCGAAAATATCGGTGATCCGTACACCGTACTAACAAACCCGTAATAGCTAAATAGGAGTGATGCCATGATTCCGCAGACAGATAGTCTGGATATTGTACTAGGCGCAGGATATGTCTACTTTGAGGAAAATAACGGTGCCGGTGATCTGGGCGGCGGTGCTGTATATAAATCTCTGAGTAAAACCCTCTCGGTCACCTGTGCAGTAGAAAAAGTTGAGGTCAATGGAGACGGTCCTATATCTGAAACTATTCTCAGCATCACCAAAAAAGTGACTCGAAGTGGTAACCTGATTCTGCTGAATCAGAACGGCGAAAATCTGGCCACGTATCTGATGGGTGCCATCTCCACGGTCACTCAAACAGCAACGCCGGTAGTTGATGAAACTATCGGTGGCGTTAAACAGGATAACTACTACAAACTCGGGCGTAGTCTCTCAAATCCGACAGGTGTCAAGGGCCTTCAGATTGTTAGCGTGACAGATGATGTGCCGAGTGCGGCATTTACAGTCGATGACGATTACGTGATTTATCCTGATGAGGGAATGATCTACATCGTCCCTGGTGGGGATATTGCTGACAATACCAATTTGTTGGTTGATTATACCCCGACGGCAAATACTCGTAATCAGGTTATCAGTAACGATACCGGTGCAAAACACGGCGAGTTAACGTATGTTGAGGACAACACATCCGGGCCTAATAAAATCTGGACATTCCCTCTGGTTGAATTGTCTCCTGGGGGTGATTTAGCGTTGAATGATCGGGATAACGTGCGCGAGATACAATTTACCATCAGCATTGAAACCCGTGAGGGATTTGAACAGGTTTATGTTGATAGCACTCCAGCAGATTAACGGGTGACGAAATGACAGACGAGGCAGAAATTCTCTACCCTGATAAAACCATTCAGATCGGCGGACGAGAGGTTACCATTCGCGAGTTTTCATTTCGCGATGGGCTTGATCTCGGTCCAATGATTGCGGGACTGATGGCCGTATTGGATAAAACGGTTGGCGATGGTTCGGACCTGTCCGGGCTGTTCGACGCGCTCTATCAGTACCCGGATGTGTTGGAGCATATGCTACTGAAAAGTACCTGCCAGGATAAAACATGGCTGGATGGGCTGTGTTCCGCTGACGGAGATATGCTAGTGATGACGTTCTGGGGGGTGAACGCCGGTTTTTTTACCAGACGTTTAGCAACGCGCAGAATGGCGATGCAGGCCGGAAAAAAGGGCGTGGAGATGGCACATCGGAACTCGCCAGCGTCTACCTGACGTTGCTCGCCCATGGGGTGGTTCGGTCAGTTAACGAAGTTGGAAATCTCACGTTGCGCCAGATTCGGTTATTCCATTCAGCGGCTCTCAAACGGGAAAACCGCCAGCGAGTTGACCGTATTGTGGATGTTAATGCTGGTTTTGCCGGTGGCAAAGGTTCCCAGCAATTAATAGAAAAATTACTTAATCCATAACTCATGCTATCGATCTCCGTATCTATCAAAAAAGACACCCGCGAGGTGGAGCGTATGCTCAAGAACCTCAAAGGTGGGGCCGACAAGGTAATCACACGCGCCCTGAATAAAACGATAAAACAGGTTGAGTCAGCAGCAGTCAAGGGGATTGCAAAAAATATCCGAGTTACTCAACGAGCCGTGAGGACGAGTATCAAAATAACCCGGGCGCGCTATCGGCAAAAAACCGCTGTTATCACTGTCAGCGGAAAGCGCATGCCGATTATTTTATTGGGTGCCAGGCAGACCCGGCGCGGCGTCACGTACAAGGGCCAGGGTGGACGTAGGAAACTAATCCCCAATGCGTTCATCGCCACCATAAACCGGCATAAGGGGGTATTTAAACGGGTCGGCAGAAAAAAATTGCCGATAGTTGAATTGCGGGGCGTGTCGATTCCCTACGTGTTTCTCCAAAAACATATTCAGCGCGCCATGGATAACGAGGCATCCATCCGGTGGAAAAAAAACCTCGCTCACGAACTGAAATGGTTTATTCGTAATGCCTAATTCAAAAGCAAAATATATTCTCGAAGCTGAAGATCGGACTAAGCTCGGACTCAAGAAAGCCTCGAAAAATTTCAAATCGTTCGGCAGCCGTGTGTCGAAAGTCTCCGGGCTGCTGGCGGCGGTTGGTGCTGGAATGGGGTTCAGTGCGGTCATCGCGGCTACTAAACGCCAGGAACAGGCGATGGCGCAGTTGGAACAGCGGCTAAAATCAACCGGAGGGGTTTCGGGTTATACCGCAAAAGAATTAGAAAAAATGGCCGGTGCACTGCAGAAACTCACAACGTTTGGTGATGAGGCGGTGATGGAGATGCAGTCCCTGCTGCTTACGTTCACCAATGTTCGCGGTGGCGTATTCGAGGATACAACGAAAATCATCCTGGATATGTCGGTTGCTATGAACCAGGACCTCAAAACATCGGCGCTGGCCGTTGGTAAGGCGCTCAATGATCCGGTTAAAGGATTGACGGCACTATCCCGTGTCGGTGTGCAGTTTACCAATAAGCAAAAAGCGGTTATTAAATCCCTGCAGGAAACCGGTGATGTGGCGGGTGCGCAGCGACTTATCCTGCAAGAATTGCAAGTGGAATTCGGTGGTTCGGCGGCGGCCGCCGCTGATACATTCGGCGGTGCCCTAGACCAACTAGGAAATGCGTTCGGTGATTTGTTGGAGCAAAAAGGGGGGCTGAATGATGCGAAATCTGGCATCAAGGAGCTCACTGCAATATTACAGGACCCTGCGATTGTTGAGGGACTGAATAGCCTGATTTCGGGGGCGGCAACATTTGCCGGGTGGATGGCGCAGGCTGTCTCTAGCGCGGTAGAGGTTACTAAATATATCGGTGAGGAGATTGAAGCGAATATCTACGGTGTATCGTACGATGATATTGTCCGTCTGGAGGATCAGGCCGAGAAAATACGCGAATCGCTCGCTGGTGGGTTCTGGTCCTATTGGAACGGCGACGAACAGCGTGCCGAATTGAAACTCCTCGAGTCGCAGATAGAGGCGTACTACAACAAACCCCGCCCGCCGCTGATAGAAACACCGAAACAGGATAATCCAACAGGTGCCAGTTACACCGTAAACACCGATGCAGATAAAAATGCAGCGCGTATCAAAAATCAGTTCACTGCAACGCTGACCGCCATGCAGCGCCAGCTCACCATGTTGAACACGACCACCCAACAGGAGCGGGTGCTCTGGGAGATCCAGAACGGTCGCTATGCCAACCTGACCAGTCAGCAACAGAATGCCCTATTGCAGGCGGCTAAAAACATTGACCAACGCAAGGAGACGATTCAGGCACTGAAGGACGAGGCGCTGGCTGCTGACGAGGCAACGAAAAAGCAAGAGGAGTATGACGCTGAACTGGCATCCCAGGCGCAGAAATGGCGCGATCTGGTCAATCCTGTCAATGACATGCAGCGAAATCTGGAGGAGCTTGATCTTCTTCTGGAGAAGGGAAAAATTTCTTGGGAGACGTATGGCGATGCCGTTTTTCATGCTATGGACGGCATGAGTGATTCAACTGATATCGCAGGTGATGAAATGGATCAATTCGCCATTCAGGCGGCCCGTGAGATGCAAAATTCATTTTCCGATTTTCTGTTTGATCCCTTCAATGAAGGGGTGGAGGGAATGCTCCGGGGATTTGTTAAAACCATTCATAAAATGGTATCTGAATTATTGGCACAGCAGATGTTAAGTTCATTTCTTAACAGCATGAAAGGCGTGGGTGGGTGGGTGGGTGTAGCTGCTAGCACTCTGGCGGCCAACGTAAAACACTCGGGTGGGATCGCCGGCAGTGGGCCGACACGTCAGGTGTCGCCGTTGATATTTGCCAACGCCCCGCGCTATCACAGCGGTGGTATTGCGGGACTGCAACCAACAGAGGTTCCCGCGATCCTGCAGCAGGGTGAGGGCGTGTTCACCAAAGATCAAATGGCGGCGATGGATGGCGGAGGTACTGCGTCTCAATCGTCCCAACCATCTCAATCGGTTCGTGTCGTGTTTGTCGATGACCAGCGCGATATTGGAAAATATATGGCGGGAGCTGCCGGTGAGAAAGTTATTCTCAACGTGCTGCAACGTAATGCAGGTGCAGTAAAACAGGTACTAGTCTGATGGCCTATAAAACAGCAATCGCCGACGATTATCGCGATTTGGCGGAACAGGTAAAACAGTTCGCGTGTGGTTATGCGACACACGATACCCCGATATTCACCGGTACGGGTGACGGGACCATCGGCCATACAACCACTGCGTTAAAATCCGGTCGCATCGGCACACACCCAGCGACATTAACCGAGACATGGGTTATTGAGTGTACCGATGCCACGGCCGGGGCAGAGGCGTGGAGTGTGACGGGATCGGTTACCGGGGCATTGGCCGGTGCCACCACCGGCGTGGTGTATACCAGTGGCCAGATTGACTTTAAAATCGCCGCTGGGACCGTCGATTTTGCGCTCAACGATCAGTGGCAGTTTACCACCACCCAAGGACAGTTGACCGCTGATGGCGAGGCATGGTCGCTGGAGGTAGACGAGGGATGGGCATCCGATCACGCTGAACAATACGTCATACTCTGCGGCCCTGGGTCGGCAGGCACGGACGAAATCTACGTCACAATGCGCACATTTGCCGACGATGTAGCGGATTATCACAACCTGCTGTTTTACGGCAGCACCGGCTATATTGCCTCACCCCGACAGTTGATCAACAAATCCACATCTGTTTGCATGCCGTTGTGGAACTCGATCATCCCCTACTGGCTGGCCGTCAATGGTCGGCGCATCGTGCTCTCTGCAAAAATCAGTACGGTCTACACTAGCGCCTATGCGGGATTTATCCTGCCCTATGCGACGCCGACACAATATCCCTATCCGCTGTTGATAGCAGGATCCAGTTATCACTCGCAGGTTCAATGGTCGGACGATAGACGGTATTATCGATCTATCGCCGATCCAGGATCGTCCTCTAGTATTTCAACTGGCCCAGGCGGATATTCATCGATGTATTTATTACACCCCTCCGGCACCTGGTACAACTACGCCAATGCCTATGGCTCCACCGGATCCGTCTATGCTACCAATAGACGTTGTCTGTGGCCAACTAATAAAACCGGGCTTGCAGCATCGTTTAAAGACGAAAATGATATAAAAATCAGGGAGAATCTGGATGGTACGCGGGATCTCTATCCGCTGATTCTCAGCTCCATTGCTAACTATCCCGCCGACAACCTGTGGGGTGAACTGGACGGCTGCTATTGGGTGACGGGTTTTGGCTCATTCTCTGCCGAGGATGTTATCACCATCAACGGCATCAATTATGTCGGATTCCAGAATGTCCACCGCACCGAGTGGTGCAGCTATTGGGCGATGAGGCAACAATAATGGCCTACCAAACAGGAACTTCGACCGATATTTTTGACCTGCTTGATAAAGTCCGGGTGTTGGCGGTGGCCAACGGCTGGGCTCAGGATGGTTGGGACGGGGCCATACTCAATCTGCACAGCGGCAGCACCTATGTGCATTTTTATGCGTCCACTGAGGACACCACGGGTCCAATATTGTATATGCGGGGATCCAGTGGGTTCACTGCCGCCGGGTGGGATGGCCATCCTGACCTGGGTCCTACCGCCGCAACCAATAAATTCAGCGGACCATTTGCAGTTTATTATCTGTTTGTTACTAGCCAATATATTCACGGTGTCGCTCAAAACACCGGTGGCCACTGGAAGCATTTTTCCGCGGGTGAGCTGACTAAAAACAGCACATATAACGGCGGGACCTATATTCAGGGTGTGTGCTGGTATTTCGTCGATAGCGATAGAGCCAATAGTATATACCACAACAGGTTGTTTGATAACAAAAGCAATTACTACTATAGAGGAGTCAATTCTATCTCTGCCGAAATAGAAGGGGTCTATACGTGGTTTCTCAACAGATACGACGTTGAAAACGGCACCAGCGGCCGGTATGTAGAGGGTTATCTGAATACCTCTGTTGACAACAGCGTGACATATGCGGATATCAACACGTTGCTGATCCGTGGTGTCAGCGATTTTAACAATCTGACAACGTTGCACGCCGTGCCTCAGGGAGTCCAGCGCGGATCAGATTATTTTTCCGTAATCGGTCACCCGGAGGATTTCCGGGTGCTCAATATGCAGTATTACAACCCCGGCGATATGATCGTGATCGGGTCGGATGAGTGGCTGCTTTTCCCGATTATCAACAAAATTCAGGGGGACAGCAACACCCCGTACTCGGAGTGGTACGGCTATGCCTATCGCAAACGTCCGTGATCAACCCTCCGCCTATCTATCCGGTTGTCAGTGATCAGCCTGCCGGGAACTTTGTCGCGAACTATGCCTATGATCGAGAGATCAGTCCGCTGGGCGGGGGCGTCTCTGCAGTACCGATTAGCGGACTGGTCACCAGCCACCTGCCGGTAGAAGAAAAGCGATATAGCTATACAGGCGGGTTGTCGCCGTCATTTTCCGCCGATTGGTATCACCGGGTGCATATCAGGCCCAATCCTATAGCCCTGGGGAACCTGCTCTCCGAACAGTCGCGAGATGTAGAGGTGTGGAATGCTCATCTGACAGATCAGTTGCTCAGCAGCATCGCCGCCACGGATACCGAAGGGCTGCAACTGACGGCTCCCTATGCGGCACCTACCACGTTTAAAAACCTGGAGTCCCGACTCTATCAATTGAGTGTGTACACGACCGGGCCGCCGCGGATCGATGCCGATTTTACGTTTAATTTTCCAGCAGAATCTCCGGTATTATCAGTTACAGGTACCCGCATTGTGATTTTTCCGTTCAGACCGAACTGGCGCGATCCGCTCAGTGAGCGTCTGGAGTGGCTGACAGACCTATTACCCAATTACGATGGGACTGAGCAGCGCATCCGGTTGCGCGAGATTCCACGGCGAATATTTGAGTTTCGGATAACGCTCCACGGCATGGATAAACGCCGTTTTGAGGCATTGCTATGGGAGTGGCAGGCCCGTGTCTATGCGCTGCCGATCTGGACCGATCCCGGCCGACTCGATGCCCAGGTGGCTGTGGGATCGGTGCAGTTGAGTGTGTCCACCGACGATCTGGATTATCACGTCGGTGGTTTGGCGATATTGATTAGTGATACTGCCACCGTTGAGGCGGTAGAGATACTATCGGTACAGTCAGACGGACTCACTCTGATGCGCCCATTGTTGGCCAACTGGCCCGCGAACAGCTGCATCTATCCCGCCCGGTCGGCACGGCTGGACGATACCCAGTCACTCAATATTTTTACCAGCGAACTGTCCGAGGCGGTGCTGATATTTCGCGTGGAGGACAACAGCACGATCACGGCGGTAGATAGCCCAACGGTTTACCGCTCCTATCCTGTATTAGAGTCCCCGCCCAATTGGCGGGATAACCTCACCGCTGAATATCAGCGCCAACTCCAGCATTTGGATAATCTCACCGGGATCCGCACGGTAGACGACGAAAGCGGGCGGGCATCGCAGGTGCAGTCCTATCTCTGGACGCGCCAGGGACGGGGCAATATCCGTGCGCTACGCGCCTGGTTGTATGCCCGTGCGGGGCGGGTTAATCCAATCTGGGTATCCAGTTTTCAGGCTGACCTGGTAATGGTTCTGGCAATGATCTCGACCGATACGGTTTTGACGATTGAAAATATCGGCTATACCCGGTATCTAAGACACGCCATTGGCAGACGCGACATTGTTATCCGGTTGCGCGATGGCACTCGGTTGTATCGACGGATTATCGCCGTATCCGAGGTGGACAGCCAAACCGAATGGCTGACGCTGGACAGTGCCGTGGGGCAGGATGTCACCCCCGCCGACGTGGTGATGATCTCGTGGTTGCAACTGACTCGGCTGGAATCCGACGCCGTGGAGCTAACCTGGCATACCCCTGAGCTGGTGGAGTGTCAACATCAGATGAGAGGACTGGCCGATGACGTATGACACGCGTGAAAACTCCAGCTATGCCGGGCAGCCAATCGAGCTGTACGCGTTTCGTCGCGGTGTCACTACCTGGCACTACACGTCGACCGACGTGGCTATTACGCATATGGGTGCAGATTACGCTCCGGTAACGATCTCCCGCACTCGCATCGATCAGGGCGCAGAGATGAATCGAGCCGATCTGTCGTTAACTGTGTCGCGAGATAATCCCGTGGCCACCATGTTTATTGCGCAACCCCCAGGCGAGGTGGTCACACTGACAGTGCTACGCCAACACCGGGGTGATAGTGAGGTTATCGTTCTGTGGATGGGTCGGGTGCTCTCGGTGAAATGGACCGGTTCTCAGGCTGAGCTTAGCTGTGAGCCGGTCGTCACCAGCCTGCGACGGTCGGGTCTGCGCCGACTGTATCAATCCAGTTGCCCACATGTGCTGTATGGCGTGGGCTGCCGGGTCAATCAACTCGGTTATCAAACCAAATCCACGGTCAGCGCCATCAACGGTAATTGGATCTCGGTGCCGGGCTGTGCGAGTCAGGCTGATGGATATTTCGCTGGTGGTTTTGTTTATTGGACCAATGCTGCCGGTGCGGTCGATTATCGAATGATCCTCAGCCATACCACGGACACATTGGAGCTCTCATCCCCGATGCATGAGCTGACGACCGGTGAACAGGTGGATGTCTATCCCGGGTGCAACCACACGTTGAGCCAGTGCGATACCCGTTTTTTGAACTCAGATAATTACGGCGGATTCCCATTTTTCCCCGGGTCCAATCCGTTCAACTCAATGGTGTACTGATATGTTTCAATTTATTTTCTGGATCATCACTACTGCACTCTCGTATATGCTGGCACCAAAACCACCGGTGCCAAAACCGGCCAGCCTGGAGGATTTTGATGCGCCCACGGCGACAGAGGGCCGCGCCGTACCGGTGATTTTTGGCACGGTGACCGTTAAAAGTCCGAACGTTGTCTGGTACGGACATTTAAAAACCGCTCCGAACAAATCCTAGTTGGGGGAAAAATGAGTCAACTGATTGTAACTCACACTGATATGCGTTCAGCGGGTTACTGCAACCGCAGTGCCAGAATCTGGTTTTCTCGTCGCGGGCTGGACTGGGCGCAGTTCCGGCGCGAGGGACTGCCGATAGAAATACTAGAGCGCACGGGTGATGCCCAGGTTTTGAGATTGTGCCAGAGAGTGCGTGATGGGCGGTAAATCTGGCGGCGGTATTACTGGCTACAAATATTATATCGGTATGCACCTGGCTCTGTGCCACGGCCCGATAGACGAGCTGCAAATGATCACCGTGGGCGAGCGGGAGGCCTGGAGTGGTAACAGCAGCGGCGGGCAAATCTCTATTGATGCGCCAGAATTGTTTGGCGGTGATGATCGCGAGGGCGGTGTATCTGGCGAGGTGGATGTGCTGATGGGGAATCCCTCCCAGGCAAAAAACGACTACCTTCAGGCGCAATATGGCAGTACCGTCCCGGCATATCGTGGCATCGTCTCT
Organism: Candidatus Vondammii sp. HM_W22; assembly: GCF_022530855.2. GTDB lineage: Bacteria > Pseudomonadota > Gammaproteobacteria > Chromatiales > Chromatiaceae > Vondammii. Next base: position 636,054 of record NZ_CP099567.1, on the reverse strand, counting down.
CTGATACTGCGTCAGTGCTACATCGGTAATAATCCGTATCTGAAAAACTGGGCGTTCAGACTGAAACGGACCGATACACTCACCACCGGCACCGCGCAATGGTACCCGTCCAGGGCCAACATCAACGATGGTGATCTAAATCCGGCGCATATCGTCCGGGAGTGCCTGACCAACAGCTCCTGGGGTGTGGGGTATCCGGCATCACAGATAGATGATGCAGCGTTTCAATCCGCTGCCGATGCACTTTATACCGAGGCGTTCGGCCTGTCTCTGATGTGGTCGAAACAAGAGCCGCTGGACACATTTATCCAGCGCATCATGGACCATATCGATGGTCGCCTTTATGTTGATCCGGCAACGGGACTGTTCACCCTGACACTGATCCGTGATGATTATGACCCTGCAGCACTGGATCTGTTTGATGAGTCAAACACCCTCACGCTGGACTCGTTTGAGCGCCGAGGCTGGGGCGAGACCGTTAACGAGATCAGCGTGGTCTATCGAGACCGGGACGACAACACCGACAAAACCATCACCGTTCACGATATCGGCAATATCCAGATTCAGGGCGGGGTGGTCACTCAGACCGTGCAATATCCGGGAATATCCAATGCCGACCTGGCCGCCCGGGTCGCACTGCGTGATCTGCGGGCTGCAGCATCACCGCTCAGCCGTTTACGCATCACCGTCAACCGCGCCGGGTGGGATCTGGGGCGCGGTGATCCCTTTAAATTTTCCTGGGCAAAACTGGGCATCAATACAGCGGTGTACCGAGTGATCAACATCGACACCGGTGAGCTGACCGACGGGCGTATTGCGATTGATGCAATAGAGGATGTTTTCGCATTGCCCGACACCAGCTATGTTGCCCCACAACCCTCTGGATGGGTATCGCCCAATAACCCACCGGCCGCCGCCCCCTATCAACAGTTGATGGAGGCCGGATATTGGGATGTGCAGATGAATGTTTCGCCGGCGGATATCGCACAGATGAGTCCAGAGTTCGGTTTCGTCATATCCCAGGCGGTGAGGCCGAGTGAGGACACGTTCAGTTATCAAATTCAGAGCCTCATCAGTGGTTCCGAATATATTTATGTGAGCCAGGGGTTTTGCTGTCCCACCGCCGAATTAGATGAGCACCTGGTCATTGATGCCCTGGTAGACAGGGTGGTGAGTATCAAAAACGGCATCGACCTGGACCAGATTGGGATAGATAGTTTTGCCTATATCGGTGCTGAGTGCGTGGCTATCCGGGGCGTTAACATAGCGGCCGGAACGATCACTATCGATCGCGGCATACTGGACACGGTCCCCGTCGAGCATGCCGATAGTTCACGAATCTGGTTCGCCGATGGCTGGCAGGGGCTTGATCGTACTGAGCGGGTAGATGCTGAGTTTGCCACGCTAAAATTGCTGCCTACTACCACATTGGGTACGCTGGATATCGGCAGCGCTACGGCACTGTACCTCACGCTCGACAATCGTTATCAGCGACCCTATCCGCCGGGCAACATCAAACTCAATGCCACACGATACCCTGTAAGCACCACCGGAGATATAGCGGTCACCTGGAGCCACCGGGACCGAATCCTACAAACCGCGTATCTGGTTAACCAGACCGAGGTCGATATAGGCCCAGAACCTGGGACAACGTATACCGTCAGAATTTACGACACCACAGGGCCGACGCTGATGCACACCGAAAACGGCATGACTGGCACTAGTTGGACCTATACCGAGGTGGCACGCCAAGCAGATTTTGGCGGCGTTGGACCCCATGATTTGCGAATCGAGATCGAATCTGTGCGCGATGAACTAACCAGCCGACAGATGCAGGCATGGGAGTGTACGGCGATGGATAACTGATACTATTTAGATGAATCAGATTACTTCCATCATCAGTCCGCATGGTATCGATCCAGAGAGAGAGTAATAAATGCCTACGAGATCCTCACTGGAAAGGGGTATCGGGCGATTATTTATTAGTTAGCCAAGAGGGTTTTTAACTACCAGTTTCAAGTTACAAATTTAAGTCGGCAAAAATTGCACCTAGCAAAATGAAGCACCACCGAGCGGGGTTGCAGGTCGGTGGTGCGGGGCGAGCTTCCATTCTGGCTTTTGCCATCCTGGCGCGGTACCGGGGTTATTATAGCACTGGGGGAAGTAAATGACTAACCTAAGCGCTTAGTTATCCTGCGCTGACTCGTTAATACCTACTTAATTTCTTCCCAAAATAAAACCGTCAACTCAATTAAATCAAGCACCTACGGGGCCTGTTTCCCAAAATAAAAAAACCATTACTTATTGATTTTGTTGAAAAGTCTAGTGGATTTTTAATCCATTGGTCGGGCGTTCGAGTCGCCCACGGAGTCGCCCACGGCCCACCATATTCTGTAATAACCACAAGGATAGTGGCCACTAACTTAATTTTGATTTACTGACGACATCAGCGTAAACCAACTACTTTAGTGGCCTTTCTCAGATAGTGCCTACGGGTCACAGCACTGTCTGAATGACGCAGATTCTCTGTAGCATCACCGCCATTCTCTTCTAAATCGGTGGCATGCTTTGCCCTCAGATTCTTGAACTGAAATGGCACAAAACCAGCGGCTTTAATTTTCTGTCTTACCCTTTGCCATGCAGTATCGAAAAGGGAATCAATGATCCGTTCCTCTTCCACCACCGCACCGTGGCCCGCCGCCGCTCGCACATCGTAGAGCGGGATCAGGGCATACTCCGCGTCTGGCTCCCGGATTTCATGCCTTTTTCCTGGAAAGCCGGGTTTGGTTCGACCGGCACCACGGTGGAACTTGGTGACAAGCTTGAAGAGTTGGGTGAACGTCTGGATGAAACGGTTGAGAATGCTGGAATCGTAGCAGACGGGGATGCATATACAGCTTTCATTGACGATCAGCCGCGCAAGAGATTTCTAGATAAAATCAGCTATCTATACAACATCTCCAAGTCATTGATTCTCTGCTCGGTATCGCTCATCATTGCGCACCACCCCATGTTTCACTTTTTAAATGTCTCCTCACAACATTCCTGACGATATCAGCGTAAACCGACTGCTTTGGTGGCCTTTCTCAGATAGTGTCGCTTGGTCGATCCACGGTATGAATGCTGGAGATTGTCGGTTGCGTCGCCGCCAGCCTCCTCCAGATCGGTAGCATGCTTGGCGCGAATATCTTTGAACTGGAATGGAATCATGCTAGCCGCCTTCAACTTACCTCTGACTCGCTGCCAAGCAGTGTCCATGGCTTTCAGGCGGTAGTGCTCACCCGGACTTCCGGCTACTGGGAACAGCCAGATAGAATTCTTTGACTCCTCCTCGATAGCTCATCAGTCCAGAGTACCAATGATGGTTTATCCATTTTTGATTCGTCGAGAAATATCCCTTCAGCGTTCAGGTCTCGCCGTGTCATTTTCACTATATCATTACGACGACGCCCTGTGAGGCAAGCCAAGCGGGCCATGAGCACAATTCTCAGAGGTGCTATATTGATGACAGCGTAGTAGTCATCGTCCTGCGGGTAATGGGTTCTGGCCGTGGCTAGCCCTTTGGCTCCAACGTCCTTTGCTGGGTTCGTCAGACAGTATTCATACTCGACGCCCCAGGCAAACAACCGCTTCATGTAAAATAGCTCTTTTTTGGTGCGTGATTTCAATTCCTTCTTGCGGCTATCCCTGTACTTTCGACCTATTTGTGAAGACGTACGAGCCAAAATATCCGAAAGCCACACTCTGCCTGCAAAAAGATCGGGAAGAATTGCTGACGTTTTATGATTTTCCCGCTCAGCACTGGCAATGCCTCAGGACGACAATCCTATTGAATCGACGTTTGCCACCGCCCGCCACAGCACGAAGCGCTCCAAGGGCTGTTTGTCCAGAGATGGTATGCTGCATATGCTGTTCAAACTCAGCCAATATGCTGAGAAAAACTGGCGCAAACTGCGCGGGTTTAATTATTTCGCTAAGGTAATAAAAGGGGTGCTATTTAAAGATGGAGTCGAGATAGATAAATCAGACCAGGCCGCCGCTTGAGAAATGACTGATACACTACTTTTGACAATAACTCATGGGTAGCTGTGTGTATCTGATGGTGCTCCTCTTTCTTGCCGGATAGAGAAAGCTTTGATGCTACCGCAGCTTACCCTCTATTCGTCAAACAGAGTTACACTTACAAGTCGAATCCACGCCTTTAGAAACGGTGGTGGGGCTGGTAAAGTTACACACTACTCTTTCTCCACGGAATTAGTTTGTGGTGCAAGTGCTTGGTTGGCGGCAGTATAACGTTATTCGAGGGCGTTGGAATATGTCTCTTCGTGTGGCGGAGTTCCGCTATTTCAGAATCGAGTTAAACAGGGAGATAGGACGATGTTGATTTTAACTCGCCGTGTAGGAGAAACCCTGATGATCGGAGACGAAGTGACCGTTACGGTTCTTGGTGTCAAAGGTAATCAGGTTCGCATAGGTGTTAATGCACCGCGTGATATAACTGTTCATCGTGAAGAAATTTACGAGCGCATTAAGCGGGAACAGCAAGAGCAGGAAGCGGCAGACGAGTGAGCCGTTCAAACGGGGTCCGTTTGGACCCCGTTTATTAGAGACAGACCTAAATTCTGTGTAACTGCCTATCATTAAAAATCCAAACAAGGGTGAGGGTAGGTAGATGATCGAGAAGAAAGAGCTCCAGGCGATAGCCCAGGCGGCCGCTAAAAACATCAAAACTGAAGAAGATCTCAACGAGTTTCGGCAAATGCTAACCAGGATCACGTTCGAGGCAGCCCTCAACGTTGAACCGGATGATCACCTTGGTTTTGCCAAACATGAACAGTCCGAAGCGAGTAATAGCCGCAACGGCACGACCAGCAAGACCTTGCAAACGGAAGATGGCCAGTTTGAACTGGATACCCCGCGAGATAGAGCGGGCAGCTTTGAACCTCAGCTAGTTAAGAAGCACCAGCGTCGATTTACCTCAATGGATGACAAGATCCTCTTCTTGTATGCCCAAGGTATGACAACCTGCGAAATCGTCACGACATTCAAGGAGATGTATGGGGCCGATGTCTCTGCCACACTCATATCCAAAGTCACTGATGCAGTTATCGAACAGGTTGTTGAATGGCAATCTCGCCCCCTGGATGCGATTTATCCTATTGTTTATCTGGACTGCATTGTCGTTAAAATCCGGCAAGACAAGAAAGTGATCAATAAAGCGATTTATCTCGCTCTGAGCGTCAACCTGGAAGGCCACAAGGAATTATTGGGGATGTGGCTGTCGGAGAATGAGGGTGCCAAATTCTGGCTGAACCTGCTGACAGAGCTTCAAAACCGCGGTGTGAGGGATATTTTGATTGCCTGTGTCGATAGCTTAAAAGACTTTCCTGATGCCATCAACACGGCTTTCCCGAATATCCAGCTCTATAATTGTGCATATGCTACGGAACTCGATGAAGTAGCTACCCTGGAAAGACTACAAGCCTGTGGCGGCTGATTTGAAAAAGAGTTACCAGTCCATCACCGAGGAAGAAGCTTTACCGGCGCTGGATAAATTCTCTGACCGATGGGACAACAAGTATCCCCGGATCAGCCGCTCCTGGCGTGCCCATTGGGAGAACCTGAACACGCTGTTCAACTACCCGGAGGACATACGAAAGGTGATCTACACGACCAACGCCATTGAGTCGCTGAATAGCGTCATTCGCAAAGCGATCAAAAAGCGGAAGTTGTTTCCAACCGATGACTCGGTAAAGAAGGTAATCTATCTGGCAATCCAGGCCGCATCGAAAAAGTGGACAATGCCGATCCGTCATTGGAAACCAGCACTGAATAGATTTATGATTGAGTTCGTAGAACGCTTAGCGGTATATACTTAACCCCGGCTGTTACACAGAAAACTTTACAGGCTCCTTTCCTCCGCTTCTATTTCTCCGTCCAGCAATCCAAAATGCTCACTGTAGTCATAGATAACCTGTCTAGGTCGATGAAAGTAATATCCCGCCGTTGTTTTATTGATGCCAACTAAAGAGTCGTCTGTTCGTGCTGTTGTACCCGCTACAAATAACTCGATTAATCGACTCTGTTTGTTCCTACTTAATCTGCTCTTTCTCTCTTTATCATCCTAAAATAATTTACCTAGAACAGCCCTTTATTCAATTCATTAAAAGAGTACCTAATAGATGAACCCCTTCGGATAAGAATCGGTTTCACCGCAGCCAGCGGCCTGGGAATCTTTGTAGACTGAATAGAGACAAGGCAGAAATAAATGGTGTAGAATGTCGCCTCCTTGGGGCAGCCATAGGAATATCTGGAGAGATGGCCGAGCGGCTGAAGGCGCTCCCCTGCTAAGGGAGTATGGGGTTTATAGCTCCATCGAGGGTTCGAATCCCTCTCTCTCCGCCATATATTATTGTTGAAAGGTGGCGATCGAAGGGTGTTCAGTCCTCTTTTTGCCACAATTAACGGAAATTGGTTATTTATTGACATCAGGGCGATAAATCAGCAGTATTCGCCCTCCAGTATTGCGCCAGTAGCTCAGCTGGATAGAGTACTCGGCTACGAACCGAGCGGTCGGAGGTTCGAATCCTTCCTGGCGCGCCATATATCATAAGGGCCACATCATGATCGAATGTGGCTCTGTTTTTATTACCAAAGTAAATGCGCCTGTAGCTCAATTGGATAGAGTAGTGGCCTTCGAAGCCATTGGTTGCACGTTCGAGTCGTGCCAGGCGCACCATCACGCGAAAGGCCCCATCTGTGAAGATGCTCCTTTTTTTGTGTGAGTGCCAGACCCACTCAACCGATATTGATCTCCTGTAAAAATGATTTTGAGCTTGATTCGCACTATCCAGAACGGCAAGAGAAGACTACAGTTTTTTTAAAACCCTTTTTTCTTGATCGTTTTGACTTGCTAAGGTGCAACGGTCTCGGTTTGAAGGCCAAACTCTTCGAGGCCGCCCTGGAGCCTTTTGAAGATAACCGCTCCATTCAAAGCCGGGGTCGGGTTCCTTCAGGATGAAATCCAGATCCTCGGAGAATCGCGGCAGCTTGTGCAAAATACGCAAACTGGTCCCTCCCTGAAAAGCGGCCACCTCAAAAAATCCCACACGCCACAACGAATACAGCGCGATTTCCTGCAGGATCTCTTTGGCAGCCTGCCCCTCTTCCACCGGGTTGCCGGTTTTGTAGCTCCCCAGCCGCTGTTGGATTATTTCAATCATTGCCTAACTCCCTGGCTAAAGAATCGAGAAACCGGATTACGCGCTTATGCTTGTAAACCAGTTTTAAGGTTCGGATATCGGCCCCCGTTACTTGCCGCAGGTAGTCGTAATCAATACGCAAAATTTTCTCCAGCCACTCCATCCCCTACCATTCGGCTTTTCTAACGCAGACCAGATCCATCAATGCCCGGAATGGCTTGGCCACCAGCATGCTCTGTTCCCCGGATTGTTCGCGATCCACCCGTTCCAGAAAATAACCTGGCTGTGTGGCCATTGGATGAAAGGAAAAGTGTCCGAACGATCTGTGCTCGTACTCGCGAGACTTTCTCTCCGGCGTCACACTGGCGGTGGTATACACGGCTTCGGGAATCCAGCCATGGTGGGCCAGGGCGGTTTCATATGAGACATAGCTTCCGGGAACAAAGGCCTGAGCCAGGACAAAGGGATGGATGGGATAATCCCTAAAGGGCTCTGCCGGCAGATAGCTGCCCCGGCACAAACGCAGCAGCTCTCCGGCCTTGATTGCCCGGTTCACCAAGTGATAGCGGCGCTGTCTGCTACCTTCAATCACCCGCTCAAGCTGGGTATCCGTAAACACACGATTGGCCAGTTCCAGGGCTGTAAGTTGCCTCGTCAGTGTCTGCATGGATAGCATGTATCTATTGAATTCCCTTCGGATCATAAGATTCCAGAAACTCCCATTTTTTGGAGGTTTACACTGCTATCCTGATAAATTAATATTATGAGTAGATGGTCTACTGCATTTTAATAGTTGACATTGCCGGAAGAGTGGCCACAAATACGATCAACCACCATGAAATAGAGTCTCTACTGAATATTTTTTGATGACTTGAAGAGATGGGATACGCAGCAGGAAGTCATCCGCCGCAGATGTTCAGGTCACAGTTAATTTTGAAACGAGGTAAGGAGCGCCAAGGATGGCTCTTATCAAGAAACCGATTATTTATACGCGCAAACCACTAAACACCATTGCCGGCATCCGGGCGGGACATACCTTTCGCGGTAAGATCAATGAAGATCCGGAGGGAAATCTCCCCGTACTGCAAATCAGGGACCTCAAGGACCGGGCGATGCTCACAGCGGATCAGTTGCCGAGAATCCGCTGGCAGGGTGCGAAGGAGGCCGCAACGGTGCAACCCGGGGATATCCTGCTACCCGCCCGTGGCGAGTACTACCGGGCTTCGATCCTACTGGGCGATGAGCCGGTTGTTGCCACCAGTCAGCTATTTGTATTGCGCCTGACCAGTCAACAGATCATGCCGGAATATCTCAACTGGTACTTGAACCAAAGCGTGGCGCAGCACTATTTTCTGATCCATCGTAGCGGCAGCGGAATGCCGATGCTCAACAAACAGAGCCTGGGTGCACTGCCGGTAGCGGTTCCACCCATGGCGACACAGGAAAAAATAGTCTCTGTACAACGTTGCTGGGAACAGGAGCAGCGACTCACCAAACAGCTACTGGCCAATCGCCAGCAAATGCTCAACGGCATTTTTCAACAATTACTGGAACAATAAACACCATGTCAAAAGAGCGCATCGACCAAAAGAAGATTAACAACGCCGTCTGGGCGGCCTGCGATACCTTCCGAGGCACCGTCGACTCCAGCGTCTACAAGGACTACGTCCTGACCATGCTGTTTCTCAAATATCTCTCCGATGTCTAGCAGAACCATTATGACGACTATCAGAAGGCGCACGGAGAGAGCCCGGAGCTTATCGAGGAGCTGCTGAAGAACGAGCGTTTTGTCCTGCCCCGAACCGCCAACTTCTATTGGCTCTACGACAAACGATACGAACCGGGTAACGGCGAACGTATCGACAAGGCCCTGCATGCCATCGAAAATGGCAACAGCAGCAAATTGCGCGACGGTGACAACGGGGTGTTTCAGGATATCTCGTTCAATTCGACCAAGCTGGGCGACGAGGCGCAAAAGAATGAACCTGCGCCCGAGCCGGGTGGGCAAGAGAGATGTCATCGGCGATGCCTACGAGTTTCTGATTGACCGGTTCGCCGCCGGTGCCGGAAAAAAGGCCGGCGAGTTCTATACTCCTGCCGCTGTTTCAGAACTTACCGCTGAGCTGATAGAGCCAAAAAAGGGTGACGACATCTGTGACCCGACCTGTGGTTCGGCCTCTCTGTTGATGAAGTGCGGCCGCCAGATCAAACAGCATTTCAACGGATCGAAGCGATATCAGCTCTATGGTCAGGAGGCCATCGGCAGCACCTGGGCACTGGCCAAGATGAACATGTTTCTCCACGGCGAAGACAACCACATCATCAAATGGGGTGATACCCTGCGCAACCCGCGCCTGCTGGACAGCAACGAAAACCTGCTGCACTTCGACGTGGTGGTGGCCAATCCACCTTTCTCTCTGGACAAGTGGGGTCAGGGAACCGCCGAGGATGACAAATATGACCGCTTCCGCCGCGGCATCCCGCCCAGAACCAAGGGTGACTACGCCTTTATCCTGCACATGATCGAAACCCTGAAGCCGAAAACAGGGCGCATGGGCGTGGTGGTGCCACATGGCGTACTATTCCGGGGTGCCAGCGAGGGCAGAATCCGCAGAAAACTGATTGAAGAAAACTTATTGGATGCCGTTATTGGCCTGCCGGAAAAACTTTTTTATGGCACCGGTATCCCTGCGGCCATACTTATCTTCAGGAAACACAAAAGCAGACCAGGTGCGACCGCCAAGGATAGGGGAAGTGCAGGAGCAAATTCCGTCTTTTTCATCGACGCCAGCCGGGAATATCAGGACGGCAAGAATCAGAACCATCTCACCGAAGCGCATATCGATAAGATTGTCGCCACCTGCAAAGCGCGCCAGAACGTCGATAAATACGCCTATCTTGCCGACCTGGAAGAGATCAGGGAGAACGATTTCAATCTCAATATTCCGCGTTATGTGGATACTTTTGAGGAAGAGGAGGCGATTGATTTAATGGCGGTGCGGGAGGACCGTAAAAAACTGAAAGCGGAACTGGCCGGGCTGGAAAAAGAGATGGATAAGTATCTTGAGGAGTTGGGGTATGGTGCCTGAGGGGTGGGTTGCTTTAAGTGTTGCTGAAGTGTGTGAATCTGTATGTGTTGGTATTGTTATTAAACCGTCGCAATACTACGTGGAATCGTTCATCGGAGTAAAAGCATTCCGATCTGCCAACATTATGGAAGGTAAGATCAAAAACTCTAACTGGGTATATTTATCTCTGGAAGGATACAATGTAAATAAAAAATCTCGTCTCAAAGAAGGTGATGTTCTTATGGTTAGGACTGGATATCCAGGCACAGCATGCGTGGTTGATAAAGAATATGCAGATAGTAACGCGATAGACATAATAATTGCTCGGCCAAATAAGGAGAAAAATTTTCCAGAATATCTGAGACTATCCTGAATTCTGTGTAACTGCCTATCATTAAACCCAAACAAGGGAGAGGATAGGCAGATGATCGACAAGAAAGAGCTCCAGGCGATAGCCCAAGCGGCCGCTAATCACATCAAAACTGAAGAAGATCTCAACGAGTTTCGGCAAATGCTGACCAATATCACGGTCGAGGCAGCACTCAATGCTGAACTGGAGAGCCTAGTGTCTTCACACTGATTCTTCTGGCAACATCCATATCCATACCTCGCTTCATCCGACCAGCCACACCAATCGACGCATGTTGTACGTCAAATTCATCATACCCATCTTCACGCCGACCCTGACTTGCCCGATGCTACGCACCAGTCGATTGGCCTGCTGGGCAAACACGTGCTCAACTCGAGTCCGAACTCTTGATCGTTTTCGGTTTGCCTCTTGCTCCCGTTCATTCAAGGGGAGTTTCCATATCGACTTGCGATGAATATGACTGCGGTAATGTACATCGGCTAAAGCAGACTCCCGCTCTTCACTGCGGTAAGCGGAATCGGCCCAGACACTGCCATTATTGTTGTTCTCATCCTGCAGTTCCTCGAAGACCTGACTATCGTGAACTTCAGCCGATGTGATGGCATACTTGCGAATGACCTTATGCTTCCGGTCTATGCTGATGTGGCTTTTGTACCCATAGTGGGTTTTACCATGCTTCATTGTCCAGTGGGCTTCAACATTCTTCTGGCGGCGTTTGTTATCACCCCATGCCTCGGCTGCCCCCATCTTTAGATTTGCCTATTATCCTCTCGCGTATTACGTTGCCTGGGTACTGGGACGATAGTGGCATCTACAATCTGCCCCTTGCGAGCACTGAAGCTTGCTGCATCAATCTGGATCAACAGCTCTGAAAAGAGTTTATCAACAAGGCCCCGGCCTTTCAGGCACTCACGATATACCCAAACTGTTTTAGCATCGGGTACCTTACCCTCCGGGCTCAACCCAGGAAAACGATAAAAACTATAGCGATCCCGTATTTGGAGCTCTGTTTTATCATCGGACAGATTGAATAAATGCTGTAGGACCAGCACCTGAACATCCGCACTGTGTTTTATGAACTGAGCCCAACAACACCCGAAAACCTCCCAGTCTACGGTCCTTTTCAGCTTTGGCAGCGAGTCTCCCAGCTGCTCAAGGACGTCAAGTCGATCTTGATGATCAAAAAACTCGGTTGCATAGCTTTTATCAATGGTTGGTTGAGTTGATTACTACCTTATCGCTGGTTTTGGAAGGTTTTTAGAGGGTACTTGAAATAAAAAACTTCAATTTTTCAGACTATCATTAAATAACAGCCGGTCAGTAATTATTCCAGGCATCTCACAAGCAATCACCGCTATAATCAGGATAGAATCCACGGTGCAGGAAAGGTAGTGGCTTGGTATTTTGCATTCGCCGGATAGTAATTTTCACCATAAACCGGAACAAATACCACGCCTTCTCAGACCAGACTCACCGAGACTTTCACTCCATTGAGGCCAATACGAATTGTGAAACAGACCTATTTAACCTTGTTGCTCATGCTACTAATGAACGTCTCTATAACAGCAGCAGGCCTTGACTATCCCAACCGCTATAACGGCATGGCTGAATCCATGTTTGACATGATGGATGCCTTCTCTTCCTCTTATAAAAAACGCCTCGGTGGCGATAACCAGGGAAGTGGAAACTGGTCTACGAACTCGATGACAAACCCCATGGCAAACGCGGGCAATATGCCGGGCCTCAATCCATGGAACATGGGCAGTATGCGCGGGGGCATGCCGGCACTTTCGCCCTGGAGCATGCCTGGAAGCATGGGCGGAATGCCTGGCACCTCCCCATGGACTATGCCCGGGGGAATGACTAACAGTCTCCCAGGCAACATGCCATTAAATCAGTGGAACAGGTTCATCCCTTCCGAAAGACAGAACAATTATAAGACGCCGCTGGATGGCAGGTGGCGAGGGCAGACCGGTGAAATACTGGCGATCAACAATGGCCGCTTCCGTATTTATAAACGACGCAATAGATACAAAGAAGGCCAGCTAATCATGCAACAGAACAACCGGTTGGTCCTGCAACATGCCGATACAGGAATCTCCAGTTTCTTTGAATATGCCGAATCAAACGGACAGCTCGTGCTGAAGGGTAAAAATGGTCAGTTGCTACTCTTTAGGCGAATTAATCACTAGTTAATCAGCATTTTTGTGCCAAGAAGCAATAATAACAGGGCAAACCCTCGCTTCAGTATCACGATCGGGAGTGTATGCGCCAACCAGGCACCCAGTGGTGCAAGCAGAAAACTGGCAACAACGATACCGGCCAGTGCCGGCCAATAGATATAACCACTGCTTCCAACGGGCAGCGCGGTCTCATTCCAGCCAACCACCAAAAAGCCGATTGCCCCGGCTATTGCGATGGGCAGCCCACAGGCCGCAGACGTTGCAACGGCATTTCGCATATTGACGTTACACCAACTGAGAAAAGGGACAGTAAGCGAACCACCGCCGATTCCCACGACAGCCGAAATCGCACCAATAACCACACCCGCCAAAACCATTCCCGCTCGGTCTGGCACCTCGCGGTGTGGTGACGGTTTTGCGCCTATAGCCATTTGAATACCGACTAAAATCGCAAACACACCAAACACCCGCTGCAGCCAAAGTGTTGGCAGAAAATCGGCTATCACCGCCCCTATCCAGGCACCCAGCATAATGCCAGGTGCCAACTGCAGAACAGGTGCCCAGAGAACAGCCCCGCGACTATGATGCGCACGAATGGATGATAGGGAGGTGACGATAATCGTTGCCAGTGACGTCCCAACGGCAAGATGCACGACGATCGTCGGATCAAATCCGTTACCGCGAAAAATCCATATCAGTGTCGGGACAATAACCAATCCACCACCTACGCCAAGCAAACCGGCAAGCACACCGGCCAAACTGCCAATCATAAGATAGATGGCAAAGTCCATTAGTTCAAACAATGAGAAACTCCCGTGTGTTTGTGCGATTATCAGGGTCGGCTTCAATCAAAATCACTATTCCCTGAAAACCCTTGATGAAAGGAAATCTGACTTGAAGAGTAGCAAAGTATGCATCCTCGGAGGAACCGGTTTTGTCGGACGGCATCTGGCCACACGTCTCGCCGCCAATGGAATTGAATCTGTTATTCCGACTCGTCACCCACAACGGCATTCGTGTTTGCGAACCATTGAAGGGGTACGACTGACAAAGTCGAACCCATTCGATCCGGATCAACTCCAGCAACTCTTCAATGGCTGCGATGCAGTCATCAATCTCATTGGGATACTGAACGAATCCAAGGGCAACCGAAGTTTTCAACACCTTCATGTCACCCTGGGAAACCATGTCGTGGAGGCGTGCAAAAAAGTAGGTATAAACAGACTCCTGCACATGAGCGCCCTGAATGCGAGCGAGTCGAACGGCCCGAGTCAGTATCTGAAAACCAAAGGTAAAGCGGAGAACCGTACTCACACGCTGGGGCAACCGCAGATCCGCGTCACCAGTTTTCGTCCAAGTGTGATATTCGGCCATGACGACAGCTTCTTTAACCGCTTCGCTTCGCTGCTCCAGTCCATCCCCGGCCCCTTTCCACTGGCCTGCCCCGCCGCTCGCTTCGCACCGGTCTATGTGGGTGATGTAGTGCAGGCATTTGCACTGTCATTGGATGACAAGGTCACATGGGGAAAACATTATGAGCTTTGCGGTCCGCGGACATTCTCCTTACGGGAGCTGGTCCAATACACCGCTGATACCCTGGAGCTTAATAAACGCGTGATTGGATTGAGCGATGGCTTTTCCCGGCTTCAGGCACGGGCCTTAGGCTTGTTCCCTGGCAAGCCCTTCTCTTATGACAACTATCTCTCCCTGCAGGTTGACAGCGTATGCAGTAATAATGGTCTGGGCGAACTGGGCATTGAGCCAACCGATATAGATACCATCGTGCCATTTTATCTGGCAGGAAAATCCGAGCGAAACCGTTATCTACAACTGCGGCAGTTGACTTAGCTCCCTTTTTTGATCGTCTCCAACAGCCTCTCAATTTTTGCATGGCGCTGTCTCTCTGGCAGCGCCCCAAGACGTTCACAGGCAAGATAGAAAGCGGTCATATCACCCCCAGCCTGTTGCAGCAACCGTTTAAAAAAAGGGACCCATTGAAAACTCAGGCGTCGCCACAACGCTCCAGACCACAGCGTCCCGTTCCAGATCAGCGTAACTCCGATAACTCGCATTATCCGGCAGCTTCAGTTGCTCTGATGCGAACGCTCGCATCTCACTCACCCGTTGCAGCCGCTGTCTCAACCTGTCTGGCGTGGCCGAATCATCCAGCAATTGATCGATGGGACGACTTCGCCCCATCAGATCAAGATGACCACCAATAGATTGGGCGTAATAACCGACCGTGCTGCAACCACTCAAAGGAGAGCACAACCAATAACAGAGAGGGACGATAATCCATCATGAAAAGGTACCGGATATTCAATAAACAACAATAGTTTTATCTCATCTTTTCAGGTTAGCATCATACAGATGAAAACTTATCTGGTAGGCGGTGCAGTAAGAGACCGGCTCCTGGGCCTGCCGGTCCATGAACGGGACTGGCTGGTCACCGGCGCCTCAGCCCAGGATCTGCTGGATCTTGGCTATCGCCAGGTTGGCCGGGAATTTCCGGTTTTCCTGCATCCTGAAACCTCAGAAGAATATGCACTGCCAAGATACAACCCACTTCCGGCAGATGAGCAGGCGCAGATTGAGACAGACCTGACACATCGGGACCTGACCATTAATGCCATGGCAATAGACCCAGATGGCGAACTGATTGACCCTTTATCCGGTCAGCGAGACCTGGAACAGCGCCTGCTGCGCCACACCCCCTCTTTTTCTGAAGACCCTATAAGAATCTTACGCCTGGCACGGTTTGCCGCACGCTATGCCGACCGGGGATTTCGCATCGCTGATGAGACTGTTGCACTGATTCAACAGATGGTTGCCGATGATCGCCTGAAATCTCTTATACCGGAACGCGTCTGGTCAGAACTATCCCGCGCTCTTGATGGGCCGAATCCGAGGCGTTTCTTTGAAGCCCTCCGAGATTGCCATGCCCTGAAATGCATACTGCCGGAACTGGACAGACTGTTTGGCGTGCCTCAGCCTGAAGTCCACCACCCTGAAATCGACACCGGCCTGCATACCCTGATGGTACTGGACCAGGCCTGCCTGTTGAGCAGTGATCCCGAGGTACGCTTTGCCGCTTTATTGCATGATATCGGCAAAGGTACTACACCTCCGGAAAAATGGCCCCGCCACATCGGCCATGAGAAGCGCAGCGCAAAGCTGGTCAAGGCGATCTGCCAGCGGTTGCGTATTCCCAACCGTTTTCGTGACCTCGCCCGGTTGGTCGCCGAAAACCATACAAACTGCCACAAGGCACCGGAGCTTAAGCCAGGAACCCTGCTTAAGATACTTATAGCGCTGGGCGCACTAAAACGCCCGGAACGTCTGGAACAGTTTCTGCTGGCTTGTAAAGCCGATTCAGCAGGACGCGAAGGATTCGAACATCAACCCTATCCACAAGCTGATTTTTTTCGTGCCACCTGTAAAGCTGCGACTGCGGTTGATGCTGCATCACTGGCCCGGCAAACCGAAGATAAATCAAAGCTTCCAGCCATGATTACACGACAGAGGGTAAGAGCTATTGCAGAGATGAAATTAAACTGGCCAGATTTTCAGACAGGCAAATAGTTTATGGCGCGTGTAGAAACACAACAGACAGGATAACCATGGCAGAAAATCATTTAAGTTATGCCGGTGGACACCTCAACCGGGCCAGCGGATTACGCAAAGATCCCAACTGGGTGGCCGACCAGCTCACCCGTGGTGATGCGCTGATAGTGCCTGTCTGGCGCAATTGCAATCTGGTGTCCGACTCGAAGCATACCGCCCCCTATCCCAAAGCGGTTCTCTGCACCATCTCATCCGCAGACAGAATTCTGGAGGCAGCTTCCAATACGGTCTTTCTCGGGCTGGATGGCGAGAGGCCACTGTTTGCAGTGGATCTATCCGACCATGACGAAATTCAAGCCGCTAGCCTGGCAGAAGAGCACAGATTCACCGATCTGCGTCATTTAGGGCTTTTAATGGAGGCGCAGGAGGCGACACTGCTGGCCTATGCCAGAGAGATGCTCTATTGGCACAGACACAACCGGTTTTGCGGAAAATGCGGTAGTGCCACCACCAGCCAAAATGGAGGTCATGCCTTACGCTGCAGCAATAGTGCCTGCAACAAAGAGACCTACCCCCGCACCGATCCTGCCGTAATTATGATCGTCGAGCATCTGCCGTCCAATGGAGAGCCTCCCCTCTGCTTGCTTGGGCGTCAAAAAGAGTGGCCCAAAGGTATCTATTCGACACTGGCGGGTTATGTCGATCCGGGCGAAAGCCTGGAAGAAGCCGTTGCCAGAGAAGTTTATGAAGAGGCGGGAATACCGGTAAAGAACGTGGTTTATCTGGCATCTCAACCCTGGCCCTTCCCCTCGTCAATCATGTTAGGCTTCTCTGCTCAGGCGGAGTCTACAATCATAACGCTTGACCAGGATGAGCTTGAGGATGCCCGCTGGTTCACGGTGGAAGAGATCCGGAATTTTACCCCGCGGGGTGATGGGAAAGGTAAATTTCATCTGCCGAGAAAAGACTCTATTGCATACTTTCTTGTTAAATCCTGGCTAGCACGTTTTCAAACCAGGAGAAACGAATAGAGCACGGAAAAGCGACCGTAACAAAGGCGCCGGTAACAAGTGGAGATAAATAACAATATGAGTGGCAACAATCCGCCTGATCCCGCAGCTAAAGCCAGCCTTGTTTTCGCCCTGAAACAGCTCCTTCCCAGCGATCGGGTGATCCATGAAACAGAAGCGCTTCGTCCCTATGAGTGCGACGGCCTCCCCGCCTACCGCCAAATGCCCCTGGTGGCGGTACTGCCGGACAGCGTGGAGCAGGTACAGCAGATAATGCAGCTCTGTCACAAACGGAAAATACCGGTGGTGGCACGATGCACTGCCACGAGTCTCTCCGGCGGCGCACTGCCGCTGGCCGACAGAGTATTGCTGAGCCTGGCAAAATTCAACAAGATTCTCGATATCGACACCGCCAACCGCACCGCTCTGGTCCAGCCCGGTGTACGTAATTTAGCGATCTCTTAGGTGGTGGCAGCTGATGGCCTCTACTACGCCCCGACCCCTCCTCACAGATTGCCTGCACCATCGGCGGCAATGTAGCGGAGAATGCCGGTGGCGTACACTGTCTGAAGTACGGTCTCACCGTACATAATATCCTGCAACTCAAAATGGTGACCGCAGAAGGCGAACTGCTCACCATCGGCAGTCAGGCCCTGGACTCCCCCGGCTATGACCTGCTGGCGCTGATGACCGGCTCTGAAGGAATGCTGGGGATCGTTGTGGAGATTCTGGTAAAGCTGCTTCCCAGTCCGGAGCGAGCTCAGGTGATGCTGGCCGGTGGAGAAAGCGGCAGTGAGCTTTCCATCGCACCCCATAGCGGCATTATCAGTTACCAGCCAAAAGAGCTGGTATTGACGGCCCGTGCCGAAACCACGCTTAAGATCATAGAGTCGGCCCTGTCGGAACAGAGCCAGATGCTTCCTTTCGAGCCGCCCCATTTTGGTGACAGCGCCACCCTGGGCGGCACCATTGCCTGCGGCTTTTCAGGCCCCCGGCACCGCTTTGGCGGCGAAGTGATAAAAAATGTCGCCGGCTATGACGTGTCGAGATTTTGGATATCAGCCTAAAGATACTGCCCGTCCCGGCAGCAGAGATCACCCTCTCCATGGAGTGCTCACAGGAACAAGCCATTGCAACGATGAACCGCTGGGCAGGCACACCCCTGCCGCTCTCTGCGGCCTGTTGTGACGGCAACCAACTCCACTTTCGGCTCTCAGGTACGCCCAAAGGCGTGGCGGCCGAAAAGAGAAAGACAGGTGGTGACGTTATAGAGAATAGTGTCGGTTATTGGGAAAGCATCCGCGAGCAGAGCCACCCGTTCTTCTCAGCGGAAGAACTACTCTGGCGACTCTCCCTGCCCCCGGGTACAGCACCAATATCAATCCCCGGCAGACAGCTCGTCGAGTGTGGCGTAGCCCAACGCTGGCTAATCAGTAATGCAGCGCCAGAGACCATTTGGGATATCGCCCGGCAGGCTGATGGCCAGGCGACACTGTTTCGCAATGGCGATCGCGCGAGTCAGCGCTTCCAGCCACCACCCGGGCCACATCCCATCCACGCACCATGCTGATACTGGAGGGCTGCGCCCAATCCAGCGCCACACCAAATACCAATGCCGCCTCCGCCCGGGTGCTGGACCGGCTGGGCATCTCTCTTATCAGTTCGCCAAAACAGGGCTGTTGCGGAGCGGTCAGCCACCATCTCTCCGCCCACAGCGAGGGGTTGGATCATATGCGGCGGAATATCGCCGCCTAGTGGCGGGGTATCGAAGCAGGAGCAGAGACAATCCTCACCTCCGCCAGCGGGGTGAAAGAGTATGGAAAGCGGCTAAAAAATGACTCGGATTACGCAACAAAGGCCGAACGGGTCTCATCCCTGGCAAAGGACCTTTCAGAGATTCTGACCGCTGAAGACCTGACACCGCTGAAGGTTGACAGCCGGGAGATTAAAGTCGCCTTTCAATCCCCCCGCACCCTGCAACACGGACAACAGCTGAATGGGGTTGTCGAATCGATTCTTGGAAAACTGGGGTTCAACTTCACCGGAGTGACAGACCCCCATCTCTGCTGTGGATCGGCAGGCACCTACTCGACACTCCAACCCAATCTATCCGGCCGTCTGCTGGACAACAAACTGGAGTCATTGCAGCAAGGCAAGCCGGATGTCATTGCCACCGCCAATATCGGCTGCCAACTGTACCTGGATACCAAGTCGGAGATGCCTGTAAAGCATTGGATAGAGCTGGTTGATGAAGCGATGGGACAGCCGTGACGAGAGCACCCTCCATGAGCAGAATTTACCTGAACAAAATTCAAAACCCCTTAAAAACAGCTAGACATTAAAGTACGAGACTTTTATTCTTTTTTCTCACCCTGAAAGACGCGCTGTCCGGGCAAGCGACACGGGGCACAAGCCCCAGTCCGGCAGGTCAATTGATAAAGGAGAATCACCATGCCAAAAGTAACCCGTAAAGGCGATACCGGCTCTGGTCACGGCTGCTTTCCCTCAAGCAGCGCGATAGAAGGGAGTTCCAATGTTTTCATCAACGGCCAGCCTGTCGTCAGGGTGGGCGATGCCTTCGCCGCTCATGGCTGCGCCGTCTGCCCCCCCCCACGGCCGCGTGGTGGCGGCGGGGTCTGCCACCGTATTTGTAGCGCGCCGTTCATTTTGCGATAGACCCCCAGTCAATTAGCGATAAGCATTATTTTATCTCAAAGTGATTTTAAAGCCTGCTAGTCAAACATTCAGTCAGCCGATCCACGGCATGGTTAAATTCAGTCTCGCTCATCTCACTACCGATAAACTTGCGGTCTAATTGGTGAGCTGCAATGGCAGTGGTTGCGCTACCTGCAAAACCGTCGAGCACCAATGCGCCGGGTTTACTGCTAGTCTCTACTATGTGGCGCATTAGAGCTACCGGCTTCTCACAAGAGTGCTTGCCCGGGTAAGACTGAACAGATGGAAAATCCCACACATCAGTGAACAGTACATGCTTGGTAACGGCGAAGAAACGGCCCCTCCGGCGAGGTCCTACCCTGATTGCCATATATTCGGAGCGTAGTTGCCGCCAGGGCTTCAGTTTAGGGGCAATTCGCCTGAGAGTATCATAGTGCTTTTCAGCGGGGAGGCTGAACTGTGACCGGCTAGTCCAGTGACCACTCATTTGTGTATCTGTAGCCAAATTTATCTGTTTATTCGTAATCCCTGCTTCTTTGAGGGTATCGACCAGATGGCTACGAATTGGTTCGTAGTGAAATGGTTGTCGCTTCCGGCTTTCCGCAAATATGATGCGCTCGGTTTGGGAACAATACTTCGTTAGAGATTCCTTGTTGAGTCCCAGATGCCGCCCGCGGGGCTTCCGCCAAACGATATGGTTCAGCACCCGGAAATGTGTGTCCACCAATATCTCAGTCTCGGAGGCGAGATACGGCCCACAGAATATATAGAGGCTACCAGTGGGTTTCAGCACTCGCTGATATTCCGCCAGAACCTGATCCAGCCAGTGGGAAAATTCCCCTTTGTTCTTCCATTGTCTGTCCCAGCTATCAGTTCTCACCTTGTAGTAGGGAGGGTCGGTGGCTATCAGGTCAATTGAATCGTTGGATATGGTTTTCAGTAACGCCAGGCAGTCAGTCTTGATCAGCTTGATATTGTTGTGATTGAACTCCATAAATTGCGCCTTTGCTGCTGACGCTCATGGCGTTCTCGCTGGGGGTTCCTTGACCCTCTATATGGTTAAGTGTCCGACATCGAGGACACTGAATTTGTAATTTTTTTACGTCACCTTTCGCTAATAATTTATTGCAATGACCACATCTGATATTTGTCACTGTGAGCCTCGGTTCACTTCAGGAAGGGGTGCCTTTCTAATCTGGCCAGACCATCGTCGGCAGTTCGGCGATCAACTCCTCGGCAGTCGGCACGGTCCGGTTGCTGGCCTGTGCATCGGTTTGTACCTGGAACGCATACGCCCAACACGCGTCCATCCACTGTCCATATGCGGCTGCCTCCGACTGCCACGCGTTGGGATATCCTGAGCGAGCGACACAGGTCCAGCGGTTGTCCCAGCGTCGTCCCTGGGCGATGGCATCCATGTAGGATTCGATTACACGTTCCATTGCCGCGATGGTTTCAGCCTCGGGGGGAAGAATCACAGGCTCCTCAGTCAGTGTCTCGATAGGCGGCTCGATACCCAGATCAGTGATCTTATGACGCGAGCCATCGGGTAACCAGTAGATGGTACCCCGATGATCTGGCACGAGCGTCCATACGCCATTAATGTAGATGTCCACCTCTCACTCAGCCGCCCCAATAGGGGCATCAGCCGCAGCGTGAGCGGGAGGGCGCATATAGATCGTCTGTCCAGCCAGTTTGGTCTCCAGCGGGTCGAGTGAGGCGGTAACCGGCCCTAGGTACTCGCCGGTTTCGTGGTGGTAACTGTGGTAGATAGGTGCCGACATGATGTGCTTCTAGTATTTAATGCAGTGCATGATTGCGACGTTGCGGGGCCGGGTTTCGGCACCGCCCGTAGCAGCGGTCAGTTTATCATTATTATCACTGGTCGCCTGTAGAGTGTTCTGTGTAGTGTTGGTACCGGCTTGCATCGTATCTACACTAGTACGCTGATAAATGGCGTGATCATGACTTATCAGCTGATCGGACTGCAACGACCCCAGCGCCCGCCCGCCATCAAGTCCGCGCCCATGATCCCAGCCCCGTAGAAACTCGCTGCGCAGGTCCGGTGTCCGGAATGTCGTGGCACCATCCCCATTGCTGAACATGCCGTATTCGCCTGCCTGCCAGGCGGCCTCGGGTACGATCAGCCCCTCAGCCGCCGCGTGGTTGTAGAGATTCGCGTAAGTTGTGCGGAGCAGCTCTACGCCGGCGGTCTCGATATACCCCATTGGAGCCGAGGCGTAATAGCCGGATATCACCGTGCCGGTTGGTACGCCGGGCGACTCCCCCGCCGCAATAGCCATCGCGATTACCGCCCCAAGCTGGGTAAGGTTCCCGCTATCCGCCTCGCCGCCCAGGGCAGTGATGGCGTTGACGATCTCCCGCATGGGGTGCTCGATGGCTGCTGCGGGCGGGATGCTGCCCTCGGTGCCGGTGTTGGGGTTGCCGTCAATGTATGGGGCATCGGCGGCACCTCCAACGGGTGGTATATAGTCCATGGTTCAGGCTCCTTCGTAGGACATAAACAGGGATGTGTGAGCCGGTTTCACCCGGCGCAGCACGCATTCAAGGTCTTCTGCGCGGTTGATCTTCAAGAGGGGATCTGTTCCCACCTGTGACTCGCCGCAGCGGAAATAGGTAACCCGTGGGTCCGTCAGGCGTACCCGCCAGACAAAACGCATCTTGGGCGGGTTCAGCGCTTGCATACCGCATTGGCTGATGCCGCAGATAAACGGCCTGTACTCGGTGATTTCGACGGTGTAGCCCAGACGTTTGACCACCGACTGGAAATAGGTCACCGACTGCCCACCCGTGGCGGTCAGACGTTGCACCAGCACGGCCCGGCGCTCCTGGAGTGTCAGGGTGCTGCCGGTGCAGGTGTCCGGCAGGTTAGCGAATGCCTCCCACTCGGCCAGCAATTCATAGGTGGCACGCGGATTGGCCTCGTTAAGTAGCGACTCGGCACGGTCATTCACACGGGCGAACTCCTCGGCCAGGGCGGCCAGCAACTGGTCGGCCAAGCTGCCGTCTTCGCGCAGGGCGTCCCACAGGCGGCCCGGTGGGAGCAGTCCCTGCAGCTGAGCTTTATAGTCGGTTGTGGTGGCCATCACAGCGCCTGCCAGATGATGTTGCCGAGGGAGCCGATCTTACCGGCCGAGAACGCGACATCAGCCGCCGGGGTGACCAGGACATGGTCAAACTCGCCATCGGCACGGCTGATGGCCTCGCGGATGTGGGAGATCAGGATGGTGCCAGATCCGGCGCCATCATCCACCGATGCCTCGCGCCGGAACAGATCGGTCAGCTCCGCTTCGATAGCCATTTGAACGGCGGTCGTATTCGGGTTGATCCGGATGGTTATATCCACCGCCGACTCGATCGGGGCGATGACTATCAGGTCCGCCGTCACCGGCCGCCGCGCATCGATGTAATCCTGCACCGTCTGTACCTCCCCTGCGTCGGGAATAAAACCGGCATCATCATCCCGCACGAAAAATACACCCACCGTGCCGATCCCCAGCCACATGGGAAACACCCAGACGCGGGTCACGCCCTCCACCTCCAGCGCCCAAGCTTTATAATCAGCCGAGTTGCCGCCGTGGGGCGGGTTCTGTACCCGTGCGCGCAGGCGATCGCGCAGAGCCGCATCGGTCTCCTCGTCGGCGCCGCCGGTCAGGCCACCGGTGGCTACCGTGGTCGTGCTCTGAACCCCGGCAGCCGGGGATACCAACGATAGCGCCACCCCGCCAACGGCGCTGGTATCCTGCCCGGCACTGGATGCGGTTACCGCCACCGTGGCAGTGCCGCCGGTGATGATGCACTCGGCACTCGTGGTGTACTCAAGAGCGTCAGCACGCTGCAGGGTGGCACCGGCGGGGATGGTACCGCCATCCGTACCGGTGAAGGTGACATTGCCTGTGGCCGCTGCGGCGGGCTTGCGGCTGACACCCCACCAGCTGGCCCAGCGGTCCAGGATCTCCGCCTCGGCGGTGTCCGGGATGATCTGCCGGCTCTGCCAATCCAGATGGCCATGCAGGCCGTGTGCCGCACCGGCTAATGTCCGTCCCAGCACGCCCAGCACCGACCGGCGCAGACGCGGGTCGGTCCCCGCCAGACGGCTCTCGATGTCCGTCTGGATGCGCTGGACAATGGTTTGTAATGTGGGCCTGTTAAATGCCATTTATGCAGCCTGTAATTGATAGTTGAAAACGTCTTTAAATCGGGTTTGATCGGCCAGGGTGATAGCCACCTGCAGCCTCAGCACCCCGGTCCGTATCCACTCCGCACTGACCGCTACTGCCGTGGCCACATGGTCCTCGATCAGCCAGGCCAGCGCCTCCTCGGAATACTCCCGCGCCCGGTGCAGCACGGCGGCGGTCTGTTTCTCTCGGCTCAGCAGCCAGAGGCGTGAGCCGACCAGATCACCCTCCATCTCGGGCCACGCATCCGCCCACCAGCCGCGCAGATCCAGCGCACTCGATGGCAACGGGTCATCGTCGGCAGCCCGCCGATCGGTGAACAGCGATACCAGCACCGCAGAGCGCAGTCCGGACTCGGTGGCCAGATCGACATTCTCCACCGCTGGCGCGAAGGTCAGCTCACGGTCGTTGTAGGTAATTGCCAGATCCATCAGTCGCTCAACCTCACGTAATCGCTGCCGGTGGTGGCGTGACCACAACTGGCCAGGTGCCTTCCCGGCAGACCGGCACCACGTTGATCCGGACGAAGCTGCTACCCTCTGCCATCACCGGACCTGCGTGCCCGCCCTCTCCGTGGCCCTGAACCGGGTCACCCAGCAGCACCACCCGAGCGCCATCGATGGTGACGAAACCCTGCCCGCCGTTGAGCTGGGCACCCCCGGCGCTGTCAACTGATTTGCGTGCCACTCCGTACATGCTCACCCCTTCACAATATCGATGGTCGGCGCAGTGATCGTGATCCCGGCCGGGGTCATCACAATGGATGAAGCCCCCGCCACCAGATGGATCTCCTGGCCGCGCTTGAACCGGATGCGGTGGCCACCGTTCTGGTCTTCGTCGGTGTACAGGGCGACCTCGCCGGGGGCCAGGTTCTGCAAGCGGAACCGGCGATGAAAAGCAGACAGACAGACGGTGTGCCCACGATCACCGCCCAGGCTGGCGCTGATCGCCTCAAACCCGGCGGGCGGGAGTGCCCAGGCCGTAGCCCTCGACATGCTCCACGCCATCCAGCAACTCACCGCGCAGTAGTTCCAGCTGCAGGGTCTGCAGCAGGGTGGAGGGGTCCACCAGACGCCCCACGGCACGGCTCACCAACAGTCTCAGCCGTCGGCGCATGGGGTTGGTCAAACGGCGAATGGCGGACTCGCTCACCAGTCACCCCCATCCTCGGCCGGCAGCGGCACCAGATCGTAAGCCTCGGGCGGCATCACGGTCAGGCGGGTGCGCTGGCCTCGTGCATCGAGCACGAACTCCACGGTGCCGATCATCAGCCACTCATCGTTGAAGCCCATCCACTCATCCAGCACCCGGACCCGGGTGTTGGGTGACCAGAGACCGTCCTTGTGGCGCCAGCCGGTCACCGTGTAGGTGGCCTGCCGGGACCGGCCATAGTGGACGTTGCGCCGCCAGCTCCGGCTTGTCGTCGGGCCAGGTGTTATTACCGGCACGCTGTCCGGTGACGTAGTAATGACTAAACCGGTCGCGGTGACTGAACTCACCCTCCGCCTCCTCGATGTTTTCGCCGAGCACCAGCGCCGTACCTACGCACTCTATGCCGGCACGGGTGATCACCAGGTCCCCGGTAGGATCAGTGACCAGGCGCACACTCTGCTGTCTGGCCAGTGTCTCCAGGTATTCGAATACGGTTTCACCTTCAGCAATCGCGGATACCAAGACCGGGCTTGTTTCCACGGTCGATGAAACTGCGATGCCTAAAAGTTTGGCAAACCGCTTTGCGACCGCCCCGACACCGTCAGGCTGCGGCTTCGCCCATCGTGGCGGGGGCGGATGCGGTCAACGTAGCCGGTGATCAGGGTCTCCCCATCGATGCGCACCTAGCAGGGCGATCCCAGCTTGACGGTGCGCGCCTGGCTTGCCTGATTGTCGGTCAGGGTCAGGTCGAAGGTATTGGCGAAGATATCCAGCGAACGGGTCAGGCTGATCTCCTTCCAGCCGCCGTACAGCTCCCCCTCGATGGTCAGGCATGGGACCCCTCCGGCGAGCATAAAACCATCAGTTTCAGAAAATTAGCCATTCAGCACCTCCAACTCTTCGCCCCCCGCCACAAACCCGGGGTGGCGGATACCGTTACGTGAAATGATCTCCTCGGCCCGCTCGGCATCGCCATACATCTGGTGGGCCACCACCAGCGCCGGCAGGGTCGCTGCCGGGGTATAAGTGGTCAGCTCCGGCAGGCGGGCACCCCGGCCGCGCAGGTCGGTGGTCACCGCCGTGCGCAAGGATAGCA